>NZ_CP066018.1:2180734-2492268 GCF_016127575.1 Cupriavidus necator
CGCGTCGGACCTGTCCTGGGTGGCCGGCGAGCCGCCCGCCGCGGGCGCGGCGATGGCGGCCAAGACGCGCTACCGCCAGAGCGATGCGGCCTGCACGGTGCAGGCGGTGGACGGCGACGCGCTGACGCTCCGGTTTGCCGAGGCGCAATGGGCGGTCACGCCCGGGCAGTCGGCGGTGCTGTATGACGGTGACATCTGCCTAGGCGGCGGCATCATCCAGTAAGCGCTGCCGCTGCACGAAAAAACACCCGCTCGAGGCGGGTGTTTTCTTGTCGGCCGCTGTGGATCAGCCGCGCGGCGGTTCCGTATCGATAAACGACTGGCGCTTGGACAGCTTTTCCTCCAGCGCCGCCAGGTTGGGATGGCGCTCGCGCCAGGCGATCTCGGGGAAGCGGAAATCCAGGTAGGACAGCGCGCAGCCCACCGCCACGTCGGCCAGCGAATAGTGCGTGCCGGTGCAGAAGGGGCGGTCGGCCAGGCCGTGCGCCATGGCCACCAGCGCCGCATCGATCTTGCCGCGCTGGCGCTGCACCCAGCGTTCGCTGCGCTCATGCGGCTCGCGCTGGGTGGCCTCCAGGCGCACCAGCAGCGCTGCGTCGAGCAGGCCGTCGGCCAGCGCCTCCCAGCAGCGGACTTCCAGGCGCTCGCGCCCGCCCTGCGGGATCAACCGGCTGACCGGCGTCAAGGTGTCGACATATTCGACGATCACGCGCGAATCGAAGATTGCGCCGCCGTCTTCCATGACCAGGCAAGGCACTTTGCCGAGCGGGTTGAACTGGCCGATCCTGGTCTCGGGCGACCAGACATCCTCTTCGATGAGCTGGCACTCGATCTTTTTCTCCGCCATCACCACGCGCACCTTGCGCGCGTAGGGACTGGTCCGGGATGCATACAGCTTCATATTCTCCCCTTGAGCTTGTTATGAAGTGCATCGTCGCTCTGTGGCAGCGGCGGTGGGGCGCGCGGCTTGCCCGATGCACTTCATAACAGGCTACTGGAACGGCGTGCGCGAGTATACCCGTGGTGCATGGCGAATGCGGGCTTGCGCACCGATGCCCCGCGGCGGCGCTTTACCGCTGCCCGGAGCCGGGGCAGGGGTGGTAAAATCCTGCGTTGCGCAGCGCCGGCGGGCCTGCCGGCGCGGCGTTTTGGACGCATCCGGCCGCATAAGGTCGCTTTTCCGGTCCCTCCCGCCGCCAACGCTGACAGCGCCAGCCCCCGCGGCGCTTCTTGTTCGTCGCCTTCTTCCATTGCCTCCCTTTTCCCGGTTTCCAGCATGACCTCCTCTTCGCTTTCGCCGCTCACCGCCCTGTCCCCGATCGATGGCCGTTACGCCGCCAAGGCCGATGCGCTGCGCGAATGGCTGTCCGAGGCCGCGTTCATGCGCAACCGCGTCAAGGTCGAGGTGCACTGGCTGATCGCGCTGGCGCAGGCCGGCCTGCCCGACATGCCCAAGTTCTCGGCCGCCTCCGAGGCCGCGCTGCTGGCGCTGGTGGACAAGTTCAGCGAGGCCGACGCCGCCCGCATCAAGGAAATCGAAGCCGTCACCAACCATGACGTCAAGGCGGTCGAGTACTGGCTCAAGGAACAGGTCAAGGGCAACGCCGAGCTGGAAGCCGCCAGCGAGTTCATCCACTTCGCCTGCACCTCGGAAGACATCAACAACACCTCGCACGGCATGATGCTCAAGGGCGCCCGCGAAGGCGTGGTGGTGCCGGCGCTCAAGCGCGTGCACGCCCGCCTGGTCGAGCTGGCCAAGCTCAATGCCGCGCAGCCGATGCTGTCGCGCACCCACGGCCAGCCGGCCAGCCCGACCACGCTGGGCAAGGAAATGGCCAACGTGGCCGCGCGCCTGGCGCGCGCGATCCAGCGCATCGAGCAGGTCGAGCTGCTGGGCAAGATGAACGGCGCGGTGGGCAACTACAACGCGCACCTGTCGGCCTACCCGAGCTTCGACTGGGAAGCCTTCTCGAAGCAGGTGATCGAGACCCGCCTGGGCCTGGTCTTCAACCCGTACACCATCCAGATCGAGCCGCACGACTACATGGCCGAGCTGTTCGACGCGATCGCCCGCGCCAACACCATCCTGCTCGACCTGAACCGCGACGTCTGGGGCTATATCTCGCTGGGTTACTTCAAGCAGAAGACCAAGGCCGGCGAAATCGGCTCGTCGACCATGCCGCACAAGGTCAACCCGATCGACTTCGAGAACTCCGAAGGCAACCTGGGCCTGGCCAACGCCGTGCTGCGCCACTTGTCCGAGAAGCTGCCGCTGTCGCGCTGGCAGCGCGACCTGACCGATTCGACCGTGCTGCGCAATATCGGCGTGGCCTTCGGCTACAGCCTGCTGGCCTATGAGGCCTGCCTGCGTGGCCTGGGCAAGCTGGAAACCAACCCCGAGCGCCTGGACGAAGACCTGGACAACTGCTGGGAGGTGCTGGCCGAGCCGGTGCAGACCGTGATGCGCCGCTTCGGCGTGCCCAACCCGTACGAGCAGCTCAAGGAGCTGACCCGCGGCAAGGGCATCTCGCGCGAGGCGCTGCAGACCTTCATCAACGGCCTGGCGATCCCCGACGACGCCAAGAAGCTGCTGCTGGGCATGACGCCCGCCAGCTACATCGGCAAGGCCGTGGTGCTGGCCGAGCGCATCTGACGCCACATTTCGCCCCTGAACCGGGGCGACGTGCTGCAAAAGCCATCCGCGAGGATGGCTTTTTGCTTTTCTGGCGCAGCGCGGCGGGCAGGTCACTGCGGCTTTGTGCCGCTTGCGACAGAATGTCACTTCAAAGCATTTGAATAACTTAATGAAGGACTGTCCTTCATCGGCGCACAGCCCGCCGCAATAATGCGAGAATCGTAAGCGCACGGGCGGGCCAGCCCCCGCCGGTGCCTTCCCCAAAATTGTGAAACGCTCCTGCGCGGGGCGAGAGGAGTCCGATGCGTTCTACCGCCAACGCCCCCACCGGCTACGGTGCCACCGCGATCGCCTTGCACTGGGTCATTGCGCTGGCGATCTTCGCCGCGTTCGGGCTCGGCCTGTACATGACCGGCATTCCGGGGCTGACGCCGACCAAGCTCAAGCTCTACTCCTGGCACAAGTGGCTGGGCGTGACGATCTTCGCGGTTGCCGTGCTGCGCGTGCTGTGGCGTGCAACCCATGCGGCACCGCCGGTGGCGCCCGGCACGCCGGCCTGGCAGGCCAAAGCCGCGGCCGGCGCCCATCACCTGCTGTACCTGCTGATCGTGACCGTTCCTATCAGCGGCTACCTGTACAGCTCGGCCGCGGGCGTGCCGGTGGTCTACCTGGGCCTGTGGAAGATGCCGGCGCTGCTGGAGAAGAACGACGAACTGAAAGAAATACTCAAGTTTGTCCATATCTGGCTGAACTACCTGATGGCGGCGGTGGTCGTTGTCCATGCGGCGGCGGCGGTCAAGCACCAGTTCGTCGACCGCGACGGCACGCTGGGCCGGATGCTGCCGTTCCTGCGCTGAGGCGCCGCCCCGGCCAACTTTTTCCGTACCGCGGCGCGCTGCGCCGACCCTGACAGGAGTTTTTTGAGATGAAACGCAATTCCCGCCGCGGCTCGCTCGTCATCGCCGCCGTCCTGGCCGCCTCCGGCATCGCAGCCAACCTGGCCTGGGCGCAGGTTGACGCCGCCAAGAGCTCGGTGACCGCGGTCGCGCGCCAGATCGGTGTGCCGATGGAAGGCAAGTTCAGGAAGTTCGATGCCGCGGTCAGCTTCGACCCGGCCAAGCTGGCGACCTCGTCGGCCAAGGTCGAGATCGATGTGTCCAGCTTCGAGATCGGCGACGCCGAGACCACCAAGGAAGTGAAGGGCAAGGACTGGTTCGACGCCGCCAAGTACCCCAAGGCCGTGTTCCAGTCCACCAGCATCAAGAACGGCACGCCGGGCAAGTACGACGTGGCCGGCAAGCTGACCATCAAGGGCAAGACCGTTGACGTGGTGGTGCCCGCCACCTACCGCCAGGAAGGCGCCGTGCAGGTGTTCGAGGGCGCGCTGCCGATCAAGCGCACGGTCTTCAATATCGGCGACGGCGAGTGGAAGGACACTTCCGTGGTGGCCGACGACGTGCAGATCAAATTCCGTATCGTGCTGGCCAAGAAGTAACAAGCAAGGCCGGCATTCCGCTGACGTACCCAATCGGCGTTCGTGAGAACGTTCCGCCCCAACCTGATTTGTCGGGAGATTCCATGAAACTGCGTTCCCTCGTTGCCGCCGTCGCGGCCATTTCCGCAACCGCCGCCTTCGGCGTGGCTTCGGCCAATACCGTGACCTACAACCTCGATCCGACCCACACCTACCCGAGCTTCGAGGCCGACCACCTGGGCGGCCTGTCGACCTGGCGCGGCAAGTTCGACAAGTCCAGCGGCGTGGTCACGCTGGACCGTGCCGCCAAGGCGGGCTCGGTCGAGGTCAAGATCGACCCGGCTTCGATCGATTTCGGCAATGCCAAGCTGAACCAGCACGCCAAGGGCCCGGACATGTTCGACGTGGAAGCCTTCCCCGAGGCCGTCTACAAGGGCAAGTTCTCCAAGTTCAAGGGTGACGTGCCGACCGAGGTTGACGGCATGCTGACGCTGCGCGGCGTGTCCAAGCCGGTCAAGCTGGAAATCCGCGATTTCAAGTGCATCCAGCACCCGATGCTCAAGCGCGAAGCCTGCGGCGCCGACGCCGTGGGCCATTTCAACCGTGCCGACTTCGGCCTGGACTACGGCGTGAAGATGGGCTTCAAGCCCGAGGTCAAGCTTGCCATCCAGGTGGAAGGCGTGCGCGCGGACTGAGCGTGCCAGCCCGCTGCGCCGGGCTTCCAGGCAGTCAAGGCCGGCAATGCCGGCCTTTTTTATTGGCCGGTATGATTCAGGCGCCTGCCAGGGCACTTGGTTGTACGACCCCCGACGGGCACAGTACAATGGCCCGCGGCAATCCCTCCTTGATCGTGGCATTGCTACTCCTGCCAAGGCGGGGGCAGCCATGCCCGCAACCGGCTAAAGCGCATCACTATGAGCATTCGCTGCATGTCCCGATACCGGTAGCCACCCCCGCGACCTCCTCGCCCCTCATGCTGTACCCGGCCGTTCTGCCCTGGCTGTATGGCCCGCAGCGTTTCTCGGTTTTCCCTGGCGCAATACCGTGTATTCCAAAACGCAAATCGATCCGGTAGTTAGTTTCCGCAACTCGCAGGGCGAGCAGGTGCGGGGCACGATTGTCAATCTCCAGAGAAAGTCCCTGGTGATGGAGATCTACAACCCGTATTCGATCGTGCAGGTCAGTGAGGTGCTGAGCGAACTCAGCGTCCGCATGGGCTCGAAGAATGCCTACCTCGGCAAGGCCGTGGTCATGAGCCTGGTGAACACCGGCCTGACCGCGGTGGTGTCGCTGACGCTGATCGACGAGTGGCTGGAGCTGAGCAACCTGGACAACGAGCCCAAGTCGGTCGCGCGCGAGTCGCAGCGGTTCGTGCAGGACTGGAATGAGCGCTTCAATATCCGGCCCGACTACCAGATCGTGGTCAATGAAATGCGCGCGTTCCTGTCCGAGGTGTCGCGCTGGGTGGAGCAGGTCGACATGACCAGCACGCTGCCCAAGGAAGGCGATACGCTGCGCATGGACGTGTTCGAGGAGCTGGCCACCCCGATCGCACTGAAGATCCGCGAATATTCCGCGCGGCTCGACGGCGAAGCCGCGCACGTGCCGGAAGAAGACACCGTGATGCACCGCACCTTCACGCAGGCGGCGCTGCATCCCTTGCTGCTGCGCTCACCGTTCGTGTTCCGGACCTATACCAAGCCGCTCGGCTATGCCGGCGACTACGAAATGGTCAACCAGATCCTGTCGGATCCGCGCCAGGGCCCCAGCACCTACTTCCAGATCGTCAACGCAACCTTCCTGCAGTCGTCCGTGGCCGCTGCCCACCGCAACCGCATCAACCTGCTGGTCGATTTCCTGGTGCGCATGGCCGAGCAGGCCCGGGCCGCGGGCAAGCCGTTCCGGCTGCTCAACGTGGGCTGTGGCCCGGCGGTCGAGATCAACCGCTTCATTACCGAATACCCCGAGCCGCACTGGCTGTCGTTCCAGCTGCTCGACTTCAGCCAGGAAACGCTGGACTACGCGCGCGGGCGCATCGAAGAGAGCTGCCGCAAGGCCAATGCGAAGGTCGAGGTGGAATATGTCCACCACTCGGTGCATGAACTGCTCAAGCGCCGGATCGACCACGATCCGTCGCTGCGCGAGTTCGACGGGGTCTACTGCGCCGGCCTGTTCGACTACCTGTCCGACCGCGTCTGCGCGCGCCTGCTGAGCTATTTCTCCACGCGCACCCATCCCGAGGGGCGCATCCTGGCCACCAACGTCCACGTCGACAACCCGGAACGGTACAGCATGGAACATATGCTGGAGTGGTACCTGATCTACCGCGATGAGGCCGGCATGCAGTCTTTGCTGCCGGCCAATACGCGCGACGGCCGCACCTACGTCGACCCGACCGGCGTCAACGTGTTTGTGGAAGCGATCGTGACTGATCCGGCCAAGGCCTGACCACCATGCTGAAACGGACTGCGAGCAGGTATTCCCCGTACGAGGCTGACCTGCGCGAGTTTCGCCTGGTCTCGAGCCGGGCCGGCGCGCTGACGGCCATCGTGCTGGTGATGGCCGGCGTCGGGCTCGACTACGGGATCTATCCCAGCCACCAGCTGCAGTTCTTTGTCGCCCGCCTGGTGGTCTCGGTCCTGATCGGGCTGATCTTCCTGCTGCTGGCCAACCAGGCCGGCCGGCGCTTCGTGCAGCCGCTCACGCTGGCCTGGCTGCTGCTGCTGCCGCAGATGATGATCACATGGATGATCGCCACCACCGACGGCGCCTCGTCCATCTACTATGCCGGGCTGAACCTGGTCATCTTCGCGGTCGGCATCGCCATGCCCATGGGCCTGTGGCAGACCATCGGCTTTGGCGTGGTCACTTACCTGCTCTACCTCGGCGCCTGCCTGATCCACCCCGATGGCCTGGCGCAGCGCGCGCACTTCACCGTCAATTCGCTGTTCATCATGTTCTCGATCGTGGCCAGCGCGGTCTACACGTTCATGAACGAGCGCGGCCACTTCCACCTGATACGGCTCAAGGAAGAGCTGGCGCACAAGAACGACGAGCTTGCCGACATCAACCGCCGGCTGGCCGACATCAAGGGCCAGATGCTGCAGCAGGAGAAGATGGCCGCCATCGGTACGCTGGCGGCGGGGCTGCTGCACGAGGTGAACAACCCGGTCAACTTCTGCCTGATGGCGATCGAAGTGGCGATGGAAGAGCCACAGGCCAAGGAGAACCCTTCGCTGGAAGAGTGCCTGGTCGACGCCAAGCAGGGGATGCAGCGCATCCAGCATATCGTCTCCGACCTCAAGACCTTTGCCTACCGCAAGCCGGGCGCCGAGGTGGAAGGCACGCCGTTCCTGTTCGAGAAGGCGCTCGATTCGTCGATCCGCCTGACCGCGCATGAGCTGCGCGGGGTCAGCCTCAGCCGCGAACTGCCTGCCGACACCCTGGTGCTGGGCGACGAGGCGGCCATCATCGGCGTGCTGATCAACCTGTTCTCGAATGCCGCGCTGGCCATGCGCAAGGCGGGCACGGCCGCGCCCGCGATCCATACCACGGCCCGCTGGGACAACCACCGCCTGCACGTCATGGTGCGCGACAACGGCCCTGGCATCCCCCAGGAAAACCTGGCGCGCGTGTTCGAGCCGTTCTTCACCACGCGCGAGGTGGGGCAGGGGCTTGGCCTGGGCCTGTCGATCAGCTACGCGGTGGTGGAACGCCACGGCGGGCAGCTGTATGCCGAGAGCGAACTGGGCCAGTGGACCGCGTTCAGCTTCGACCTGCCGCGTGCGGAGTAACCAGCCATGAGCGAAGCGAAGCAGGCACGGCTTGCCGTCCTCTATGTCGACGACGAGGAGATGGCGCGCAAGTATTTCGCCCGGGCCGCCGGCAGCGACTATGAGGTGCTGGTGGCAGACAGCGCCGACGAGGCCCTGGCGGTGCTGCGCGCGGACCCCGCCCGCGTGGCGGTGCTGGTGACCGACTTCCGCATGCCCGGGCGCGACGGCGGCCAGCTGCTGCGCCAGGTGGCGCAGGAATACCCGCAGATCGTGCGCATCCTGGTCACCGCCTATGCCGACAAGGATGTGCTGCTGGAAACGGTCAACAGCGGCGAAGTCTTCCGCATCCTGGAAAAGCCGCTGAGCGTGGCCGACCTGCGCGAGGTGCTGGCAGGCGCCGCCGAGCGCCACCGCGAGCGCCACCGCGAGCGCACCCTGCGCCAGCACCGGCTGATGGCGATCGACGAGACCCTGGCCTTCCTGGCGCATGAGCTGAATACCCCGCTGGCTGCCATCGCCAACTTTGCCCACGGCATCCGCGGACGTGTCGCCGGCGAGTACAGTGCGCAGCGCCAGGCCGAGATCGGCCAGGCGGCCAGCGCCATGTACGACAACGCCCAGTATTGCCTGGCGGTGCTGTCGTCGTTCCTGCAGTCGGTGCGCAACAGTGCCGGCAGCACGCCGGCGCGGCCCGATGCCGGCGCCGAGGTCAGCGCCGGCTCGCTGGTCACTTCGCTGCTGGACAGCTACCCGTTCGCAGGCGACCAGCGCAGCTGGGTGCAGGTGGAGATGCACGGCGATTTCCCGGTGCAGACGCTGCCCAACTGCGTGGCGCTGGTGCTCTCCTCGGTGATGAGCAACGCGCTGCGGGCGCTGGGCAGTGTCGGCACGCCGGCGTTGCGCTTTGTGGTGGTGGCGCAGCCGCGCCCGGAAATCCGCATCTGCGACAACGGGCCGGGGATTGCGCCGGAAGTGATGGAGCGGTTGCTGGTCGACCCTGTCACCACCCACGCCAGTGCCGGCGGCAGCGGCCTGGGCATGATTTTCTGCAACCGCGTCATGCAGTCGTTTGGCGGCGGCATCCGGATCGAATCCGCATCCGGTGCCGGCACGACGGTGACGCTGGACTTTCCAAGTTTCAAGAGTCGAAAGCATAGGAGTGACCGATGACCGAACCGAATGCCACGCAGGCACCACCCCCGGCGATTCTGTTCGTCGATGACGAAGCGACTGCAGTCAAGTATTTCCAGCGTGCCATCGGGGCGCTGGCACCGGTGGCCACCGGCGGCTCCGTTGAAGAGGGCAAGGCCTTGCTCGACGCCCACGCAGACAGCCTTGCGGTGCTGGTGTCGGACCAGCGCATGCCGGGCGAGTATGGCAACGAACTGCTGCGCTACGCGCGCGAGCGCTACCCGCATATCGTGCGCATCCTGACCACCGCGTATTCGGAGCTCGACCAGACCGTCGAGGCGGTCAACCAGGGGCAGATCCACCGCTACATCAAGAAGCCGTGGGACATCACCGCGCTGCGCATGGAGCTGAAGCAGGCGCTGGAACTGGCCGGCCTGCGCAAGGAACGCGACCAGCTGCTGCGCGAGAAGCTGTCCGTGCTGCAGACCCAGACCGTGGCCTCGCGCATCGGCATGGTGCATGCGCTGTGCGCCAGCCTGATCGGGCCGGGCCGTTTCCAGCCGGTGGAGACCTACCTCGCGGCGGTCGACCTGGCCGGCGCGGGCAGCGTCGAGCCGGACTGGCAGCGCATGGACTACGCCGACCTGGTGCGGGCCGAGGCCGAGCGCAGCGGCAGCTTCGGCCATGCCGTCGGCACGCGCCTGGCGGGCCTGCGCAGCGCCAACGCGGGCAAGGGGGCGGCCGATGCCGTCGCGGTAATCGCCGACGCGCTGGGCAGCGAGGTGGTGCGCCGCGATGGCGATACCGTGGTCTGGACCGCGCCGGCCACGTTGGCCGAGTACCTGGTGCAGCCGGTGGGCGCGCCGGTGTCTGCCGCGCATGCGGCGTGGCTGGCCAGCCTGCTGTGGCTGGACGAGGCCGGCGGTGCGCTGCAGTTTGCGCGCGATGGCGACGCCATCCTGTGCCGTGCCGGCCAGCGTACCGAGTTCTTCGCGGCCGACCGGCTGGCGGCGTGGATCGAGCGCTTTGCCGAGCAACGTTGACATGGAGCCGGGCTGTAGCCGGTGAGGTGCAGGCTGACATGGCAAGCAAGACGATCGGTGCGGCCGCTGCCGTAGCCGCCAGGCGCAGGGGGCGGCCCGCGCGCTCCGCGCAGAACGTCGATACGCAGCGCGCAGCGATTGTCGAGGCGGCTCGAACCATCCTGGTTTCCGCGGGACTCGAGGCAGCGTCCGCCAGGCGGATCGCGTTGGCGGCCGGCATCGCCCCGGCGACCCTCTATCTGTATTTCGAGAACATCGAAGTCCTTTACGCCGCGGTGCTGGGCGAGTCCCTGCTCCAGTTGCAGCAATACGTGCGCGCGGCCACCGGCGATGTCCCGCCCCCGGCAAAGCCCGCCGGCGACGCAACGCCGGCGCGGGCCCGCGCCGCGGCATCACGCGACATTCGCCCGAAGGGATCTGGTTCAAGGAGTATGCCGAGCGCTACGGTCTTGCCGCCGCCGTGGAATGGCGCGATTCCGGCCGCCCCATCCCCGAGCCCGAGCCGGGACAGGACCGCGAGCCGCTGATGCCGGCCCCGCCCGCGGGAGCGCGCTCACGCTGGTCAGGCCAGGCATAACACCGGCCGGCCGCGGAAAAAAACAAAGGCGCCCGGGGCGCCTTTGTTTTCGTGGGCGGCAAGCCGTCAGGCCTGCGCGCCGTAGTTGGGGTCGTTGCGGTCGGTCGAGTCGGACTTCTTCTCGCCCTTGACCAGATCCTCGCGCTTGACGCCCAGCCACATCGCCAGCGCCGCGGCCACGAACACCGACGAGTAGATGCCGAACAAGATGCCGACCGTCAGTGCCAGGGCAAAGTAGTGCAGCGTGGGGCCACCGAAGAAGAACATCGACAGCACCATCATCTGGGTCGAGCCGTGGGTGATGATGGTGCGCGAGATGGTGCTGGTGATCGCGTTGTCGATGATCTCGTGGGTGCTCATCTTGCGGAACTTGCGGAAGTTCTCGCGGATCCGGTCGAAGATCACCACCGATTCGTTGACCGAATAGCCCAGCACCGCCAGGATCGCCGCCAGCACCGACAGCGAGAATTCCCACTGGAAGTAGGCGAAGAAGCCCAGGATGATGACCACGTCGTGCAGGTTGGCGATGATGCCCGCCACCGCGAACTTCCATTCGAAGCGGAACGACAGGTAGATCACGATGCCGGCCACCACGCACAGCAGCGCGAGCAGGCCGTCGGTGGCCAGTTCCTTGCCCACCTGCGGGCCGACGAACTCCACCCGTTGCAGCTTCACGTCAGGCGAGGCCGCCTGCAGCGAGGCCATCACCTGCTCGCTCTGCTGGGCCGAGGTGACGGGCTTGCCGTCCGCGCCCTTCTGCAGCGGCAGGCGGATCATCACGTCGCGCGAGGTGCCGAAATTCTGCACCTGCACGTCGGTATAGCCCAGCTTGCCCACCTGGCCGCGGATCTTTTCCAGGTCGGCGGTCTGCTGGTAGCTGACTTCCATCACCGTGCCGCCGGTGAATTCGATCGACAGGTGCAGGCCCTTGTGCCAGAGGAAGAACACGGCTGCGGCAAACGTCAGGAAGGAAATCACGTTGAAGACCAACGCGTGCTTCATGAACGGAATGTCGCGCCGGATGCGGAAGAATTCCATGTTGAATCCTGTTCTGTACTGCTAGTTGTTGCTGCTCGCCTTACTTGGCGACCGGCGTGTCGGTGGTGTTGCCCGGCTTCCAGATCTGGCCGATGGCCACGCTCTGCAGCTTCTTCTTGCGGCCGTACCAGAGGTTGACCAGGCCGCGGTTGAAGAACACCGCCGAGAACATCGAGGTCAGGATGCCCAGGCAGTGCACCACGGCAAAGCCGCGCACCGGGCCCGAACCAAAGGCCAGCAGTGCCAGGCCGGCGATCAGCGTGGTCACGTTGGAGTCCAGAATGGTGGCCCAGGCGCGGTCGAAGCCGACCGCGATCGCCATCTGCGGCGACGCGCCCGCGCGCAGTTCCTCGCGGATGCGCTCGTTGATCAGCACGTTGGCGTCGATGGCCATGCCCAGCACCAGCGCGATGGCGGCAATGCCCGGCAGCGTCAGCGTGGCCTGCAGCATCGACAGCACCGCGATCAGCAGCAGCAGGTTCACGCCCAGCGCCACCACCGAGAACACGCCGAACAGCATGTAGTACAGGATCATGAACACGCCGATGGCGGCAAAGCCGTAGGCGACCGAGTCAAAACCCTTCCGGATGTTGTCCGCGCCCAGCGACGGGCCGATGGTGCGCTCTTCGATGATCTCCATCGGCGCGGCCAGCGAGCCGGCGCGCAGCAGCAGCGCCAGGTCGTTGGCGGCTTCGGTGGAGTAGGAGCCGGTGATCTGGAAGCTGGAGCCCAGTTCGGACTGGATCGTCGCCACCGTCAGCACTTCGCCCTTGCCCTTTTCGAACAGCACGATCGCCATCGGCTTCTTCAGGTTCTCGCGCGAGACGTCGCGCAGCACGCGTCCGCCCTGGGCGTCGAGCTTGATGTTGACCGAAGGCTGCTGGTTCTGGTCGAAGCCGGCCGAGGCGCTTTCAATGCGGTCGCCGGTGAAGATGACCTGCTTCTTCAGCACCACCGGGGCGCCGTTGCCTTGCGTGAAGAGCTCGCTGCCGAACGGGATCGGGTCGCCCGGGCGCGGGCTGCGCGGCGCGTCGTTGTCGACCAGGCGGGCTTCGAGCGTGGCGGTGCGGCCGATGATGTCCTTGGCCTTGGCGGTGTCCTGCACGCCGGGCAGCTGCACCACGATGCGGTCGGCGCCTTGCTGCTGGATCACCGGCTCGGCCACGCCAAGCTCGTTGACGCGGTTGTGCAGCGTGGTGATGTTCTGCTTGACCGCGGCATCCTGCACGGCCTTGCGGGCGGCTTCGGTGAAGGTGCCGACGATATTGTTGCCGTCCATGGCGAAGGCGACTTCGCGCAGGTTGTCGGCCAGCAGCGGACGCGCGCGGTTGGCGTCGTCGGCGTTGTTGAAGCGCACCGTCAGGCGCTCGCCATCGCGGTCGATGCCGCCGTGGCGGATGCTCTTGTCGCGCAGCAGGGTGCGCGCGTCGCCGCCCAGGCTGTCGAGCTTCTTGTCGACCGCGCCCTTCATGTCGACCTGCAGCAGGAAGTGCACGCCGCCGCGCAAGTCCAGGCCCAGGTACATCGGCAGCGCGTGCATGGCGGTCAGCCAGCGCGGCGAGCCCGACAGCAGGTTCAGCGCGACCACATAGGTGGGGTCGGCCGCGTCGGGGTTGAGCGTGCGCGACAGGATGTCCTTGGCCTTGAGCTGCTCGTCGGTGGTGCGGAAGCGCGCCTTGACCGAGCCGGACTGGCCGGAAATATCAAAGAAGACGCCGTCAGGCTGCAGCTGGTTCTGTGCCAGGATCTCTTCGACCTGCTTCTGCATCGACAGGTCGACCTTGACCGTGGCCTTGCCCGAGGACACCTGCACCGCAGGCGCCTCGCCGAAGAAATTCGGCAAGGTATAGATGATGCCGATGGCCAGGGCCACCAGGATCACGAGGTATTTCCAAAGCGGATAACGATTCATCTCTGGCCAGTCATTCAGCGGTTGGCGGGGCCGGCGCTGGCGTGGCGCACCACGTCGGCGGGGCCGAACCGGTTTGGCAAACAGCCGCCTGGCAACCACGGATCGAAGCCACGGGGGCTTCGTCGGGCTGGATCAGGCGGCTGCCGGGGCATGCGCGAACGGGCATGCCGGAAAAGACAAAGGCGGGAGTCGCGCGCGCGATCGGTGGATCAGAGCGCCTTCAGCGAGCCCTTCGGCAGCACCGTCGTCACGGCGTTCTTCTGCACGGTGATTTCCGTGCCTTCGGCGATTTCCAGGCTGACGTACTGGTCGGTGACCTTGGTCACCTTGCCCAGGATGCCGCCGGCGGTCACGACTTCGTCGTTCTTGGCCAGCGCTTCGAGCATTGCCTTGGCTTCCTTCTGACGCTTCATCTGCGGGCGGATCATGATGAACCACAGCACGCCAAACATCAGGATGATGGGCAGGAAGCTCATCAGGCCGCCAGCCGCGCCGCCGGTACCGGTGGTCTGGGCAAATGCGTTAGAAATCAGCACGTTGATTCTCCGTCACAAAATTAGTCAAATAATCGATCATTCTACCATTCGCATTCCGCCCACCCTTGGCATTCTAGGGCGGAATACGGGTTTGTTCGGGTGCGCCCGGGACAACTTGCGGCAGGGGCGGCAAGGCCGGGCGCTCCGGATCGCGGCTCGCCCCCGGATGACCCGGCTATTCGACCGCCGGCAGCGCAAAAGTTCGCGCCAGCGGGCATTGTCACTGCGTGCCGCGGGCGCGGTCAGCGGCGAACTGGCGCCGGAAGTCGGCAAAGCGGTGGTGCTCGATGGCTTCGCGCATCTCGCGCATCAGTTGCAGGTAGTAGTGCAGGTTGTGGATGGTATTGAGGCGCGCGCCCAGGATCTCGCCTACGCGGTGCAGGTGGTGCAGGTAGGCGCGCGAGAAGTTGCGGCAGGTGTAGCAGGCGCAGCTTTCATCGAGCGGGCGCGGATCGTTGCGGTGCGCCGCGTTCTTGATCTTGACGTCGCCGAAGCGGGTGAAGAGCCAGCCGTTGCGTGCGTTGCGGGTGGGCATCACGCAGTCGAACATGTCCACCCCGGCGGCGACGCCGGCGACCAGGTCTTCGGGCGTGCCCACGCCCATCAGGTAGTGCGGCTTGTGGGCCGGGAGGCGCGGCGCGACGTGCTCGAGCACGCGCATCATGTCTTCCTTGGGCTCGCCCACCGACAGCCCGCCGATGGCAAAGCCGTGGAAGTCCAGCTCGGACAGGCCGGCCAGCGATTCGTCGCGCAGGTCTTCGTACATGCCTCCCTGGACGATGCCGAACAGCGCGTTGGGGTTGGCCAGGCGCTCGAACTCGTCGCGCGAGCGCTTGGCCCAGCGCAGGCTCATGCGCATCGACTTGGCCGCTTCCTCGTGCGTGGCGGCGCGGCCGTCGATCTCGTACGGCGTGCACTCATCGAACTGCATCACGATGTCGGAGTTCAGCGTGCGCTGGATCTGCATCGAGATCTCGGGCGACAGGAAAAGCTTGTCGCCATTGACCGGAGATGCGAACGTGACGCCATCTTCAGTGATCTTGCGCAGATCGCCGAGCGAAAACACCTGGAAGCCACCGGAATCGGTCAGGATCGGCTTGTCCCAGCCGATAAACTTGTGCAGGCCCTCGTGGGCGTTGACCACGTCCAACCCGGGGCGCAGCCACAGGTGGAAGGTATTGCCCAGGATGATGTGCGCGCCAATCTCGTTCAGTTCCAGCGGCGACATCGCCTTGACCGAGCCGTAGGTGCCGACCGGCATGAAGATCGGCGTCTCGACCACGCCGTGGTTCAGCGTGACGCGGCCGCGGCGGGCGTTGCCGTCGGTGGTGATGAGTTCGAAGTTGAGCATGGCTTGTGATTCTGGATTCAGGCGCCGGGCTGGCGGGTCAGCAGCATGGCGTCGCCGTAGCTGAAGAAACGGTAGCGCTGCTCGACCGCATGGCGGTAGGCGGCGCGGATGGCTTCCACGCCGGCCAGTGCCGACACCAGCATCAGCAGCGTCGACTTGGGCAGGTGGAAGTTGGTGATCAGGGCATCGACCAGGCGGAAGCGGTAGCCGGGGGTGATGAAGATATCGGTGTCGCCGCTGCCGGCGGCGAGCGTGCCGTCGGCCTGCGCGGCCGATTCCAGCGCGCGCAGCGAGGTGGTGCCGACCGCGATCACGCGGCCGCCGCGTGCGCGGGTGTCGCGCACGGCCTGGGCCAGGTCTGCGGAGACGGCGTACCACTCCGAGTGCATCTTGTGCTCGGCCAGGTTCTCGGTGCGCACCGGCTGGAAGGTGCCGGCGCCCACGTGCAGCGTCAGGAAGGCGCGCCGCACGCCGGCGGCATTGAGCCGCGCGAACAGCGCATCGTCGAAATGCAGGCCCGCAGTGGGTGCGGCCACCGCGCCCGGGCTGCGCGCGTAGACGGTCTGGTAGCGGGTCTCGTCGTAGGCGTCCGGGTCGTGCCTGATATATGGCGGCAGCGGCAGGCGGCCGTAGCGCTCGATCAGGTCCAGCGCCGGTTCGGGGAAGCGCAGCGTGAAGAACTGGTCCACACGCGGGCCCACGGTGACGGCGAAGGCGCCGTCGGCCAGGTGCAGTATGCTGCCCTCGGTCGGGGTCTTGGAGGCGCGCACCTGGGCCAGCACGGTGTGGCTGTCGACCACGCGCTCGACCAGCACCTCGATCTTGCCGCCGCTGGGCTTGTGGCCGAAGAAGCGCGCCTTGATCACGCGGGTGTCGTTGAAGACCAGCAAGTCGTCGGGACGCAGGTAGTCGACGATGTCGCTGAAGGCGCGGTCGACCATGCGCACCGCGTCGGCGGTGTCGGCCGGGGCCAGCCGTTCGACCACCAGCAGCCGGCTCGCGCTGCGGTCGGGCAGCGCGCTCTGGGCAATCAGTTCTGGCGGCAGCGGGAAATCGAAATCGGAAAGCGTCAACATCGTGGGAGCGGCGGGCTGCGCGATCCCATGCAGGCCGGAGCGGGGCACAAAACGGCACTCCGCTGCCCGTGGTGGCAGCCGGCATGGGTACAATCGGCGAATCCGATATTGTAAGGCCACGGGCGCGCTTGCCGCCGGGCCAGGCTTGATGCCGGCTATTCGCCGGCGCCGCGCCAGCCAACCCCGCAGCACGAGAGCGACCGCTGCCAACTTTTTCGCCGATGCCCGGAACCGCCGCTGAACCGATCCACGACCCCGCCGACGCCGCCAAGGAAACGGCGGCGCCCGCGCGCGGCAAGGCCGGCGAAGCCAGGGGCAAGGCCGCCGCCTCCGGCACGTCTTCCGCGGCCGCGCGCCTGGCCAAGCTCGGCCTGCGCCGTCCCGTCGACCTGGTGCTGCACTTGCCGATGCGCTATGAGGACGAGACCACGCTGGCGCCGATCGCCGAGGCGATCCACCGCGCCGGGCTCGGGCTGCCGGCGCAGGTGGAAGGCGAGGTCATCTCCAACGAAGTCACGTTCCGGCCGCGCCGCCAGCTGGTGGTCAAGATCGCCGACGACAGCGGCGAGCTGACGCTGCGCTTCCTGAACTTCTACGGCAACCAGACCAAGCAGATGGCCGAAGGCGTGCGCCTGCGCGTGCGCGGCGAGGTGCGCGGCGGCTTCTTCGGCGCCGAGATGGTCCACCCGACGGTGCGCCCGGTGGTGCCCGGCGAAGCGCTGCCCGACCGCCTGACGCCGGTGTATCCGTCCACCGCCGGCATCCCGCAGGCCTATCTGCGCAAGGCCATCGGCGGCACGCTGTCGCGCACGCCCATGCCCGAGACGCTGCCGCGGGCGGTGTTGGACGGGCCGCTGGCACGCCTGCACCTGCGCCCGCTGGCCGACTGCCTGCGGTTGCTGCACGCGCCGTCGCCGCAGGAGAGCGAGGCCGCGCTGGCCGACCGCTCGCACCCGGCCTGGCAGCGCATCAAGTTCGACGAGCTGCTGGCGCAGCAGATCTCGCTGCGGCGCGCGCACGCGGCGCGGCGCGAAAAGACCGCGCCGACCATGCCGCGCCGCGAGGGCGGCCTGCTGACGCGCTTCCTGGCTGCGTTGCCGTTCCGGCTGACCGGGGCGCAGCAGCGCGTGGTGGAAGAAATCGCTGCCGACATGACGCGCCCGCACCCGATGCACCGGCTGCTGCAGGGCGACGTGGGCAGCGGCAAGACCATCGTCGCCGCGCTGGCGGCCTGCCAGGCGATCGATGCCGGCTACCAGGCCGCTTTGATGGCGCCCACCGAAATCCTGGCCGAGCAGCACTACCGCAAGCTGTCCGCATGGCTGGAGCCGCTGGGCGTGCCGGTGGCGTGGCTGGCCGGCAGCCAGAAGGCACGCGACAAGCGCGAGGCCGCGGCGCGCGTGGAATCGGGCCAGGCGCAGCTGGTGATCGGCACCCACGCGCTGATCCAGGACACCGTGCGCTTTGCCAAACTGGGGCTGTCGGTGGTCGACGAGCAGCACCGCTTCGGCGTGGCGCAGCGGCTGGCGCTGCGCGGCAAGGCCGGTGCCGCCGATACCCCCGATTCAGCGGCAACCGCGGCCGAGACCGTGCCGCACCAGTTGATGATGTCGGCCACGCCGATCCCGCGCACGCTCGCCATGACTTACTACGCCGACCTCGATGTGTCGGTGATCGATGAATTGCCGCCGGGCCGCACCCCCATCGTCACGCGCCTGGTCAACGACGAGCGGCGCGACGAAGTGATCGGACGCATCCATCACGCCGCCGCCGAAGGCCGCCAGGTCTACTGGGTGTGTCCGCTGATCGAGGAAAGCGAGGCGCTGCAGCTGCAGACCGCGGTGGAGACCTATGAAACGCTGGTGGCCGCGCTGCCCGACCTGCGCGTGGGCCTGGTGCACGGGCGCCTGCCGCCGGCCGAGAAGGCCGCGGTGATGGACGACTTCAGCGCCAACCGCATGCAGGTGCTGGTGGCCACCACCGTGATCGAAGTGGGCGTGGACGTGCCCAATGCCTCGCTGATGGTGATCGAGCACGCCGAGCGCTTCGGCCTGGCGCAGCTGCACCAGCTGCGCGGGCGGGTGGGGCGGGGCAGCGCCGAATCGGTCTGCCTGCTGATGTACCAGGCGCCGCTGTCGCCGACCGCGCGCGAGCGCCTGGCGACCATGCGCGAGACCACCGACGGCTTCGAGATCGCCCGGCGCGACCTGGAAATCCGCGGCCCGGGCGAGTTCCTGGGTGCGCGCCAGTCCGGCGAAGCGATGTTGCGCTTTGCCGACCTGCAGACCGACGCGTGGCTGGTGGAATACGCGCAGGAGGCGGCCGAACTGATGCTGGCGCGCTACCCGGAAGCGGTGGAAGCGCACCTTTCGCGCTGGCTGGGTGGGCGCGAGCACTACCTCAAGGCTTGATCGCGGGCTGGTTTTTCGACGGGATGTGCGCCATTCAGCGCACCCGCCAGTCCGCTGCGGGCTATTCGGGCTGGCGCTCTGACAGAAGCGGCAATCGAAGGTAAAATCTATCGCCTACCGGAAACTGATAAGTCATGACGCTCACCGAACTCAAGTACATCGTCGCCGTGGCGCGCGAGCGCCATTTCGGCCGGGCCGCCGAAGCCTGCTTTGTGTCGCAGCCGACGCTGTCGGTCGCGATCAAGAAGCTGGAAGACGAACTCAACGTGCAGATTTTCGAGCGCGGCACCTCCGAGGTGTCGGTGACGTCGGTCGGCGAGCAGATCGTGGCGCAGGCCCAGCGCGTGCTTGAACAGACCATGGCCATTCGCGAGATCGCCAAGCAGGGCAAGGACCCGCTTGCGGGTCCGCTGCGCGTGGGCGTGATCTACACCATCGGGCCGTACCTGCTGCCGTCGCTGGTCAAGCAGATGATCGAGACCGTGCCGCAGATGCCGCTGATGCTGCAGGAGAACTACACCCACAAGCTGATCGAGCTGCTCAAGCAGGGTGAGATCGACTGCGCGGTGATGGCCGAGCCGTTCGCGGATTCGGGCCTGACGGTGCGCCCGCTCTACGACGAACCCTTTGTCGTCGCCGTGCCGCGCGGCCACCAGCTGGCGCAGGCGCGCTCCATCGACCCCGATGAACTGAAGCAGCAAACCATGCTGCTGCTGGGCAGCGGCCACTGCTTCCGCGACCATGTGCTGGGCGTGTGCCCGGAACTGTCGCGCTTCTCGCAGGCGGCCGACGGCATCCAGAAGACCTTCGAGGGCTCGTCGCTGGAAACCATTCGCCATATGGTGGCCAGCGGGGTCGGCATCACCGTGCTGCCGCGCACCTCGGTGCCCGACCTGAAGGCCAAGGGCGACATGCTGTCCTATGTGCCGTTTGCCGATCCGGTGCCCGACCGGCGCGTGGTGCTGGCCTGGCGCAAGAGCTTCACCCGGCTGCCGGCTATGGAAGCGCTGGCCAACGCCGTGGCCGCGTGCGAGCTCGCCGGCGTGCGCAAGCTGGACGCCAAGGAGCTGGCCGAAGCGGCCTGATCTTCCTGCCCCCACAGTACAGGCATTTCCCTCGGCCGCACCGGAGATTCCGCTGCGGCCGTTGTCATTTCCGGCCCAGCAACGGGGTATTTCAGGGACCTGTCTTCGGGCGGTCACCTTCCGCTGCGATAAGTTGCAGAAATCCCAGATAGATTTGACCTAATACATAGGTATAAATAATTGAATTCTCAATTCGATAGATCGTTGGTAGGCTGACTCCTGTCGATGCAGATGGCATCGACCTGAGACAGGAACCAATGATGAGCACCAGCGCCCAGTTCTCTCCGACAACAATCAACGGGCGCCCGTTTCCCCTCCGCGTGGGGCGCTGCCTGCTCGATTGCCTTGCCTGCTATGCCGCCGCGCTCTGATGCGGCGTTCCCTTTCAGCCTACCCACAAAGAGGAAAAGATGAGCAAGAAGGACACCCTTACCACTGCCGCCGGCGCACCCGTCGCCGACAACCAGAACGCGCAGACGGCCGGTCCGCGCGGCCCGATGCTGCTGCAGGATGTCTGGTTCCTCGAAAAGCTGGCCCACTTCGACCGCGAGGTCATCCCCGAGCGGCGCGTGCATGCCAAGGGCTCGGGCGCTTATGGCACGCTCAAGGTCACCCACGACATCACCAGGTACACCAAGGCTTCGGTCTTTGCCCAGGTCGGCAAGGAGACGCCGCTGTTCATCCGCTTCTCGACCGTGGCCGGCGAGCGCGGCGCGGCCGATGCCGAGCGCGACGTGCGCGGCTTCTCGATCAAGTTCTACACCGACGAAGGCAACTGGGACGTGGTCGGCAACAATACCCCGGTGTTCTTCGTGCGCGACCCGCTCAAGTTCCCGGACTTTATCCACACGCAGAAGCGCAATCCGCGCACCAACCTGCGCGACCCGATCGCGGTGTGGGACTTCTGGTCGCGCCATCCGGAATCCCTGCACCAGGTCACCATCCTGATGAGCGACCGCGGTCTGCCGCAGAACTACCGCCAGATCCACGGCTTCGGCTCGCACACGTACTCGTTCATCAACGCGAACAACGAGCGCTTCTGGGTCAAGTTCCACTTCAAGTCGCAGCAGGGCATCGCCAACTGGACCAATGAAGAAGCGGCCAAGGTCGTGGCAACGGACCGCGAAAGCGCGCAGCGCGACCTGTTCGAGAACATCGAGACAGGCAATTTCCCGCGCTGGAACCTGCGCGTGCAGATCATGCCGGAGGCGGATGCGGCCAAGTACCACATCAATCCGTTCGACCTGACCAAGGTCTGGCCGCACAAGGACTACCCGCTGATCGACGTGGGCGTGCTCGAGCTCAACCGCAACCCGGACAACTACTTTGCCGAGGTCGAGCAGGTGGCGATGAATCCGGCCAATATCGTGCCGGGCATCGGCTTCTCGCCCGACAAGATGCTGCAGGGGCGGCTGTTCTCGTACGGCGACACGCAGCGCTACCGCCTGGGGATCAACCACAACCAGATCCCGGTGAATGCGCCGAAATGCCCGTTCCACAACAGCTTCCACCGTGACGGCGCGATGCGCGTGGACGGCAACCAGGGAGGCAAGCTCAACTACGAGCCCAACCGCGAAGGCGCCTACGCCGCCAGCGAACGCGCGATCGAGCCGCCGCTGGCACTGGATGGTGCCGCCGACCACTGGGACCACCGCGTCGACCCGGACTACTACAGCCAGCCCGGCGCGCTGTTCCGCCTGTTCGACGAAGGCCAGCGCCAGCGCCTGTTCGCCAATATCGCGGCGGCGATGCAGGGCGTGCCTGAGGCGATCGTGCGCGTGCAGCTGGAGCACTTCTCCAAGGCCGACCCGGCCTACGGCGAGGGCGTGAAGCGCGCGCTCAACCTGAAGTAAGCGGCAGCCTGGCGCGGCGCCCCTGGCGGGATGCCGCGCCGCGGAGAACGATGATGGCGATGATCCGGTTGTTTATCCAAGAGTGGCGACAGCTGTGGCATGACGGGCACGACCAGCCCGGGCGCGCCGATGCCGCGCGGCTGCGCCACAAGCTGTGGCGCAAGGAAATCGGCGCCGCCGTGATCGTGCTCGGCGCGACCGTGATGTTCAGCGAGGTGGCCCGGGGTTTGGCCGGGATTGCCGGCTAGTGCAATAATGCGGGTACTGCGCCGCCCGGCCCCAAAACATGGAAAGCGCCGGCGGCGCCCCTCGTGGCTTTACCAGAACGGAGCGTATTTACCATGGCAAAGAAGAATGAGATGAGCGTGAATATCGGTATTTCCGACAAGGACCGCAAGAAGATCGCGGAAGGCCTGTCCAAGCTGCTGGCGGACACCTACACCCTCTACCTCAAGACCCATAACTTCCACTGGAACGTGACGGGTCCCATGTTCAATACGCTGCATCTGATGTTCGAGACCCAGTACACCGAGCTGGCGCTCGCCGTGGACTCGATCGCCGAGCGTATCCGCGCGCTGGGCTACCCGGCACCGGGCACCTACAAGGAATACGCCCGCCTGTCTTCGATCGCGGAGGAAGAGGGCGTGCCCGAGGCCACCGAAATGATCCGCAAGCTGGTCGAAGGCCAGGAAGCCGTGGTGCGCACCGCGCGTTCGCTGTTCCCGGTGATCGACGCCGCCGGCGACGAACCGTCGGCCGACCTGCTGACCCAGCGCATGCAGACGCACGAAAAGACCGCGTGGATGCTGCGCGCGATGCTGGCCTGAGGCCAGCTTGCCACCTCCGGCTGCCCTTCAGTAGCGGCCGGCACTGCGCGTCGCAACCGTCCGGGCTGCGGCGCGTTTTCATTGAATCCTCCTTCCCGGATCCGCGCAGTGCAGACCCTCTCGCCGTTGCCCCCCACGCCCATGCTTGAACGCCTTTCCCTCTACGCGCGCCTGGTGCGCATCGACAAGCCGATCGGCACGCTGCTGCTGCTGTGGCCGACGCTGTGGGCCATGTGGATGGCCGCGGGCGGGCCGCCGGCGTGGGGGCTGTTCTGGATCTTCGTGGCGGGCACCTTTCTGATGCGCTCGGCTGGCTGCGCCATCAACGACTGGGCGGACCGCGACTTCGACAAGCACGTCAAGCGCACCAGGGAACGGCCGCTGACCGCGGGCAAGATCGCAGCGTGGGAAGCGCTGGCCGTCGCCGCCGTGCTGGCGCTGGTGGCTTTTGCGCTGGTGTTGCCGCTCAATGCGCTGACCAAATGGCTGGCGGTGGTGGCGGCGGTGGTGGCCGGCACTTACCCGTTCTTCAAGCGCTTCTTTGCGATTCCGCAGGCTTATCTCGGCATCGCGTTTGGCTTTGGTATCCCGATGGCGTTTGCCGCGATCCAGGACCAGGTGCCGCCGGTGGCGTGGCTGATGCTGCTGGCCAATGTGTTCTGGGCGGTGGCGTATGACACGGCTTATGCGATGGTCGATCGTGACGACGACCTCCTGATCGGCATGAAGACTTCGGCCATTACCTTTGGCCGCTTCGACGTGGCGGCGATCATGCTCTGCTATGCCGCGTTCCTGGCGCTGATGGCGTGGGCGGGGGTGCTGCTGGGGCTGGGGTGGCCTTACTGGGTGGGGCTGGCGGCGGCTGCGGGTTGCGCCGGGTATCATTACACGCTGATTCGTGACCGCGACCGGATGCGGTGTTTCGCGGCGTTCCGGCATAACAACTGGCTGGGGGCCTGTGTGTTTGCGGGGACGGCGGTGGCTTATGCAATTCGCTGATTAGATCCCGCTGGTTTTCTCCCCTCTCCCGCTTGCGGGAGAGGGGAGCGTTCACATGGGGCGGCGGCCAGGTCAGAGCGCCCGCGGTTTGGCCGCGCCTCAATCCTTCCCGAACTCCGCCCCCATCTCCTTGCCCCGCGCCGCGGCAGCATGCATCGCGCGCACGAAGGCATCACCAATGCCCGAAGCCTCCATCGCCGTCAGCGCCGCATACGTCGTGCCGCCCTTGGACGTCACGCGCTCACGCAGCGTCGACACCGGCTCGGAAGACTGCCCGGCCAGGGTAGCAGCGCCACGGAAGGTCTCTACCGCCAGTTCGCGGCCTTGCTCCGCCGTCAGGCCCAGCTCGGTGGCGGCGCGTTCCATCGCTTCGATAAAGTAGAAGACATAGGCCGGCCCACTGCCGGAAATGGCGGTGACCGCATCGATCTGGTCATCCCCATCCACCCATACGCACTTGCCGACGGCCTCGGCCACCGCGCTGGCGATCGCGCGGTCTTCGGCCGACAGCCCGGCCGGCGCGGCCAGCCCGGTCATGCCCATGCCGGCCAGCGCCGGCGTGTTCGGCATCGCCCGCACCAGCCGGGCGCGCCCGTCCAGCCAGCGCTCCATGTCCTGCAGCCGGATGCCGGCGGCCACGCTGATCACCAGGTTGCCCTTGCCGCTGGCCGGCAGGATCGGCAGCAGCTGCGCCGCGGCGTCGCGGAACTGCTGCGGCTTGACCGCCAGCACCAGCACGTCGCAGGCGCCGAAGGCGGCATCCGGCGCGCCGGCGGCATGCACGCCGAGGTCGCGCGCCAGGCGTTGCTGGGCCTCGGGGAAGGGGTCGACCACGCGGATCGAGCCGGCCGGCACGCCGCGGGCGATCAGGCCGCCGATCAGTGCGGTGGCCATGTTGCCGCCGCCGAGAAAGCCAAAGGTAAGGGTATCGAGCATGGAGATCCGTTGGGGGGCTTGAAGGGAATGGACTGGGCGCGCCGGACTACGGGTATTGGCGCGCTCCGAAAATGGCGGTGCCGATCCGCACCAGCGTGGCGCCCTCGGCGATGGCGGCTTCCATGTCGCCCGACATGCCCATCGACAGCGTGTCGAGGTCCAGGCCGTCGGTGCGCAGCGCCTGCAGCATGGCGCGCATGGCCGCGAACGGGCGGCGCTGCGCGGCGGGGTCGTGCTCGGGCTCGGGGATGGCCATCAGCCCGCGCAGGCGCAGGCCTGGCAGCGCGGCGACGGCATGTGCCAGGCCGGGCACCTCTGCCGGGGCGACGCCGCTCTTGCTGGCTTCGCCGCTGATATTGACCTGGATGCAGACCTGCAGCGCGGCCATGCCGGCCGGGCGCTGGGCCGACAGCCGCTCGGCGATCCTGAGCCGGTCGACGGCGTGCACCCAGTCGAAATGCTCCGCCACCAGGCGGGTCTTGTTGCTCTGCAGCGGGCCGATGAAATGCCATTGCAGGCGGTGGCGCAGGTCGGCCAGCGCGGCGATCTTGTCGACGCCTTCCTGGACGTAGTTTTCGCCGAAAGCGACCTGTCCGGCGGCGTATGCGGCCCTTATGCGGTCGGGGGGAACGGTCTTGGAAACCGCCAGCAGGGCGATGTCCGCGGGCTGTCTGCCGGCTTGTTGTGCGGCCGCCGCGATGCGCTGGTGAACGGCTTGCAAGTTGGCGGCAATTACAGACATAATCCGGCGAACATACAAAAGAAAGTACGCAAAGTACTGATAACTAGGGTGGGGTCATTATAGATGGACATCGCGCAGCTATTGGCTTTCGCTGTCAAGAACAAGGCGTCTGATCTTCATCTCTCCGCGGACATGCCGCCGATGGTGCGGATCCACGGCGACATGCGCCGGATCAACATCGCCTCGATGACGCACAAGGATGTCCACGCCATGGTGTACGACATCATGAGCGACACCCAGCGCAAGGCCTACGAAGAACGCCTCGAAATCGATTTCTCGTTCGAGATCGCCGGCCTGTCCCGCTTCCGGGTCAATGCCTATAACACCCAGCGCGGCGCCGCCGCGGTGTTCCGTACCATTCCCTCCAAGGTGCTCACGCTCGAAGAGCTGCGCGCGCCCGCGGTGTTTGCCGACCTGTGCATGAAGCCGCGCGGGCTGGTGCTGGTGACGGGCCCGACCGGCTCGGGCAAGTCCACCACGCTGGCGGCGATGGTCGACCATCGCAACGAAAGCGACATGGGCCACATCCTCACGGTGGAGGACCCGATCGAATTCGTGCACAGCTCCAAGAAGAGCCTGATCAACCAGCGCGAGCTGGGGCCGCACACGCATTCGTTTGCCAACGCGTTGCGCTCGGCACTGCGTGAAGACCCGGACGTGATCCTGGTGGGTGAGCTGCGCGACCTGGAAACCATCCGCCTGGCGCTGACCGCGGCCGAGACCGGCCACCTGGTCTTCGGCACGCTGCACACCAGCTCAGCGGCCAAGACCATCGACCGCGTGGTCGATGTGTTCCCGCCCGAAGAGAAGGACATGGTGCGCACCATGCTGTCGGAATCGCTGGAGGCGGTGATCTCGCAGACGCTGCTGAAGACGCGCGACGGCAATGGCCGCACCGCCGCGCACGAGATCATGATCGCCACGCCCGCGATCCGCCACCTGATCCGCGAGAACAAGATCGCGCAGATGTACTCGATGATGCAGACCAGCAGCGGGCTGGGCATGCAGACGCTGGACCAGTGCCTGTCTGACCTGATCAAGCGCAGCGTCATCAGCTACAACGACGCGCGCGCCATCGCCAAGAACCCCGACGCGTTCATGGGCTGAGGCCCGCTCCCCAGCAGGACACCGACATGCTCGATCGCGAATCCGCCGCCAAGTACATCAACGACCTGCTGGAGCTGATGGTCAGCAACCGCGGCTCGGACCTGTTCATTACCTCTGACTTCCCGCCGGCGATCAAGGTCGACGGCAAGATCAAGCCGGTGTCGCAGCAGCCGCTGAACCCGACCCAGGCGCTGGGCCTGGTGCGCTCGGTGATGAACGAGCGCCAGGTGCAGGACTTCGACACCAGCCGCGAATGCAATTTCGCGATCACCGCGCCCAAGGCCGGGCGCTTCCGCGTGTCGGCCTTTATCCAGCAGGGCAAGGCCGGCATGGTGGTGCGCACCATCAATACGCGCATTCCCTCGGTGGCCGACCTGGACCTGCCGGCGACGCTGCATGAGGTGGTGATGGCCAAGCGCGGGCTGGTGATCGTGACCGGCGCCACCGGCTCGGGCAAGTCGACCACGCTGGCGGCAATGCTGGATCACCGCAACGCGCATTCGTACGGCCATATCATCACCATCGAGGATCCGATCGAGTACGTGCATGCGCACCAGAACTGCATCGTCACGCAGCGCGAGGTCGGCATCGATACCGAGTCCTGGCACGTGGCGCTGAAGAACACGCTGCGCCAGGCGCCCGACGTGATCCTGATCGGCGAAATCCGTGACCGCGAGACCATGGAGTACGCGATGCAGTACGCCGAGACCGGCCACCTGTGCCTGGCCACGCTGCACGCCAACAATGCCAACCAGGCGATCGACCGCGTGGTCAACTTCTTCCCCGAGGAAAAGCGCCAGCAGCTGCTGATCGACCTGTCGCTGAACCTGAAGGCGATGATCTCGCAGCGCCTGCTGCCGCGCGCCGGCAAAAAGGGGCGCGTGCCGGCGGTGGAGATCATGATCGGCACGCCGCTGGTGGCCGACCTGATCTTCAAGGGCGAGATCCACGAGCTCAAGGAAGTCATCAAGAAGTCGCGCGAGCAGGGCATGGTCTCGTTCGACCAGGCGCTGTTCGACCTGTACGAGGAAGGCAAGATCACCTACGAGGACGCGCTACGCAATGCCGACTCGCTCAACGACCTGCGCCTGATGATCAAGCTGCACAGCGCGAGCGCCAAGGACACCGACCTGGGTGCCGGCACCGAGCATCTCAATGTCATCTGATTCGTGCACGGTGATGCGCATGGCGTTATGCTTGGGCCACGCAAGGGCCAGTTCCGGCCCCAGGAGTCTGCCATGAGCAATGTCTACCAGTTCGAAGCCAACTCGCTGGCCGGCCAGCCGGTACCGCTGTCGCAGTTCCAGGGCAAGGTGATGCTGGTCGTCAACACCGCCAGCGAATGCGGGTTCACGCCGCAGTACGAGGGCCTGCAGAAGCTCTACGACGAATACCACGAGCGCGGCCTGGAGGTGCTGGGCTTCCCGTGCAACCAGTTCGGCAAGCAGGAGCCGGGCGATGCGCAGCAGATCGGCCAGTTCTGCGAAACGCGCTTTGCGGTGCGCTTCCCGATGTTCGCCAAGATCGACGTGAACGGTGCCGACGCCCATCCGCTGTACCAGTGGCTGACCACGGAAAAGCGTGGCGTGCTCGGTACCCAGGGCATCAAATGGAACTTCACCAAGTTCCTGCTGCGCCGCGACGGCACGGTGTTCAAGCGCTATGCGCCGACCACCAAGCCCGACGAGCTGCGCGCCGATATCGAGATGCTGCTGTCCGACCCGGCTGCCTGAGCGGGACTAGGTGCCGCTGGCGCGCACCGCGCGCAGGAAACCGTTGAGCGAGCGGTCGGGCGTTTCGTGGAAATGGTCGTCCAGCATGCGGATGGCGCGGCAGCGGTCCAGCCGGAAGCTGCGATAGTCCGAGCGCGTGGTGCACCACGTCGCCAGCAACCAGGCATTGCCCCAGAAGAACAGGCCCAGCGGCATCACCACGCGTTCGGTGATGCGCTGCTGCACGTCGCAATAGTCGAGCAGCAGCAATTTCTGTTCGCCCAGCGCCCCGTGTACCACGTCGAAGGCCTCGCGCACATGCGCCTGGTTGACGTATTCCGGCGCGAACACGCGGCTTTGCTGCGCTGCCAGCCGGCGCGGCGGCGGCAGCGCGGCCATCAGTTTTTCCAGCGCGGGATCGGCCGCGGCGGCCAGCGCGCCGCCGCCCCAGGCTTTCAGGAGGCGCAGGCCGGCGACCAGTGCTTCGACTTCCATGGCGGTGAACATCAGCGGCGGGACATCGAAGTCGGCGCGCAGCCGGTAGCCGATGCCGGCCTCGCCCTCGACCGGCACGCCTGACAGCGACAGCGCCTGGATATCACGGTAGACGGTGCGTTCCGATACCCCGAGCCGCTGCGCCAGCAGCGCCGCCGTGGTCAGGCGGCGGCCGCGCAGCACCTGCACGATCTGGAACAGGCGGTCGGCGCGGCGGCTCATCGGGGGCGGCTTGCCATCGGGGTCAGGCGGCCACGGGCTCGTGCAGCCCGATGCGGTTGCCTTCGCTGTCGGTGATATGGGCGATGCGGCCGATCTCGCCCGGCAGGCGCAGCGGCCCGAACACCGTCTTGCCGCCGGCGCGCGCGGCGCGCTCCAGCAGCACATCCAGTTCCGGCGCATGCAGGTACGGCACCGCGCCGTAGTAGTTGCTGGGACGATAGCCCTCGCCGGCGACCAGCGCGCCGCCCGGGTCGGGGTGGGGGAACACGGCCATGTCGACCTGGCTCATGGTCTCGCGGCGCAGCTGGATATTGAACACCTGCTCGTAGAAGCCGACCGCGCGGCTCATGTCGACGACGGGGATTTCCAGCCAGTTGATCAGACGGTTGCTCATGACAGACTCCTTGGTTCCAGGTGAAGGGGAGTGGGGAGCTCGCATCATGCGCGGGGGCTGCTGACAGCGTGCTGTCAGGAGCGTGTCAGTGTGGCATCCACGCCGCCATCACCGGCACCATGATCGCCGTCAGCACGCCGTTCAGGCCCATGCCCAGCGCGGCAAAGGCGCCGGCTTCCTGGTTGACCTGGAAGGCGCGAGCGGTGCCGATGCCGTGGGCTGCCACGCCGGTGGCGAAACCGCGCACGCTGTAGTCGCGGATGCGCAGCAGGTTCAGCACGCTGGTGGCGCTGACCGCGCCGATGATGCCGGTGGCCATCACCAGCACCGCGGTCAGCGAGGGCAGCCCGCCGATCTTCTCGGCCACGCCCATGGCGATCGGGATCGTCACCGACTTGGGCGCGAGCGAGCGCACGGTCTCGGGCGATGCGCCCAGCAGCCAGGCAATTCCCACCGCCGACACCACCGCCACCACCGAGCCCGCCACCAGTCCTGCCAGCAGCGGGAACACATGGGTGCGCAGCTTGGGCAGCTGCAGGTACAGCGGCACCGCCAGTGCCACCGTGGCCGGCCCCAGCAGGAAGTGCACGAACTGCGCGCCGTCGAAGTAGGTCTTGTAGGGCGTGCCGGTGACGGTCAGCACCGTGACCAGCAGCGCCACCGCGATCATCACCGGGTTGGCCAGCGGCGAGAAGCGCGAACGCTCATAGATGCGGAAGGCAAAGACGTAGGCCAGCAGCGTGGCGGTCAGCCCGACCAGCGGGCTCGCGGCCAGGTAGACCCAGATCTCGTTGAGGCGGGGCGTCATCATGCCTGCTCTCCTTTCGCATCGGCGGGCGGGACATCGGCGCGCTTGCGCATCAGCATGCGCGTGACCACGGCGGTGGTGGCGATGGCCAGCCAGGTGGACACCACCAGCGCCACCAGGATCGGCATCCATTCGCCCTCGATGCGGTTGGCATGGACCATGATGCCGACGCCGGCCGGCACGAACAGCAGCGACAGGTGCTTGAGCAGCTCAGTGGTGGTGCCCTGGATGATGGGCAGCAGGCGGTCGTCGAAGGCGAGCCAGCCGAACAGCAGGATCATACCCAGCACGGGGCCGGGCACCGGCAGGGTCAGCGCGTAGCTGATCACCTCACCGATGGACTGGAAAACCAACAGGATTGCAAAGGTCTGGAGCATGGGGGCGTGGCGTTTGGTCGCAGGTGCGCGGCGCGCGTCCGGAAGGGATGCGCGCTGCCGCCCATGCTGCCCGCCCGCGCTAGCCGAGCATCTTGTCGACCAGTTCGATCCAGTGCATCACCGGGGTGCCGGTGCCGCCCTGCAGGTGCGCGATGCAGCCGATATTGGCCGAGACGATGGCTTCGGGCTGCGTGGCCTGCAGTTTGGCGAGCTTGTCGTCGCGCAGGCGGTAGGCCAGTTCCGGCTGCAACACCGAATAAGTGCCCGCCGAGCCGCAGCACAGGTGGCTGTCAGCGCAGAGTTTGACTTCGACGCCGAGGCCGGTCAAGAGCGCTTCGACTTTGCCGCGGATCTGCTGGCCGTGCTGCAGCGTGCAGGGCGGGTGGTAAGCCACGCGCCGGTTGTCGCGCGGGACCGCGCCGGCCAGGGTGTGCAGCTCGTCGGCAAAGTCCGGCAAGACTTCGGACAGGTCGCGCGTCAGCGCCGAGACGCGGCGGGCGCGCTCGGCGTACTTCGGATCGTTGCGCAGCAGGTGGCCGTAGTCCTTGACCATCGCGCCGCAGCCCGAGGCGGTCATCACGATGGCCTCGGCGCCGTCCTCGATATGCGGCCACCAGGCATCGATATTGCGGCGCATATTGTCGAGGCCGCCGTCGTGGTCGCCGGTGTGGAAGCGGATCGCGCCGCAGCAGCCGGCTTCGCGCGCCACCAGCAGTTGTACGCCGACACGGTCGAACACACGCGCAGTTGCGGCATTGATGTTGGGCGACATTGCCGGCTGCACGCAGCCGTCGAGCAACAACATCTTGCGTGCATGCGCATTGCGCGGCCACGTGCCGGGCGCGGCGGTGCTGGACAGCGCCGGCACCTTGTTGCGCAGCGTGCCCGGCAGCAGCGGCCGCACCATCTGGCCCAGGCGCAGCGCCGTGCCGAACAGCGCAGGGCGCGTCAGCCCCTCGCGCAGCACCCAGCGCGCGATGCGCTCGCGGGCGGGGCGCTGCACGCCTTCGGCCTCGAGCTTGTCGTCGACCAGCTTGCGGCCGATATCGACCAGGCGGCCGTAGCGCACGCCCGACGGGCAGGTCGATTCGCAGTTGCGGCAGGTCAGGCAGCGGTCCAGGTGCAGGCGCGTGCTTTCGGTGATGGCATGGCCTTCCAGCACCTGCTTCATCAGGTAGATGCGCCCGCGCGGGCCGTCCAGCTCATCGCCGAGCAACTGGTAGGTGGGGCAGGTGGCGGTGCAGAAGCCGCAATGCACGCAGTTGCCGACGATGGATTTGGCTTCCTCGCCTTCGGGCGTGTTGCGAAGAAAATCGGCCAGGTTCGTTTGCATGGTGTGGGGAGGTTGTGCCGGGGGGATGCCTGGACGTGCCGGGTCAGAGCCCGGGGTACATGCGCTGCGGGTTGAAGATGCCGGCCGGGTCGAAGGTCTCTTTCAGGCGGCGGTGGATCGCGGCCAGCGGCGAGGCCAGCGGCGTGAACACGCCCACTGACTTGTCGCCATTGCGGAACAGCGTGGCATGGCCGCCGGCGGCCTGCGCCACGGCGCGCACGCTTTCGGCATCGGTCTTGTCAGTGCCGTCCTCGGGCAGCCACCAGCGCTGGCCGCCGCCCCATTCGATCAGCTGTGGGCCCGGCAGCGCCAGCGGCGCGGCGATGGTGGGCACGGCCAGGCGCCACAGCGCGCGGCCCGCCTGGGCGGGGGCGAAGAACGGGTGGGTCTGCTCGCGCAGCGATTGCCACAGCGCCGCGGCTTCCGCAGCGTCCACGCGCTCGCCGCCCAGCCTGACGCACGCGGCGCGCACGGCGGCGGTGGCGCCGGCCAGGCGCACGTGCAGCACGCCCGCGTGCCAGGCCGAAGACGCCAGCGGCAGCGGCTGGCCGCCCCAACGGTTCAGGTGCTCGATGGCATCGGCCTGCGCCAGCTCGAAGCGCAGCGTGGCCTCGTCGAACGGTGCCGGCAGCACCTTGACCGACACCTGCAGGATCAGCCCGAGCGTGCCGAGCGAGCCCGCCAGCAGCCGCGACACGTCATAGCCCGCCACGTTCTTCATCACCTGGCCGCCGAAGTCCATCACCTCGCCGCGGCCGTCCATCAGCTGCGCGCCCAGCATGAAGTCGCGCAGCGCGCCCACCGACTGCCGGCGCGGGCCCGACAATCCCGCGGCCACGGCGCCGCCCAGCGTCGCGGTGCTGGGCTGGCCCGGCAGTGCGAAATGGGGCGGCTCGAAGGCCAGCATCTGGCGCTTCTCGGCCAGCGCCGCCTCGATCTCGGCCAGCGGCGTGCCGCAGCGCGCGGTGATCACCAGCTCGGCCGGGTCGTAGTCGACGATGCCGGCATAGGCGCGCGTGTCCAGCAGCTGGCCCGCGGCGGGCTGGCCGTAGAAGTCCTTGCTGCCGCCGCCGCGCAGCCGCAGCGCGGTGCGGGTCTCGGTGGCTTGCCTGACGGCGTCGCGGATGGCGTCGAGGGTGGCTTGCATATGCGTCGTGGGGTAGGGAAGGCCGGCTCAGGAGCCGGCAGGTCCGCCGGGCACTTCCGGCCGGTCGTTCTGGTATTCGGGCAGCTGGCTGCCGCAATGCTTGCAGTAGCCGGCGTCGGGTTCGTGGCCCTCGGTCAGGCAATGGGTGCAGGTGCGCGTGGTGAGCGGCCGCTTCAGGATGCTGGCGGCCAGCTCGGCGCCGACGATACCGGTGGGGAAGGCGATGATGCCGTAGCCCAGCAGGATGGTCAGCGAGGTGATGAACTGCCCCAGCGGGGTCTTGGGCACCATGTCGCCGAAGCCCGTGGTGGTCAGCGTCACCACCGCCCAGTACATGCTGACCGGGATGCTGGTGAAGCCGTGCTGTGGGCCTTCCACCACGTACATTACCGTGCCCAGGATCACCGTGATGATGAACACCGTGCCCAGGAACACGAAGATCTTGCGGCGGCTGTTGACCAGCGCGCGGTACAGGATCTCGGCTTCCTCGAAGTACACGGTCAGCTTCAGGATCCGGAACACGCGCAGCAGCCGCAGCAGGCGCACGTCGATCAGGAAATGCAGCTCGGGCAGGAAGAAGGCCAGCCAGGTCGGCATGATCGAGACGAAGTCGATGATGCCGTAGAAGCTGAACACATAGCGCCACGGCCGGCGCACCACCAGGATGCGCATCACGTACTCGGCCGTGAAGAACAGCGTGAACATCCATTCCAGCACGGTGAACGCCAGCCCCAGGCGGTTGTTCACCGCGGGCAGGCTGTCGAGCATCACCACCGTCACGCTGGCGACGATGGCCAGCAGCAGCGCGACATCGAAGAGCCGGCCCTCGCGGGTATCGGCCTCGAAGATGATGGTGTACCAGCGCTGGCGCCAGCCGGCCTCGGGCTGCCCCAGGCGCTGGCGGACGAACGCTTCCTGCTGCTGGCGTCGGCGTGGGCTGGACATGGCGTGGCTCAGAAGCGCGGCAGTTCCGGGTGCGGCAGCAGGCCCCGCTTCACATGCATCTTGCCGTACTCCGCGCAGCGCGCCAGCGTGGGGATGGCCTTGTCCGGGTTGAGCAGCCGCGCCGGGTCGAAGGCGGCCTTGACGCCGAAGAAGGCATCGCGCTCGGCGGGCGAGAACTGCACGCACATCGAGTTGAGCTTCTCCACGCCCACGCCGTGCTCGCCGGTGACGGTGCCGCCCAGTTCCACGCAGGTTTCCAGGATGTCGGCGCCGAACAGCTCGGCGCGGTGCCATTGGTCCTGGTCCGCGCCATCGAACAGCACCAGCGGGTGCATGTTGCCGTCGCCGGCATGGAACACGTTGATGCAGCGCAGGCCGTACTTTTGCTCCATGGCTTCGATGCGCCTGAGCAGCGTGCCGATGTGCTTGCGCGGAATGGTGCCGTCCATGCAGTAGTAGTCCGGCGAGATCCGGCCGGCGGCGGGGAAGGCGTTCTTGCGGCCGCTCCAGAAGCGCAGGCGCTCGGCTTCGTTCTGCGAGACCACGATGCGGGTGCAGCCCGATGCCGTCAGCACCGCGCTCATGCGTTCGATTTCCTCGGCCACTTCTTCCGGGGTGCCGTCGGATTCGCACAGCAGGATGGCGGCGGCATCCAGGTCATAGCCCGCATGCACGAACTGCTCGACCGCGGCGGTGGCGGGCTTGTCCATCATTTCCAGTCCGGCCGGGATGATGCCGGCGGCGATCACGTCCGCCACCGCATTGCCGCCTTTCTCGACATCGTCGAAGCAGGCCATGATCACCTGCGCCAGCTGCGGCTTGGGGATCAGGCGCACCGTGACCTCGGTGACCACGGCCAGCATGCCTTCGGAGCCGATCAGCACGGCCAGCAGGTCCAGGCCCGGCGAGTCGGGGGCCTCGGAGCCGAACACCACCACCTCGCCCTCCATCGTCACCGCGCGCACGCGCAGCACGTTGTGCACGGTCAGGCCGTACTTCAGGCAGTGCACGCCGCCGGAGTTCTCGCTGACGTTGCCGCCGATGGTGCAGGCGATCTGCGAGGACGGGTCCGGCGCGTAGTACAGGTTGTGGGGTGCGGCGGCGTCGGAGATCGCCAGGTTGCGCACGCCCGGCTGGACCACCGCGGTGCGCGAGTACGGATCGACCGACAGGATGCGCTTGAACTTGGCCAGCGACAGCACCAGGCCCTCGGCGATCGGCATGGCGCCACCCGACAGGCTGGTGCCGGCGCCGCGCGGCACCACCGGCACGCCCAGCTTGTGGCACAGGCGCAGGATCGCGCAGACCTGTTCCTCGGTGTCGGGCAGGGCCACGGCCATCGGCACCTGGCGGTACGCGGCCAGGCCGTCGCATTCATAGGGGACGGTGTCTTCCGGCTTCCACAGCAGCGCGGCATCCGGCAGGATCTGCGCCAGGCCGGCCAGCAGCGCGCTGCGGCGGCCTTCGGCCGTGGCATGGGCGCCGTCGGGGGCGATGGTTTGGGCTTCGTGCGGGGCATTCATGAACGACTCCTGTGGGGCCTCCTGGATGGCGGCCGGTGCGCGGCCTGCCGGTCGCGGCAATGCAGGGCCTGCCGCGGGGACGGGTGACTATAGCGCAGGGCACCTGGCGCGGGCACCACGGGACACGTGAAATCCGCATGGCAGGCCGATCAAAAATGCTCATCATGGCTGCGCGGGAAATCACTCCTGGCAGGCGACGCAAGTCCAGCGTACACCGCAGCGCGGGTGCAGGGAAGGCGGTCCGGCCGGACTCAGCGTGCCGGCGGCTGCGGCAGGAAGCAGACCATGTCGAGCTTGTCGTGGAAGTGCGGCGCGACGTACAGCGCATCCGGCTCCAGCCCCGTGCGCACGAAGCCGAGCGACTCGTACAGCCGCACCGCGCCCGTGCTGCCGGCATTGACGCACAGCGTCACCTGGCGCACGCCCGGCATGGCGGCGGCCTGTTCCATGGCCCGCTCCATCAGCGCGCGGCCGAGCTTGCGGTCGCGCCAGCCCGGGGCCACGTACATGCCCCAGATAAAGGCCTTGTGCCGGTGCTTGGCGTTTTCCTCGCGCATCACCCCGACCACGCCGGCCAGCGCGCTGCCATCGCTGCCGTCGACAAAGGCGCCGAATACGGCCTTGCCCTCGGTCGCGGCCAGGCGCCCGGCGACGACTTCCAGCGGCCGGTCCTGTTCCTCCTCCAGGCTGGAAGCGAAGGCTTCCGGCGCTTCGGCCAGGCCGTGCAGCCGCAGCGCCTGGAAGGCGGCGGCATCGGCGGGGGTCAGCAAGCGGATTTCCATGGGGTCAGTCTCCTACCAGTCCAGGCTCAGCAGCCAGTCGACGAAATAGCGCGCCTCGGGCTTGAGCGGGGCCTGTTCGCGCTCGACGATGTAGTAGCCGTGCGGCGAGACCGATTCCACCTCCAGCAGCCGCACCATCTGCCCCAGCGACAGCCAGTGCCGCGCCATGCGCTGGCGCACCAGCGCCACGCCCTGGTTGGACGCGATCGCCTCCAGCATCAGGCCGATGTCGTTGAACTGCGGCCCGGTCTGCGGCTCGGCCCAATCCAGCCCGGCAGTCTCGAACCACGGCTTCCACGGCTCCAGCGGACTGCGCAGCAGCACCAGGCCGTGCAGGTGCTCGGGCTTGGTGATGGCGCGGCCGTTGACGCGCTCGTAGTACTCGCGCCCGCACGCCGGGAACACCGGCTCGACCAGCAGCCGGGTGGTCTTCAGGTCAGGGTAGCGGCCGGTGCCGTAGCGGATCTCGACATCGGTGTCCTCGGCCTTGACGTCCAGGAACGGGATCGCCAGGTGCAGCTCGAGGTCGATATGCGGATACAGCGCGCCGAACTCGGGCAGGCGCGGCACCAGGTGCTGGCGCCCGAAGGTGGGCGGGATCGCCACCCGCAGCCGGGTGCGCAGCTTGTTGTATTCGGGCCGCGCCAGCTCGTTGAGCGACTTGAGCGCGTCCTGCACGTTGCGCAGATAGCGCGTGCCGGCGGCGGTCAGCCGCAGCGCCGCGTTGGCGCGCACGAACAGGTCTTCGCCCCACAGCTCCTCAAGATTCTTGATGCGGTGCGAGACCGCGCTGGGCGTGACCGACAGCTCTTCGGCCGCGCGCGCGAAGCTGCCCAGGCGCGCCGCTGCCTCGAAGGCGATCAGCAGGTGCAGCGGCGGGACGCGGTTGAACATGGAGGCCATCAGCTCGGCACGCCTTACTGCGAGCCGCCGCGCGTGGCGCTGAAGATCTTGCCCGGGTTGAGGATGTGCTTGGGGTCCAGCGCGTCCTTGATCGCGCGCATCACGTCGAGCGCATCCTCGCCGTGTTCTTCCACCAGGAAGCGCTGCTTGTGCAAGCCCACGCCGTGCTCGCCGGTGCAGGTGCCGCCCATCGCCAGCGCGCGTTCGACGATGCGCTGGTTGATGGCCTCGGCCTCGGCCATCTCTTCGGGCTTGTCGGGGTCGACCAGGATCGCCACGTGGAAGTTGCCGTCGCCGACATGGCCGACGATGGGGCAGGGCAGCGCCGAGGCGTTCAGGTCCTTCTCGGTCTCGGTGACGCAGTCGGCCAGGCGCGAGATCGGCACGCACACGTCGGTGGTCACCGACTTGCAGCCCGGCTTGAGCTGCAGCATGGCGAAGTAGGCGGTATGGCGCGCGTTCCACAGCCGGCTGCGGTCCTCCGGGCGGGTGGCCCACTCGAAGCCCTGGCCGCCGTGCTCGGCGGTGATCTGCTGCACGGTCTCGGCCTGCTCGCGCACGCCGGCCTCGGTGCCGTGGAATTCGAAGAACAGGTGCGGGGTCTCGGGCAGGGTCAGGTTGTCGTGGCGGTTGATGGCGCGGATCGCCAGCGCATCGACGAACTCCACGCGCGCCACCGGCACGCCCAGCTGGATGGTCTGGATTACCGCCTGCACCGCGCTGCCCATGCTGGGGAAGGCGCACACCGCGGCGGAGATCGCCTCCGGCTGCGGGTAGAGCCGCACCGTCACCTCGGTGATGATGCCGAGCGTGCCTTCGCTGCCGATAAAGAGCCGGGTCAGGTCATAGCCCGCCGCCGACTTGCGCGCCTGCGTGCCGGTGCGGATCACGCGGCCGTCGGCGGTTACCACTGTCAGCGCCAGCACGTTCTCGCGCATGGTGCCGTAGCGCACCGCGTTGGTCCCGGAGGCGCGCGTGGCGCACATGCCGCCCAGCGAGGCGTCGGCGCCCGGGTCGATCGGGAAGAACAGGCCGGTGTCCTTGATTTCCTGGTTCAGCTGCTTGCGCGTGACGCCGGGCTGCACGGTCACGGTCAGGTCCTCGGGCTGCACCGCCAGCACGTGGTTCATCTGCGACAGGTCCAGACTGATGCCGCCTGCCACGGCCAGCAGATGGCCTTCCAGCGACGAGCCCGCGCCGTACGGGATCAGCGGCACGCCATGCTGGTTGCACAGGCGCGCCACCTCGGCCACTTCCTCGGTGCTGTGGGCGAAGACCACGGCGTCGGGCACGGCCGGCGGGAACGGGGATTCGTCGCGGCCGTGGTGTTCGCACACGCCGGCGGAGGTGGTGAAGCGGTCGCCGAAGCGCGCCGCCAGGGCTTCGCTGAAGGCGGGCGGCAGCGGACGGCGGGCGAGCGTGGCGGACGGCGTGGGGTGGTTCATGCGGGTCTCCGGCGGGTCGGCGCGACGGTGGTGCCGGCGGCGGCGCTGCGGAGCAAGCTCCGGTCTGGCCGGCAGGGGCGCGACCCGGTTATCGAATGGGCGACGAATGGGGGCTACCGGCATTCTACGCCGCGCGGCGGCTCATGCACCCTGGCCGGGCACTGCGGCGGCCGGTACTGGCCGATAGCCGCACAGCAAGCGCCGGGACACAAGCGCTTGGCGCGCCGAGGCGGTCCGGCGCGATAATGCGTCTTTCCCCCGGGCGCCCCGCGTTGCAGGGCGGACCACGACTACCACACGCTTACGAGGAGACCGGCATGGGCAACCGCCTGTCCAAGATTGCCACCCGCACCGGCGACGCCGGCACCACCGGCCTGGGCGACGGCAGCCGCACCGGCAAGGCCAGCCCGCGCATCGCCGCCATCGGCGACGTCGACGAGCTCAACTGCCACGTCGGCGTGCTGCTGACCGAGGCCCTGCCCGACGACGTGCGCGCCGCCCTGCTGCATATCCAGCACGACCTGTTCGACCTGGGTGGCGAGCTGTCCATCCCGGGCTACACCCTGCTCAAGCCTGAGCAGGTGGCGCAGCTCGATACCTGGCTCGCCGACTACAACGCCAACCTGCCGCGGCTGGCCGAATTCATCCTGCCCGGCGGCAGCCGCGCCGCGGCGCAGGCCCATGTCTGCCGCACCGTGTGCCGCCGTGCCGAGCGCGCGCTGGTGGCGCTGGGCGCGGCCGAGCCACTGAACGAGGCCCCGCGCCAGTACCTGAACCGGCTGTCGGACCTGATGTTCGTGCTGGCGCGGGTGCTGAACCGGGCCGGCGGCGGTTCCGACGTGTTGTGGCAGCGCGATCGCGACGCGCCAGGAGGTATGGAATAGGCCACTTTCGGCGGCCGCGCCGCGCCGTCCGCTTAACCTGCGGCGGCGGATGCCGTTGAAAGCATGCAGAAACCGAGAAAATTACTCGGATTTGCCGGTTCTGCCCTTGAAAAGCCCCCGGGCGGCCACATTTCGGCCTCAGGTTGAATTGCAGCCGCGCGGATAGCGCCGGCTCAAGAGGAGAGAATAATGGGTAAGATCATCGGTATCGACCTCGGTACCACCAATAGCTGCGTCGCGATCCTGGAAGGCAACACCCCCAAGGTCATCGAAAACTCGGAGGGTGCCCGCACCACCCCGTCGATCATCGCCTACATGGAAGACGGCGAGATCCTGGTCGGCGCGCCGGCCAAGCGCCAGGCCGTCACCAATCCGCGCAACACCCTGTACGCGGTCAAGCGCCTGATCGGCCGCAAGTTCGAAGAGAAGGAAGTCCAGAAGGACATCGGCCTGATGCCGTATTCCATCGTCAAGGCCGACAACGGCGACGCATGGGTGTCGGTGCGCGACCAGAAGCTGGCGCCGCCGCAGGTTTCCGCCGAAGTGCTGCGCAAGATGAAGAAGACGGCCGAGGACTACCTCGGCGAGCCGGTGACCGAAGCCGTGATCACCGTGCCGGCCTACTTCAACGACTCGCAGCGCCAGGCCACCAAGGACGCCGGCCGCATCGCCGGCCTCGACGTCAAGCGCATCATCAACGAGCCGACCGCGGCCGCGCTGGCGTTTGGCATGGACAAGAACGAGAAGGGCGACCGCAAGATCGCCGTGTATGACCTCGGCGGCGGCACCTTCGACATCTCGATCATCGAGATCGCGGACGTGGACGGCGAGAAGCAGTTCGAAGTGCTGTCGACCAACGGCGACACCTTCCTGGGCGGCGAAGACTTCGACCAGCGCATCATCGACTACATCATCAGCGAGTTCAAGAAGGACCAGGGCGTGGACCTGTCCAAGGACGTGCTCGCGCTGCAGCGCCTGAAGGAAGCCGCTGAAAAGGCCAAGATCGAACTGTCGAGCTCGCAGCAGACCGAGATCAACCTGCCGTACATCACGGCCGATGCCTCGGGTCCGAAGCACCTGAACCTGAAGATGACCCGCGCCAAGCTCGAATCCCTGGTGGAAGAGCTGATCACGCGCACCATCGAGCCGTGCCGCATCGCCATCAAGGACGCGGGCGTCAAGGTCAGCGACATCGACGACGTGATCCTGGTGGGCGGCATGACCCGCATGCCCAAGGTGCAGGAACAGGTCAAGGAGTTCTTCGGCAAGGAAGCGCGCAAGGACGTGAACCCGGATGAAGCCGTGGCCGTCGGCGCCGCGATCCAGGGCTCGGTGCTGTCGGGCGACCGTACCGACGTGCTGCTGCTGGACGTGACGCCGCTGTCGCTGGGGATCGAGACCCTGGGTGGCGTGATGACCAAGATGATCACCAAGAACACCACCATCCCGACCAAGCATGCGCAGGTGTTCTCGACCGCCGACGACAACCAGCCGGCGGTGACCATCAAGGTGTTCCAGGGCGAGCGTGAAATGGCCTCCGGCAACAAGCTGCTGGGCGAGTTCAACCTGGAAGGCATTCCGCCCGCAGCGCGCGGCACGCCGCAGATCGAAGTGTCGTTCGACATCGACGCCAACGGCATCCTGCACGTGGGCGCCAAGGACAAGGCGACCGGCAAGGAAAACAGGATCACCATCAAGGCGAACTCGGGCCTGTCGGAAGACGAGATCCAGCGCATGGTGAAGGACGCCGAGGCCAACGCCGAGGAAGACAAGAAGGCCCGCGAGCTGGCTGATGCCCGCAACCAGGCCGACGCGCTGATCCACTCGACCAAGAAAGCGCTCACCGAATACGGCGACAAGCTGGAAGCCGGCGAGAAGGAAAAGATCGAAGCCGCGATCAAGGAACTGGAAGACGCCGCTCGCGGCGGCGACAAGGCCGAGATCGATGCCAAGGTCAACGCGCTGTCCGAAGTCAGCCAGAAGCTGGGCGAGAAGGTCTACGCCGACATGCAGGCCAAGGCTGGCGAAGGCGCCACGGCCGGTGCTGCTGCCGGTGCCGGCGCGGCCGGTGGCCAGCAGGCGCAGCCGCAGGACGACAACGTTGTGGACGCCGAATTCAAGGAAGTCAACGACAAGAAGTAATCGGGACACGCGGGCGGCGGTGCAGGCACTGGCCGGCACCGCCCCCGCCCCGACGCCGGGCGCGGCCATCGGACCCAGCGGGAAACCGCCGTCGGATGCCTCGCTCGGCTTTTTTGCTATTCGCCGGTATCGCGCCGCATGTGCGTGCCGGCCAAAAAGGTTTGAGCCACCATGGCAAAACGTGACTATTACGAAGTGCTCGGGGTAGGCAAGAACGCGAGCGACGACGAGATCAAGAAGGCTTATCGCAAGCTCGCGATGAAGTACCACCCGGACCGCAATCCGGAAGGCAAGGACGGCAAGATCGCCGAGGAAAAATTCAAGGAGGTCAAAGAGGCCTACGAGATGCTTTCCGACCCGGAGAAGAAGGCGGCCTACGACCAGTATGGCCATGCCGGTGTCGACCCCAATATGGCGGGCGGCTTCGGCGGTGCGCAGGGCTACGGCGGTTTCGCCGAGGCCTTTGGCGACATCTTCGGCGACATTTTCGGCCAGCAGGCCGGTGGCCGTCGCGGCGGCGGCGGCCCGCAGGCCTATCGCGGCGCCGACCTGCGCTACAGCATGGAGATCTCGCTGGAGCAGGCCGCGCACGGCCACGAGGCGCAGATCCGCGTGCCGCACTGGGACGACTGCGACCACTGCCACGGCAACGGCGCGGAGCCGGGCTCGAGCGTGGAAACCTGCCCGACCTGCCACGGCGCGGGCCAGGTGCGCGTGTCGCAGGGCTTCTTCACCATGCAGCAGACCTGCCCGAAGTGCCACGGCAGCGGCAAGTACATCCCCAAGCCGTGCACCAAGTGCCACGGCCAGGGCAAGCTGAAGTCGCAGAAGACGCTGGAAGTGAAGATCCCGGCCGGCATCGACGAAGGCATGCGCATCCGCTCGTCGGGCAACGGCGAGCCGGGTATCAACGGCGGCCCCCCGGGCGACCTGTATGTGGAAGTCCACATCAAGGCGCACCCGATGTTCGAGCGCGACGGCGACGACCTGCACTGCCAGATGCCGATCTCCTTCGCCACCGCGGCGCTGGGCGGCGACCTGGAAGTGCCGACGCTGAGCGGCAAGGCCACCTTCCCGGTGCCTGAAGCCACCCAGTCGGGCAAGACCTTCCGTCTGCGCGGCAAGGGCATCAAGGGCGTGCGTTCCGGCTATCCGGGCGACCTCTATGTGCATGTGAACGTGGAGACGCCGGTCAAGCTGACCGAGGCGCAGAAGGAGATGCTGCGCCAGTTCGACCGCTCGGTGCATGAGGGCGGCTCGCGCCACAGCCCGCAGGAGCAATCCTGGCTGGACAAGGTGAAGAGCTTCTTCAGCTGACCGGGTTTGCAGTATCGGACCGGCCACGTGCGAGCGTGGCCGGTTTTGTTTTTGGCGCGCGATAATGCCAAGGTTGTCCCCACCGCCCCTTTCCTGACGATTTCCCCGTGGTAGCCAGCATCCAGCCCCCGCCCTCTCCCCCGGCCCCTCTCCCGCAAGCGGGCGAGGGGAGCACCCAGCCAGGGGGAGGAGATGTCTTCGTCCTTCTCGACGACGCCACGGCCCCGGCGGCGCAAGCCGCATCACGCCTCTACACCGGCTTCATCCGTGAAGACGTCTTGCCCGCCGGCAGCGACATCGCGCAACTCGACACCATGCTTGCCGAAGGCTGGCGCCAGGGCTGGCATGCCACCCTGTTTGCCCCCTACGAATTCGGCGGCGCGCTGGTCGATGCCCCGGTGCACACCGGCAACGCGATGCCGTTCCACGACGGCGCGCTGCGCCTGCTGTGGTTCCGCAACCTGCGCCGGCTCGATGCCGCGGCGGTCACGGCGTGGCTGCAGGCGAAAGCCGACCCCAGGCCGGCGGGCCTGATGGACGTGGCCTCCGATACCTCCCGCGAGGCATTCGACGATGCCATCGCCCGCATCCACCAGTGGATCGAAGCCGGCGACACCTACCAGGTCAACTACACCCAGCGCCTGCACTTCGATGCCTTTGGCGACCCGGTGGCGCTGTATGCCGCGCTGCGCGCCGCGCAGCCGGTGCCGTATGGCGTGCTGGCCAGCCTGCCGGATCGTGCCACGGTGCTGTCGCTGTCGCCCGAGCTGTTCGTGCGCCACGACGGCCAGGGCCACATGCTGACCCGGCCGATGAAGGGCACCGCGCCGCGCTCGGGCGATGCCGTGCGCGATGCGCAGGCCGCCGCCGCGCTGGCCGCCGATGCCAAGAACCGCGCCGAGAACGTGATGATCGTCGACCTGCTGCGCAACGACCTGGGGCGCATCGCGCAGCCGGGCAGCGTGGCGGTGCCGGAGCGCTTTGCGGTGCAGCCGTTTGGCGCGGTGCTGCAGATGACCTCTACCGTCACCGCGACGGCGCGGCCCGGCACGCGCTTTGGCGCGCTGATGGCGGCGCTGTTCCCGTGCGGCTCCATCACCGGCGCGCCCAAGCGGCGCACCATGCAGATCATTGCCGAACTGGAAGGCACGCCGCGCGGGCTGTACACCGGGGCGATCGGCTGGATCGATGCGCCAACCGACGAAGGCACCGCGGGACCGTTCGCGCTGTCGGTGGCAATCCGCACGCTGGTACTGGCGCCTCTCGCGGATACCGGCCTGCGCGCGGGTGAAATGGGCGTGGGCGGCGGCATCGTCCATGACAGCGTCGCGGCGGAGGAGTTCGATGAATGCGGCTGGAAGGCGCGTTTCCTGACGCGGCACGATCCCGGTTTTACGCTGTTCGAAACCATGCGCGTGCAGGACGGCGAGTGCCTTTACCTGGCGCGGCATCTTGCGCGCATTGGCGCTTCGGCACATACGTTCGGCTTCGCTTTCGATGCCGATGCGGCACGCAACGCGGTGGCCGCGCAGGTAGCGCAGCTGGGCGCGGGGACATGGCGCCTGCGTATGAGCGTGGACAAGCGCGGCGCGCTCGCATTTGCCAGCGGCGCGGTGGCACCGATGCCGGCCGGTCCGGTCAGGATCGATATCGCCCCCGAGCCACTACCCGCCGCCGATCCGCTGCGCCGCCACAAGACCAGCGCGCGCGCAGTGTTCGATGCGGGCTGGCAGGCCGCCGAGCGTGCCGGTGGCTTTGACCTGCTGTTCTTCAACACGCGCGGTGAACTGCTGGAAGGCGGGCGCAGCTCGGTCTTCGTCCGTATCGATGGCCGCTGGCTGACGCCGCCGCTGTCGGCTGACATCCTGCCCGGCGTGATGCGCGCGGTGGCGCTGGACGAGGGAGGGGCGGCCCTGGGCGCCCCCGGCGAAGTGGTGACGGAAGCGGTGATCACGCGCGCGATGCTCGCGCGCGCCGAGGCCATCGTCCTGGTCAACGCCTTGCGCGGCGCGATGCCGGCGACGCTGAGTCAGTAAGCCTGAAGACTAAGGGTGGTGCGTGTCCAGGACGCCGTCGCCCAGCTTCCAGCGCACCACGCCCGGCAGGTTGATCAGCTCGCGGTCGTGGCAGATCATCACCACGGTGCGGCCTTCGGCGGCCAGGTCGCCGACCAGCCCAATCACCTGTTCGCGCGCATGGCCGTCCAGGCTCGAGGTAGGCTCATCCAGCAGCAGCAACTCCGGCTCCAGCACCTTGGCGCGCGCCAGCGCCACGCGCTGGATCTCGCCGCCTGACAGGTATTCGGGCGCGGTGTCCTGCAGGTGCGACACGCCGGCCCAGCCCAGCGCCTCGCCCACGCGGCGGGCGATCTCGTCGCGCGGCATCCCGCGTGCGTGCAGGCCGTAGGCGATGTTCTCGCGCACTGAGGTGCGGAACAGGTACGGATGCTGGTGCAGGTAGGCAATGCGCTGGCGCAACGCCGGCGGCAGCGGGGAGAGGGGGGCGTCGTGCGCCTGGCCGTGCGCGTCGGTCCACTGCGCGCTGGCGCCGGGTGCCGGCTCCAGCCCGGCCAGCATGCGCAGCAGCGTGGTCTTGCCGGCGCCGTTCATGCCGGTCAGCACGATCGCGGTGGCGCGCGGGATCACCAGCCTGTCGATGGCAAAGAGCTTGCGCAGGCCGATGGTGCGCGCCAGCCCTCGCACGGTCAGCAGCGGGCTGTGGTCATGGGCAACTGAGGGGGTCATCGGCGGAAGCCTCCGGCACCCTGCAGCCAGGCCATGCCGATATTGACCAGCAGCGCCAGCGCCACCAGCACGATGCCCAGCGCAATGCCCTGGGCGAACTCGCCCTTGCTGGTTTCCAGCGCAATGGCCGTGGTGATGGTGCGGGTCGAGCCTTCGATATTGCCGCCGATCATCAGGGCCGAGCCGACTTCGGCAATCACGCGCCCGAAGCCGGCGACCACTGCCGCCATCAGCCCGAAGCGCAGCTCGCGGATCACGGTCAGGAAGGTGCGCCAGCGGCCTGCGCCCAGCACCCAGGCGGTCTCGCGCAGGCGCACGTCGGCGCCCTGCAGGGTCGACAGCGCAAACGCCAGCACCACCGGGAAGCCGATCACAGCCTGCCCCAGCACCATGCCCGCCGGCGTGAACAGCAGGTGCAGGCTGCCCAGCGGGCCCTGGCGCGTCAGCAGCAGGTAGAGGACCAGCCCGACCAGCACGGTCGGGAACGACAGGAAAGCCTGCGCCACCACCACCACCGCACGCCGGCCCGGGAACTGCCGGGTGGCGATCAGCCAGGCCGCGGCGATCGCCGGCACCGTGGCCAGCGCCAGTCCCAGCACCGCCACCATCAGCGAGGTCCAGACGATGAACCACAGGCCAGCGTCGCCGCTGGCCAGCAGGCGGAAGGCGTCGGCGGTGGCGGTGCCGATCTCCACCGGCTCAGGCGGAGAAGGTGTGCTCGGCGGCGGGGAAGCTGCCGTCCTTGACGGCGGCCACGTAGGCGCGCACGGCTGCCTCGATCGAGGTCTGGCCGTCCATGAAGTTGCGCACGAACTTGGCCTTGCGGCCCGGGTAGACATTGAGCATGTCCTGCAGCACCAGCACCTGGCCTGAGCAGTCCGCGCCCGCGCCGATGCCGATGGTGGGGACCGTCAGCGATTGCGTGATCTCGCCGGCCAGCGCCGCGGGCACCGCCTCCATCAGCACCACCTGCGCGCCGGCGGCCTGCAGCGCCAGCGCGTCGCGCTTGAGCTGGGCCGCGCCGGCGTTGGTCTTGCCCTGCACCTTGAAGCCGCCCAGCGCGTGCACCGACTGCGGCGTCAGGCCGATATGCGCGCATACCGGGATGCTGCGCTCGACCAGGAACTTGACGATGGGCGCCAGCCAGTCGCCGCCTTCGAGCTTGACCATCTGCGCGCCGGCCTTCATCAGCGTGACCGCGCTGGCAAACGCGGCCTCAGGCGTGGGATAGGTGCCGAACGGCAGGTCCGTCAGCAGCAGCGAGGTCTGGTTGCCGCGCGCCGCGCATTCGGTGTGGTAGGCCATCTGTTCCAGCGTGACCGGCAGCGTGGTCTGCTGGCCCTGCATCACATTGCCCAGCGAATCGCCGACCAGGATCATTTCCACGCCGCAGTAGTCGAGCAGCGCGGCGAAGCTGGAGTCGTACGCGGTCAGCATGGCGATTTTCTCGCCGGCGTCACGCATCGCCTGCAGTTTGGGAATCGTGATGGTCTTGCGGGAGGGATCGAGGAGGTAGCTCATGGCAGTGCCCATATAGGACGGCTTTGCCGGTGCCGGGAGGGCCGCCCGCACGGCAACGACAGCCGTCGTTATTGTGTTGGGTCTGGCAGGCGTGGCCTGTCAGGGCGCAGCGAGATTGAGAAAGGCCTTGCGGCCGCGCATGTTTTCGATGCGCGACAGTAGTGTACGGAAATCGTCATCATTGTCCACCGGATTGAAGTGGGCGGTGTCGACCACCATCACCGGGGCGTCGTCGTACCGGTGGAACAATTCGCCGTAGGCGCCGGCCAGGCGCTGCAGGTAGTGTTCGTCGATGCCGGCCTCGCCGGGCTCGCCGCGGCGCACGATGCGCTCGCGCAGGAGCGACGGGGTGGCCTGCAGCACGATCACCAGGTCGGCGCGCTGCGGCGGCAGGTCAAGGCGTGCGGCGATGGCGTCGTAGAGCGCCAGTTCGTCGTCGGACAGCGTCAGCGCCGCGTGCAGCCGGTCCTTGGCCATCAGGAAATTGGTGACCATGCGCTGTCCGGCCAGCACCCCCGCCTGCCATTGCTGCAGTTGCACCGCGCGCTGGGTCAGGCACCACAGCTGCAGCGCCAGCGCATGGCGCGCGGGATCGCGGTAGAAGGGTTCGAGGAAGGGGCTGCGGCGTGCGCTGTCGGGCAGCTCCTGGGCCTGCAGCGTGCGCGCCAGGCGCTGGGCCAGCGAGGTCTTGCCGGATCCGACGGGGCCTTCGACGACGATGCGGCGCAGGTGATCGAGCATGGCGCTCCGGGCTTCAGTGGGGTGGAAGGCTGCGCCGCGGGCGCAGCCGGGCGGGATCAGCCAGGGCTGCCGCCATCGCCGGTCTCGCCAGCGGCGGCCTGCATGCGCAGGCACTTGCAGGTGGACACCTTCTCGATACGCTGCGCGCCCACGCCGGCCAGGTAGTCGGCGGCGCGTCCGCGCCCGGGGATGGCCAGCGCGGCGTCCAGCTCCAGCAGCGGCACCAGCGTGAAGGCGCGCTCGGTCAGGCGCGGATGCGGCACCGTCAGGTGCTCGTGGTCGTGCTGCTCGTCGCCGAACAGCAGCAGGTCCAGGTCCAGCGTGCGCGGCGCGTTGCGGAACGGCCGCTCGCGGCCGAACTGGTCTTCGATGTGGTGGCAGATGCGCAGGAGCTGCGCCGCGGTGAACGAGGTCTGCACCTTGACCACCGCGTTGTAGTAGTCGTCGCCGCCGGCATCGACCGGGGCGGTGCGGTAGAGCGATGAGCGCGCCAGCACCGTGATGCCGACCTGCTGGGCCAGACACACGATGGCGTCCTTGATGGCCTGGCGGGCATCGCCAAGATTGGCCCCGATGCCGATGAAGGCAAGCGTCATTTAGGTTTCCTCCGGCTGGCCGGGGCCGGCATGTGCTGCCTCGCCCGCGTCCGTGTCGCTCCGGGAAGACACTTTATCCGATTTCCGCGGACCGCGCCGGCGGCGCTTCTTGCGTGCCGGGCCTTCGCCCTCGGCGCCCTGGCCACCCTGACTGCCATGACCGCCTTGACCACCAGGGCCGCGCGCGCTGCGTACCGCGTCGATCAGGTCCTCGCGCTCGCCCGGGTCGGCGTCCTGGAAGTCCTGCCACCAGGCGGCCAGTTCCTCGGGCAGCTCGCCCGACTGGCAGCGCAGGTGCAGGAAGTCGAAGCCGGCACGGAAGCGCGGCGACTCCAGCAGCCGGAACGGCATGCGGCCCACGCGCTTTTCAAAGCGCGGCTGCATGCCCCAGATATCGCGCATGTCGGTGACAAAGCGGCGCTGGATCGCCAGCTGGCCGGTCTGCTTTTCCAGCACCATGTCCATGGCGGTGTTCAGCGCGGCGATGGCGTGCTCGCCCTCCTCGCGCAGCCTGGTCCAGCGCTGCAGCACGTGGTGCCACAGCAGCGCGGCGAACAGGAAGCCCGGCGAGACCGGCTTGCCGGCCTGCACGCGGCGGTCGGTGTTGTCCAGCGCCAGCTGCACGAAGCGCTGGCCCATGGGCTGCTCCAGCGCCACGTCCAGCAGCGGCAGCAGGCCCTGGTGCAGGCCGGCCTTGCGCAGCTCCTGCAGCGAGGCCCAGGCGTGGCCGGACATCAGCAGCTTGAGCATCTCGTCGAACAGGCGCGCGCTGGGCACGTTGTGGATCAGCGACGCCAGGCCGGCGATCGGGTGGCGCGTGGCCTCGTCGATGTCGAAGCTGGTCTTGGCGGCGAAGCGCACCACGCGCAGCATCCGGATCGGGTCTTCGCGGTAGCGCGTGACCGGGTCGCCGATCATGCGCAGCGTGCGCGCGCGGATGTCTTCCATGCCGTGATGGTAGTCATGCACGGTCTGCGCGGCCGGGTCGTAGTACATCGCGTTGATGGTGAAGTCGCGGCGTTCCGCGTCTTCGGCCTGCGAGCCCCACACGTTGTCGCGCAGCACCCGGCCCGAGGCATCGATCGCATGGGTCTTGCTGTCGAGCTCGGCGCGCTTGAGGCGGCGGCCTTCGGGCAGCGTTTCGCTGGCGATGGCGTCGACCAGCGCGCGGAAGGTCGAGACCTCGATGATTTCCTGCTCGCGCCCGCCGTAGAAGGTCACGTGCACGATCTGGAAGCGCCTGCCGATGATGCGCGAGCGCCGGAACAGCGCCTGCACCTGGTCGGGCGTGGCGTTGGTCGCGACGTCAAAATCCTTGGGCTTGATGCCGAGCAGCAGGTCGCGCACCGCGCCGCCCACGATGTAGGCCTGGTAGCCGGCCTGCTGCAGCGTGGAGGTGACCTTGACGGCATTGCGCGACAGCAGCGCGGGGTCGATCTGGTGTTCGTCGGCGCCGACGATGCGCGGCGTATGGGCGCGGCCGGTGCGGCGCAGCTTGGGGCTGGGTTTGCCCAGCAGCCGGGTAATGAGCTTCTTGATCACGTCAGAACAGATCCATGATGCGCCAGCCGGCCGCGGCGGCGTGGTGGCGCAGGCGATCGTCCGGGTTGGTGGCGATCGGCTCGGAGACTTTTTCCAGCAAGGGCAGGTCGTTGGCCGAGTCGCTGTAGAAGGTGGTAGTTTCGAAGTGGTCCCACTGCGCGCCCTGGCTCCTGAGCCAGGATTCGACGCGGGTGATCTTGCCTTCGCGGAAGCTGGGCACGCCGTGGACCTCGCCGGTGAACTGGCTTTCCGGCTTGCCGTCGATGGTGGCGGGCTCGGTGGCGATCAGGTGCTTGATGCCGAAGGCCGCGGCAATCGGCGCGGTGACAAAGCTGTTGGTGGCGGTCACCACGGCGCACAGGTCGCCGGCTTCCAGGTGCTTGTAGACCAGCGCGCGCGCCTGCGGCGTGATCACCGGGTCGATCACCTCGTGCATGAAGCGCACCCGCATGGCATCGAGCCGGTCGCGCGGGTTGGCCGCCAGCGGCGCCAGCGCAAAGCGCAGGAAGGCCTGGATATCGAGGGTGCCGGCTTTGTAGTGGCCGTAGAACTCGTCGTTCTTCTGCCGGTAGGTTTCCTCGTCGACGACGCCCAGGCGGACCAGGAAGCGGCCCCATTCATGGTCGCTGTCGGTCGGGATCAGGGTGTGGTCGAGGTCAAAGAGTGCCAGATTCATGGGCGGCGATTTTACCTTAAGGCGAGAGGTCGGGCGGGCAGGCAGGCAGGCGCCGGGGCCGCATTGGGTGCGGTATGGGCGCCGATCCGGCGCTAATCCCGGAATTCAGCAAACATTTCACGCAGCAGCGGCAGCGTCACCGGCCGCTTGCGTTCCAGCGAGTAGGTGTCGAGCGCGTCCAGCAGCGCCATCAGGCTTGGCATGTCGCGGTAATGCCGCGTCACCAGCCAGTGCGTAATCTCCGGCGACAGCTGCAGGCCGCGCTCGCGTGCCGCATGCAGCACAGCGGCCTTCTTGTCGTCGTCCGACAGCGGCGCGACCTGGTACACCAGGCCCCAGCCCAGGCGCGTGCGCAGGTCTTCGCGCACCGGCATCGCGCGCGGGGCCAGGCCGCCGGCCACCACCAGCGCGGTGCGCACGTGGGCGCGCACCTCGTTGTAGAGCGAAAACACCGCGATCTGGCGCGCTTCATCCAGCAGCTCGACGTCATCGACGGTGTAGAGCTGGCACCACGGGTCGAACAGGAAGTCCGACAGCGGGTGGTGTGGGCTCAGGTAGCGGCTGCGGATGCCGTGCTGCGGCCCGGCCTCACATAGCGCGTGCAGCAGGTGGGTACGGCCGCAGCCGACCTCGCCCCACAGGTAGACCAGCCGGTCGCTGGCGTGCTCCTGGGCGAGCGCGGCGGGCAGTTCGCGCAGGCGCTGCACCGCTTCGCGGTTGGATGCCACCACGAAATTCTCGAAGGTCGAAGGCGGCGGGCTGCCCAGCTCGAGCGACAGTTGCTTGGGACGCGGGGACATGACGTATGGCTAACTTGCGGGTGTGGGCAGCAGTGGGGCAGCCGTTATTTTCGGTACAGGTCGCTGGCCAGGTAAACCCGCCGCAGCTGCCGCGCACCGACCAGCAGCACGGCACAGGTCGGCAGCGCCAGCAGCACGCCGAAGAAGCCGAACAGCTGGCCGAAGGCGAGCAGCGCGAAGATCACCACCAGCGGGTGCAGGCCGATGCGTTCGCCCACCAGGCGCGGGGTCAGGTAAAAGCTCTCGATAAACTGGCCGAAGCCGTAGACCACCGCCACCGCGGCCAGCCCGTACCAGTTGCCGAACTGCAGCAGCGCGGCCAGGATCGCCATGACCAGCCCGACACCAAAGCCAATATACGGGATAAACACCGCCAGTCCCGTGAAGACCCCGACCGGCACGCCGATATCGAAGCCGGCGATGGTCAGACCGATCGAGTAGATCGCCGCCAGGATCACCATCACCAGGATCTGGCCGCGCAGGTATTGCGACAGCAGCGCGTCGGTCTCGTTGGTCAGTTCGCGCACCTTGGGCACCCAGCGGCGCGGCACCACGCCCTCGATGCGGCGCATCACCATGTGCCAGTCCATCATCAGGTAGAACATGACGATGGGCACGATAAAGACGATGCCGGCCACCGTGATCAGCGCCGAGCCCGACATCTTGACGTAGTTCAGCAACACCACCAGCAGGTCTTCCGGGCTGGCCGAGAAGCGGTCCGACAGCATGTTGCGCAGGCCCGGGAAGTCAAAGCGGATGCGCACGCCGAACTCCGCCAGCCGGGGCGAGACCACGGAGTTGAGCTTCTTCAGCAGGATCGGCAACTGTTCGCGGATCTGCGGGATCTCGCGTTGCAGCACCGCGATTGCCAGCAGTACCAGCATCACGCAGATCACCGTCAGCAGCAGGATCATCAGCGTCACGCCGACTGCGCGCGGCACCCGGCGGCGCTGCAGCCAGTCCACGCCCGGGTTCAGGACATAGGCGAAGATGAACGCGAACAGGAACGGCGTCAGCACCGGCGCCAGCGCGATGATGGCGGCGAACAGCGCGACGGCCACGACGACCCAGAGCAGGATACGCTTGGCCTCTTGGTTCAACAGCGGGGCATTCATCAATAGTTGGGAAGGACGGGCGACTGCGCCGTTTGCGGCGGAATCTCGCCGGAAACTGGAAGCGGGGGGCCTCTATCCGTTAAAATTGCAATTCTACTGGACTCGCGCCCGCGTTCCGATGCCAAGCAACGGAAGCCGCGGTGGCCCGAGCGCCGGATTCCTCACTTTATTTCCTCCAGGACAAGCAGGTTCCCATGAGCGCATCCCCGACCGCCGGCCAGGCAGGCCTTTCCTACCGCGACGCCGGTGTTGATATCGATGCCGGCGACGCACTGGTCGACCGCATCAAGCCGTTTGCCAAGCGCACCATGCGCGAAGGCGTGATGGCGGGCATCGGCGGGTTCGGTGCGCTGTTCGAACTGTCGAAGAAGTTCCAGGAGCCGGTGCTGGTATCGGGCACCGACGGCGTGGGCACCAAGCTCAAGCTTGCGTTCCAGCTCAACCGCCATGACACCGTCGGCCAGGACCTGGTCGCCATGAGCGTCAACGACATCCTGGTGCAGGGTGCCGAGCCGTTGTTCTTCCTCGACTACTTCGCCTGCGGCAAGCTGGACGTGGACACCGCCGCCACCGTGATCCAGGGCATCGCCCGCGGTTGCGAACTGGCCGGCTGCGCCCTGATCGGCGGCGAAACCGCCGAAATGCCCAGCATGTACCCGGACGGCGAATACGACCTGGCCGGCTTTGCCGTCGGTGCGGTCGAAAAGAAGAAGATCATCGACGGCAGCACCATCACCCCGGGCGACGTGGTGCTGGGCCTGGCTTCGTCGGGCGCGCACTCCAACGGTTACTCGCTGGTGCGCAAGATCATCGAAGTGGCCAGGCCGGACCTGAACGCCGACTTCCACGGCCAGCGCCTGCAGGACGCGATCATGGCGCCGACGCGCATCTACGTGAAGCCGCTGCTGTCGCTGATCGAAACCCTGCCGGTCAAGGGCATGGCCCATATCACCGGCGGCGGCCTGACCGAGAATGTGCCGCGCGTGCTGGCGCAGGACGTCACCGCCGTGCTCAAGCGCGATGCCTGGACGCTGCCGCCGCTGTTCCAGTGGCTGCAGGCGCAGGGCCGCGTGGCCGACGACGAAATGCACCGCGTGTTCAACTGCGGCATCGGCATGGTCGTGATCGTGGCCAAGGAAGACGCTGAACGCGCCATCCGCCACCTGCAAGCGGCCGGCGAGGCCGTGTGGCAGATCGGTGAGATCCGCGAACGCGCCGAGGGCGAGGCGCAGACCATCGTGGTCTGACGACACCGAAGCCTTCCGGCAAGAACGGCGCATGCCTTAGGGCATGCGCTTTTTTTTTTCGTCCTGCGTACGGCTCATAAGGGTTTACCCAAAGGCTCACACCCGCTTTGTGCCCTGCGCTGGCCGAGTCCCGTTTTCGTGCATCGCACCAAAATCCAGCATGCATCTGCACCAAGTCTGATAAACAATATTTTGCTTGATTGTATGGCGGTTTATCGCCTAATGTACTGAGCAAAGACGCAGCACACGTATGCCGCGTCCGGAGACAACGCCTCCGCGCGATGCCGGCAACCACCGGCGGCGCTGGGGGCAGGCCAGGACCATTGGAGGATCCACCATGCAAGCAGTCAGCATCGACGCAGCGGCAAAAGGCGCGTCGGCCCAGAAGCAGTCCGTCGCGCGCGTCGCGGGGGCCAGCCTCGCCGGCACCACGCTCGAGTTCTACGACCACTTCATCTACGGATCGGCCGCCGCGCTGGTCTTCCCCAAGCTGTTCTTCCCGCAGAGCGACCCGCTGACCGCGACGCTGCTGTCCTTTGCCAGCTACGGCGTTGCCTTCGTGGCGCGGCCGCTGGGCGCGGCGATCTTCGGCCACTTCGGCGACAAGATGGGGCGCAAGTCCATCCTGATCATTACGCTGCTGATGATGGGCCTGGCCACCTTCGGTATCGGCCTGCTGCCGACCTATGCCGCCGCGGGCGCGCTGGCGCCGGTGCTGCTGGTGCTGCTGCGCGTGGTGCAGGGCCTGGCGCTGGGCGGCGAATGGGGCGGGGCGGCGATCATGGTCAACGAGCTCGACCCTGAAGGGAAAAGGCGCGGCATCCTCGGCAGCCTGGTGCAGCTCGCCGCGCCGATCGGCCTGCTGCTTGCCAACGGCGTATTCGCGCTGGTGACCTGGCAGGTCTCGGAAGAAGCCTTCCTGAGCTGGGGCTGGCGCGTGCCGTTCCTGCTGTCGGCGCTGCTGGTGGGCGTTGGGCTCTACATCCGCTCCAACGTGCGTGAGTCCGGCATGTTCGAGAAGCTGGAGGAATCCCACGCCGAAGCGCGCGCGCCGATCATGGAAGTGCTGCGCAACTACAAGAAGCAGCTGCTGATCGCCTTTGGCGCGCGGCTGGGCGGCGATATCGCCTTCTACGTGTTCACGCTGTTCCTGCTGTACTTCGTGCCGACCAAGCTGGGCCTGCCCAAGAGCATCGCGCTCAATGCCGTGCTGCTGGGTGCGGTGGCGCAGATCCTGTTCATCCCGGTGGCCGGTTACCTGGCCGACCGCATCGGGCGTCGCCCGGTGCTGATGATCGGCGGCATCGGCGGTGCGGTGTGGGCCTTTGTCTTCTTCACGCTGGTCAAGACCGGCAGCCCGGCTTTGATCATGCTGGCCTCGTTCGTCGGCATGGTGCTGGTGTCGTTCATGTTCTCGCCGCTGGCGTCGTTCCTGCCGGAGCTGTTCGCCACCCGGGTGCGCGTGACCGGTGCCTCGCTCGGCTTCCAGTTCGCCGGTGTGTTCGGCGGCGCGCTGGCCCCGCTGATCGCGGTGGGCCTGCTCGACCGCTTCGGCAGCACCGCGCCCGTTGCGCTGTACCTGGCGGCGGTGTGCGCGCTGATCGCAATCGCCGCGGCGGCCGCGCGGGAAACCAATCGCATGCACCTGTCCGACGCGGACCGCTGAATGCGGACCACGGTGAGCGGCAGTAACAATCTTCTCGTGAGCAGTATCGTGAAACAGTTCGACCTGATCATCCGCAACGGCACCGTCGTGACCGCCAGCGACACCATGCAGTGCGATATCGGCATCGCCGGCGGGCGCATCGTACAGCTCGGCCACGACCTGGGCGAGGCCGCGCAGACCATCGACGCCAGCGGCAAGCTGGTCTTGCCGGGCGGCGTCGATGCGCACTGCCACCTGGACCAGCCGATGCCGGACGGCCTCAGGATGGCTGACGACTTCGGCACCGGCTCGGTGTCGGCGGCCTGCGGCGGAACCACTACCGTGATCCCGTTCGCCGCGCAGGAGAAGGGCCATTCGCTGCGCGCCGCGGTGAACGACTACCACCAGCGCGCCGATGGCAAGGCTGTGGTCGACTACGCCTTCCACCTGATCGTGGCCGATCCTACCGAGGCGGTGCTGCAGGACGAACTGCCGGGGCTGATCCGCGAGGGCTATTCGTCGTTCAAGGTCTACATGACCTACGACGACCTCAAGCTGAACGACCGCGAGATCCTTGAGGTGCTGTCGGTGGCGCGCCAGGAGGGCGCGCTGGTGATGGTGCACGCCGAGAATTCGGACTGCATCGCCTGGCTGACCGAGAAGCTGGAAGCGGCGGGCAACACCGCGCCGAAGTTTCACGCGCTGGCCCGGCCGATGGCGATCGAGCGCGAGGCCACGCACCGCGCCATCACGTTCTCGGAGCTGGTCGACGTGCCGATCCTGATCGTCCATGTATCGGGCAAGGAAGCGGTGGAGCAGATCCGCTGGGCGCGCAACCGCGGTATGAAGATCTTTGCCGAGACCTGCCCGCAGTACCTGTTCCTGACTGCCGAAGACCTCGACCAGCCCGGCTACCACGGCGCCAAGTGCGTGTGCAGCCCGCCGCCGCGCGACCGCAGCAACCAGGAAGTGATCTGGGACGGCCTGGCCGACGGCCTCTTCACCATTTTCTCGTCCGACCATGCACCGTTCCGCTACGAAGACGCGCAGGGCAAGAAGCCTGGCGGCAAGGAAGTCCCGTTCCAGTACATCCCCAACGGCATCCCCGGCCTGGAAACGCGGCTGCCGCTGCTGTTCTCGGCTGGCGTGGTGGGCGGCCGCATCTCGGTCAACCAGTTCGTCGCGCTGACCTCGACCAACCCCGCCAAGCTCTACGGCCTGCATCCGCGCAAGGGCACCATTGCCATCGGCGCCGATGCCGACCTGGCGATCTGGGATCCGCAGCGTGAAGTGACGATCCGCAACGCCGACCTGCATCATGCTGTCGACTACACCCCGTATGAAGGCCTGCGCGTGACCGGCTGGCCGGTGACCACGCTGGTGCGCGGCAAGGTGGTGGCGCATGAGGGCGAGGTGCTGGCCGAGGCCGGCCACGGCCAGTTCCTGCCGTGCGGCCTGCCGGAGATGGCCAGGCCGCGCTATCGCACCTCGGGCGGCAGCCTGTGACGGCAGCCTTGCCAATGCTTTGACTGAAACGACTGACATGGAACTGACCAACCGCCTGGACGCCACCACTATCGCGGCCCGCGTCGCCGCGGGCCGCCTCGATCCCGCCGAGGTGGTCGCCGCCTTCCAGGCTCGCATCGCGGCGCGCAATGACCAGCTCAACGCCGTGTTCGAGCAGCGCCAGGAGCTGGTCGATGCCGACCTGGCGCAGCTGCGCGCGCGCCTGGCGCAGGGCGAGCGCCCGCTGCTGGCGGGCGTGCCGGTGATCGTCAAGGACGTGATCTGGAGCCAGGGCCGCCGCGTCACGCAGGGTTCGCAGCTGTATCGCGACTTCATTGCGCCCGCCGACGCGATCGCGGTCGAGCGCCTGCGCCAGGCCGGCGCGATCGTGCTCGGCATGGGCAATACCTCGGAGTTCGCCTGCAAGGGCCTGACCACCAACAAGGTCTACGGGCTGACGCGCCATCCGCTCGATGCCACGCTGACCGCGGGCGGCTCGTCTGGCGGCTGCGCGGTGGCGGTGGCGGCCGGCATGGCGCCGCTGGCGCTGGGCACCGACGGCGGCGGTTCCAGCCGGCGCCCGCCCGCGCATGCCGGCGTGGTCGGCTTCAAGCCTTCCTACGGCGCGATTCCCGATTCGGTCGGCTTTCCCCATGCCTTCAACGGCATCCAGGTGATTGCGCCGATCACGCGCACGGTGGCCGATGCCGAGCTGATGTTCGAGGCGTTGGCCGGCGCCGATCCGCGCGATCCCGATACGCTGGGCTTCTCGCTTGGCGCCGCGCGCCCGCTGCATACGCTGAAGATCGCGGTCAGCCCGCGCCTGGGCCTGGACACGCCGGTCGACGACGATGTCGCGCAGGCCTTCGAGCAGGCCGTGGCCCGGCTGCAGGGCGCGGGCCTGACCATCGAGCGTGCCGACCCGGCCTGGCCAAAGGGCGCCGACGAGGCCGCGCTGATGCCGCTGCAGCATGTCGGCCTGGCCAATCTCTACGGCGAGGCCTGGCGCCGCGACCCGGAGCTGTTCGATCCCGACGTGGCGCGCCAGATCGAGCGCGGGCTGGCCTGGAGCGGCGCCGACGTGGCGCGCGCGCGCGAAGCCAGCCACCAGATCGCGCTGGCCGTGGCCGGGTTCTTTACCCGCTATGACCTGCTGCTGTGCCCGACCACCCCGTGCGTGGCGTGGCGCAACGACCGGCTCGGGCCGGAGCGGATCGGCGGCGTGGCGGTGGAGCCGCGCGCCCATGCGGTGTTCACGCCCTTCTTCAATCATGCGCTGGCGCCGGCCATTTCGGTGCCCTGCGGCCATGGCCGCGACGGGCTGCCGGCGGGCCTGCAGATCGCCGGCCCGCGCGGTGCCGACCGCAACGTGCTGGCCGCGGCCAGGCTGGCCGAAAGCGTGCTGGCGCCGCTGCTCAACCCTGCCGGATAACCGTCATGCGAATCCTTGTCCTGAATCCCAATACCAGCGAAGGCATCACCGCGCGGCTGATGGCGGCGGCCACCGAGGCCGCGGCCCCCGGCACCGAGCTGGTGCCGCTGACCGCCAGCCGCGGCGTGCCCTATATCGCCACGCGCGCCGAGGCGCAGATCGGCGGCGCCATCGCGCTGGAGATGCTGGCCGAGCACCATGGCCAGTTCGACGCGGCCATCATCGCGGCCTTCGGCGACCCCGGCCTGATGGGCGCGCGCGAACTGTTCGACCTGCCGGTGGTGGGCATGGCCGAGGCGGCGATGCTGTCGGCCTGCATGCTGGGCCGGCGCTTTGCCATCGTGACCTTTGCGCGGGCGCTGGGGCCCTGGTATGAGGAGTGCGTGGACATGCATGGCCTGCGCAGCCGGCTGGCCGGCATCCGCATGCTGGACGGCAGCTTTGCCTCGGTGTCGGACGTCCAGGAAGAGAAGGAAGCCGTGCTGGTGGAACTGGCCAACCGCGCCGTGGCGGAGGATGAAGCCGATGTGGTGATCCTGGCCGGCGCGCCGCTGGCCGGCCTGGCCGCGCGCGTGCGCGACCGCATTCCGGTGCCGGTGGTCGACCAGATGGCCGCCGCCGTCAAGCAGGCCGAGGCGCTGGTCGCGCTGCAGCCGCGCAAGGCCACCGCGGGCACGTTCCGCCGCCCGGATGCCAAGCCCACGCTGGGTTTGCCCGCGGCGCTGGCAGCGCGCATCGAGCACCGCTAAGCCACTTCGCCGCCGATGACGCCGCGGCTCAGACCGCGGCGAACACCGCTTCGAGATCGACCTTTTCCTCAGCCGGCAGCTCCAGCCGCAGCGTGCTTTCGACATGGCCGAGGTGCTCCGCCATCAGCCGCGCGGCGCGCTCGCCGTCGCCGGCTTCCAGCGCATCGACGATGTCGTCGTGTTCATGGTGCGGGCACGACGGCACCCCCGGTGCGTCATAGAGCGCGATGATCAGGCAGGTCAGCGAGCACAGCTCGCGCATGTACTTGCCCAGGTACTGGTTGCCGGTCATTTCCGCCAGCTTGCAGTGGAACTCGCCCGACAGCCGGATGATGGCGCGGCGGTCGTTGCTGTCGCGCGCCTGCGCTTCCTGGCGCGTGGTTTCGCGCAGCGCGCGCACCCCCGGCGCGCCAATGGCGCCGGCCAGGTCGCGCACCAGCGCGGGTTCCAGCAGGTGGCGTGAATGCAGCACCTGGCGCGCTTCGGCCACGCTCGGGCTGGAGACGAAGGTGCCGCGGTTGGGATGGACCGTCAGCACGCCTTCATGCGCCAGCTTGGCAAAGGCCAGCCGTACCTTGGTGCGGCTCACGCCGAACACGCCGCCCAGCTTTTCCTCGACCAGCTTGGTACCCGGCGGCAGCCGGTGCTCCCAGATCGCGGTCAGGATGCGGTCGGCGATTGCCTCGACCGACGCGCCGCGCGCGCTGTCCGTGTCGGTCTCATTGATACCGTCGGTGGCGGGCAGGTCGGCTTTGGTTTGTGGCATGGCGGTTGGCGTTGGCGGCCCGGAAAAAAAAGACAGTCGGTGTCGTTATTGTATGGCGGCTTGCCATCAAGTGTATAACAGCGGCGTCGGACCGGTTGCCGTTCTTACTTCGCGCCGAGCTTGTCCAGCGCCTCGCCGGTCACGCGGCAGATGCGCCAGTCGGGCAGCACGTCCGCACCCATGGCCTCGTAGAAGTCGATCGACGGCTGGTTCCAGTCCAGCACCGACCATTCGAAGCGGCCACAGCCGCGCTCGACCGCCAGCGCCGCGAGGTGCTTGAGCAGCGCCTTGCCCAGGCCGTGGCCGCGCCAGGCCGGATCGACATAGAGGTCTTCCAGGTACAGGCCGGGCCTGGCCAGGAAGGTTGAGAAATTGTGGAAGAAGAGGGCAAAGCCGACGGCTTGCCGGCCGCCATCGGTGTCGACTTCGACCAGCACCGCTTCGGCATGCGGCGTGGCGCCGAACAGTGCATCCTGGATCTTCTGCGGCGTGGCTTCGACAATATGCGTCAGCTTTTCGTATTCGGCCAGCGCCAGGATCAGGTTGAACAGCGTCTCGCTGTCGGCGGCGGTGGCGGGGCGGAGCGTGAAGGCGGGCTTGGACATGCTGGGTCGGCTCTCCGGCAAACAGGAATTCGGAATTATCGCCTGTGCGTCACTTGCCGCGCCAGCTTGCATGCAATCGGGTCAGTGCCCGAAGTCCGCCAGCCTGCGCACCTGGTCGACATACCCGGGCGCCAGGCAATCCACCACCAGCCGCTCGGGCGTGCTGCGCAGCCAGGTCAGCTGGCGCTTGCACAGCTGGCGCGTGGCGGCGATGCCGCGCTCGCGCATGGTGGCAAAGTCTGCGTCGCCGTCCAGGTACTCCCATACCTGCCGGTAGCCGACGCAGCGGATCGACGGCAAGCCCGGATGCAGGTCGCCGCGCCGGCGCAGCCGCTCGACTTCCTCGATAAAGCCGTTGGCCAGCATCGCGTCATAACGCTGAGCGATGCGCGCGTGCAGCGCCAGGCGGTCCGATGGCTCCAGCGCAATCACGCGGAAGCGCTGGTCCGCCGCGCCGGCAAAGGTGCGCCCCTCGGCCTGGCGCGCCAGCAGTGCCGACATCGGCTGGCCGGACAGGCGGTGGATCTCCAGCGCGCGCTGGATGCGCTGCGCGTCATTGGGCGCGAGCCGCGCCGCGGTGACCGGGTCGACCTCGGCCAGCATCGCATGCAGCGCCGGCCAGCCGCGCTCGGCGGCAAGCTGGTCCAGCTCCGCGCGCAGCGCGGCATCGGCCTGGGGCAGGTCATTGAGCCCCTGCGTCAGTGCCTTGTAGTAGAGCATGGTGCCGCCGACGATCAGCGGCACATGGCCGCGCGCGCGGATCTGTGCGATCAGCCGTTCGGCATCGGTGACGAACTGCGCCGCGGAGTAGCTGTCGGCCGGGTCGATGATGTCGATCAGGTGGTGCGGCGCGGCTGCAAGTTCTTCGCGCGTGGGCTTGGCGGTGCCGATATCCATCTCGCGGTACACCAGCGCCGAATCCAGGCTGATGATCTCCACCGGCGCGTCGGCCGCCAGCGCCAGCGCGGCCGCGGTCTTGCCCGAGGCGGTGGGGCCGAGCAGGCAGACCACGGGCGGATGCGTGGCGGAATCGTGGGGTACGGCGGACATCGAAAGCCTTGGATGAATCGTGGGGCGAGCGGCTTATTGCCCGCGCAGGAACAGCCGGTCCAGCTCGGTCACGGTCAGTTGCACCCAGGTCGGGCGGCCGTGGTTGCACTGGTCGGCGCGCTCGGTCTGCTCCATCTGGCGCAAGAGCGCATTCATTTCCTCGAGCGTGAGCTTGCGGTTGGCGCGCACCGCGCTGTGGCAGGCGAGGGTGGCCAGCAGTTCGTTGCGGCGCTCGGCCAGCACGCGCGAGCCGCCGTAGGCATGCAGGTCGCGCAACACATCGCGCGCCAGCGCTTCGGCATCGGCCTGCTGCAGCAGCGCCGGCACCGCTCGCACCGCGAGAGTGGTGGGCGACACCGGGGCGATATCGAAGCCCAGCAGCGTCAGTGTCTCCTGGTGTTCTTCGGCCACGCCGATCTCGACCGGGCTGCCGGGCAGCGTGACCGGGATCAGCAGCGGCTGCACCGCGAGGTCGCGCGCGTCCAGGCCGGCCTTGATCTGCTCATACAGGATGCGTTCGTGCGCGGCATGCATATCCACCAGCACCAGCCCGCGCGCGTTCTGCGCCAGCACATAGATGCCATGCAGCTGGGCGATGGCGTAGCCGAGCGGGTGGTCGTCGGGGGCGTCGGCAGGATCGGCAAAGCCGGCGCGCGCGGCCGGCGGCAGGCGGTCCAGCAGGCCGGGCGGGTCGTCGGCGCGTGCCGCCTGCGCGTCGGCCAGCCAGGCCGGCGCTTGCGCCGGGGTGCCGGGCATGGCGCCATACGGCCGCGCTGCCGGTGCGGCGGCATCGCGCACCATGCCCAGGTAGGCCTGGCGTGGCTGGGCGATGCCGAGTTCGGTCTGGCGTGCCGCGGAATAATTGATCCACTGGCCGCCACCACCACTGCCGCCGCCAAAGCCCGGCCGTGCGCCGCCCGCCGGTGTCGCGCCGCCAGACGGCAGGGTGATCTCGCCGTCGGCATCGGTATGCAGGCTGTCGCCGTTCCCGCCGGCCTGCCGCGCCAGGCAACGCTGCACCGCGTGGTAGACGAACTGGTGCACGGCGCGCGATTCACGGAAGCGCACTTCGATCTTCGACGGGTGCACGTTGACGTCGACCATCTCCGGCGGCAGGTCCAGGCACAGCACATAGGACGGGAAGCGGTCGCCGTGCAGCACGTCCTGGTAGGCGCTGCGCACCGCGTGATTGAGCAGCTTGTCGCGCACGAAGCGGCCGTTGACAAAGAAGTACTGCTGGTCCGGCCGCCCGCGCGAGGCGGTGGGCAGCCCGGCAAAGCCATACAGGTGCAGCGTGTCGGCCTCTTCGTCCAGTGGCAGGCGGGCGCGGGCAAAGTCATTGCCCAGCACCTGCGCGGTACGGGTGGCGACGTCGCCGGCATTCCAGTGCTCCAGCGGCTTGCCGTTGTGGTGGACCGAGATGGTCACGTCGGGCCGCGCCAGCGCCACGCGCCGTACCATCTCCAGGCAGTGCCCCAGCTCGGTTTGCTCCGATTTGAGGAACTTTCGGCGCGCTGGCGTGTTGAAGTAGAGGTGCTGCACGTCGACGGTGGTGCCGACCCCGCCCGAGGCAGGCTGCACCGTGCCGGTATCGGCGCTGACCTGGGTGGCATGGGCATCGGCCGCGGTGCGGCTGGTCAGGGCCAGCTGGGACACCGAGGCGATCGAGGCCAGGGCCTCGCCGCGGAAGCCCAGCGTCAGCACTGATTCCAGTTCGTCGAGCGACGCAATCTTGCTGGTGGCGTGGCGCATCAGCGCGACCGGCAACTCTGCCGCAGGGATGCCGCAGCCGTTGTCCGTGATGACGATGCGCCGCACGCCGCCTTCTTCCAGCCGGATGCCGAGCTGCGTGGCGCCGGCGTCGAGCGCGTTTTCCAGCAACTCCTTGACCACCGAGGCCGGTCGTTCCACCACTTCGCCGGCGGCGATCTGGCTGATGAGCTGGTCCGGCAGCGGCCGGATCGGGCGCGGCTGCTGGGTGGTGCGCAGGGCGGTGCTGGAGGCGGAGGCAGGCATCCGGCGATTATACGTGGACGCCCGCACGGAGTCGGACGCGCAAAGGCGCCGCAGGTGACGGATTGGCGCGGCGGCTCTTGTATGATTCAGGCCAAGGCGGCCCAGGCCGCATCGGACAGAACGCAGTCAACCAAACCATCAACGGGGAACGACTTGGATCTCGCTTTGCAGCTCATCGACATGCTGGTGCATGTCGACAAATACCTCGGCACGGTCATCGACCAGTACGGCCACTGGGTCTATGCCATCCTGTTCCTGATCGTCTTTGCCGAAACCGGTCTGGTGGTCCTGCCGTTCCTGCCGGGCGACTCGCTGCTGTTTATCGCGGGCGCCTTCTGCGCAACCGGCGCCATGAACGAGTGGGCACTGATCGGCCTGCTGCTGGTGGCGGCGATTTCCGGCAATACCGTCAACTACCTGGTGGGCAGCTGGATCGGGCCCAAGGTGTTCGACCATCAGTGGCGCTTCCTGGACCAGGATGCGCTGCGCCGCACCCATGACTTCTATGAGCGGCACGGCGGCAAGACGCTGGTGATGGCGCGCTTCGTGCCGATCGTGCGCACCTTCGCCCCGTTCGTGGCGGGCGTGTCGCAGATGACCTTTGCGCGCTTCCAGATGTTCAACGTGGTCGGCGCCGTGGCCTGGGTGGTCGGCCTGGTCTTTGCCGGCTACTTCTTCGGCAACCTGCCGTTCATCCGCCAGTACCTGAACCTGATCGTGCTGGCCGGCATTGGCGCGGCCGTGGTGCCGCTGGTTCTGGGCGGGCTGTGGAAGCTGGTGCGCGGCAACCGCCGCCGGCCCACGCGCGTGGAGCGCTGAGCAAGTGAGGGGCCGCGCAGCCTTCGCGCCCTTTTTTCACTATGAAGCGGGTTCTTAGTTGAGGCTGCGGCTCATCATCCGCAGCGCCGGCATGCGCTCGCGGATCTGGCCGATATCGGCCGCATCGGGCCGGGCGAGCACATAGGCTTCCAGGTCGGCCAGCGCAGGGCGGAAGCACTCCAGGTTGGCGTACGCCAGCCCCCGGTCGCGCACTTCCTCGATCGAACCCGGCAGCAGGATCACCAGCCGGTTCTGCACCGCCAGCAGCCTCTGCCAGCGCGACTCCTGCAGGTAGATCGCCTTCAGGTTGCGCAGCATGCGTGCGACGATCTCGCGGTGGCTGGCCGCGCGCAGGAACAGGCCCAGCGGCACCTGGCTGGCATCGCTGATGCCTTCGCGCTCCAGGTACGGGTCCAGCATTTCCTGCAGCCGTTCCTTCGACAGGGTCTCGCCGGTGAGCGGGTCCAGGATCACCTCGCCGGCAGGAATCGTCATGCGCAGCAGGAAATGGTTGGGGAACGACACGCCCTTGAGCGGCAGGCCGATCTGCTGGCCCAGCTCCATGAACAGCACCGCAAGCGAGATCGGGATGCCGCGCCGCTGGCGCAGCACCACGTTCAGGTAGGAGTTGTCGGGGTCGTAGTAGTCGTTCGCGTTCGGGCCGAAACCCAGGTCGCGATAGAAGAAATGGTTCAGCAGGCGCAGCCGCTGGATCGCGGGGGTGCCTTCGGCGATCCGGCGCTTCAGGCGCAGCGCCAGCACGTCCAGCGCCGCAAGCTCGGACTGCAGGTCCAGGTCGGGGTAGGCGTCCTGCGCGATGGACAGCGCGGTTTCGGTCAGCGGGATGCCGTTTTCGTCAGCCACGAGGCTGGCGAAATAATCCAGGACTTTGGTGGATGTCATGTCGGTTTCCCGGTGCAGCCGCCGGCACCGCGCGCAGCGTGGGTCACCATTGCCGGCTCGTTAGGTGGCCCATGCGTTGGCAGATTCGCTGGCCCATCAGCCGGCGCGGCGCCTGAAGGCAGAGTAGCGCAGTCCCATGAGCCACAGTGTACCGAAGTAGACCACCGCTGCAAGTACCAGGCACGAAGCCAGCAGCGCGATGCGCAGCAGCGGCGTCGCGCCCAGCCCGATCCAGTCGAAGTTGCGCGCGAACCAGAGCAGCATGCCGGACAGCAGCAGCACCGAGGCGCACAGCTGCGCCAGGAACAGCCACCAGCCCGGCGCCGGCCGGTACAGGCCGCGCCGGCGCAGGCCGAAGAACAGCAGCAGCGCGTTGATGGTGGCGCCGGCGCTGATCGACAGCGCCAGCCCGGCATGGCCGATCCACGGCACGAACGCATAGTTGCAGGCCTGCGTGATCACAAGCACCAGCAGTGCGATCTTCACCGGCGTGCGGATATCCTGGCGCGCATAGAAGCCGGGCGCCAGGATCTTGATCGAAATCAGCCCCATCAGGCCGACGCCGTACGAGACCAGCGCCTGGCGCGTCATCTCGACCGCGTGGGCGTCGAACTTGCCATAGTTGAACAGCACGGCGGTCAGCGGCGCGCCGAACACGAACAGCCCCACCGCGCAGGGCACCGCCAGCAGGAAGGTCAGGCGCAGGCCCCAGTCGAGCAGGCTCGAGTACTCGGCATGGTCGCCCGAGGCGTTGGCCTTGGACAGGCTCGGCAGCAGGATGGTCCCCAGCGCCACGCCCAGCAGCGCGGTCGGGAATTCCATCAGCCGGTCGGCATAGGTCAGGTAAGAGACGCTGCCCGCGGCCAGCCGCGAGGCGATATTGGTATTGATGATCTGGCTGATCTGCGCCACCGACACGGCCAGCAGCGCCGGCCCCATCTGCCGCAGGATGCGGCGCACGCCGGGATCGGACCACGCCGCGCGCAGGTTGAAGCTCAGCCGCGGCATCACGCCCAGGCGCCGCAGCGCCGGCACCTGGATCGCCAGCTGCAGCACGCCGCCGACCAGCACGCCCCACGCCTGCGCGTAGATCGGCTGGTCCATGTGCGGGCCGACGAACAGGGCCGCGATGATCAGGCACAGGTTGAGCAGCACCGGCGTGAAGGCCGGCACCGCGAACTTGCGCCAGGTATTGAGGATGCCGGACGCCAGCGCCACCAGCGAGATCAGGCCGATATACGGGAACATCACCCGCGTCATGAACACGGCCGCGGTATAGGTCTCGCTTTGCCCGCGGAAGCCGGTGGCGACCGCGGTCATCACCAGCGGTGCCCCGATCACGCCAAGCAGGGACACGCCCATCAGCACCCAGGTCATGACCGTGGCGACGGCGTCGATCAGTGTCTTGGTCGGCTCGTCGCCGCGCTTGGTGTGGTATTCGCCCAGGATCGGCACGAAGGCCTGCGAGAACGCGCCTTCGCCGAAAATGCGGCGCAGCAGGTTGGGAATGCGGAAGGCCACGTTGAACGCGTCGGTCATCTCCGACGCGCCGAAGGCGCGGGCGATCAGGATTTCGCGCACGAGGCCGGTGATGCGCGAGAGCATCGTAAGGCTGCTGATGGTGGCGAGCGCTTTGAGCAGGTTCAAGGTGCGGGTCGGTGCGGGACGGTGGATCGGTGCGGGCGCACCGCATGCCGGGGACGCCACTGAGACGCGGTCCGGGCGATAAAGTTGCCGGCGCGCCACGTGCCCCGGCACAATGTGGCGCTTATTATACGGACCGGCCCGGCGCCCGCCCGGGCCTGAGCTGGCAAAGTGTCCGCCGTGTTGCTTTGTGCGCCGGCATCTGTGTATAATTGCCGATTCACAAGGACAGTTGCGTTCCGGATTCGTGTGTCAGTGCATCCCGGGTCGCTCGATATGACTTAATTGTTGTGTCCCCCGCGGCACGCATCTGAATTCAGGATATTTTTACATGGCAAATTCCGCACAAGCTCGCAAGCGCGCCCGCCAGGCCGTTGCCCAGAACGCTCACAACTCCAGCCTGCGTTCGCGTCTGCGCACCGCCGTCAAGGCCGTCCGCAAGGCCATCGACGCTGGCGACAAGGCCGCTGCCGCCGAGATCTTCAAGAACTCGCAAGCCGTGATCGACAGCATTGCCGACAAGAAGATCGTGCACAAGAACAAGGCTGCACGTCACAAGTCGCGCCTGTCGGCCGCCATCAAGTCGATGGCTGCCTGATCGCTGCCCGGGCCGCCCCGGCGGTCCAGCAGAGGAGGGTGCCCAGGCATCCGCCAATAAAAAAGCTCGTCATCCGACGAGCTTTTTTGCTTTCCGGTGCCAGGCCGGCACGCTTATTCCAGCGAACAGGCTTCAACCAGCTGCAGGTTGTTGTCGCGCGCAAAGTTAAGCACGAAATCCAGCGCCTTGGGTTCAATGTCGCGCAGCCGCACGTCCACCACCACGCATTTGACATTGCCGGCGAAGATCGGCCGCACGTAGGGGGAGTAGGTCAGGCGCGGGTCGCCGCTGTCGCCCTCGGGGCGGAACTGCGCCATCACGCCGCACAGCCGTTCGGCCCAGTCGCTCGGGCGGAAGGTCTTGCCTTCCTTGGTAATGCCTTGGATAAAGAATTCGCGAACGTTGGGGTTCATGAGGCTGGACACTGCGGGTGAGGCGGACGACTCGACGGTAAACCCGCTGGACGGGCGCCCGTTTGACGCGGCCGGGGCGCGTTTGGTTCGCGCTGGTTCCAGCCGGAAGGCGGGGCGTCGGTGTCTTGCGGGGGCACTTTTGATGCCGGCGGCGGGCAGCGGCATGGGTATGCCGGGCCCCGCGTGAATCAGCGGGTATTATATCTTATATAAGAGTTGCGCATAAGGGCGAAATCCTGTCGGGAACCTGTCAGCGGGCCCGGGCAAGTGCAGGGCGCAAGTCCGTGCCGGGTTGTCCCGGACTCGCCAAAGCAGAAATAATCCCTTATGATTCTTGCAGTTAAATTGCGTATGCGACGCGAAAGGCGGCTCCGCGGCGCGCTTGAGTCATGAACACTTCGTGACGGCGCGTCCCCACCGAGCCGCCTTCTTTGTTTTATGAGCTCAACCCCGATCAAGCATTACCTCCAGTTCAGCGACTTCACTCCCGACGAGTATGAGTACCTGCTGGATCGCGCGCGGATCCTGAAGGCCAAGTTCAAGAACTACGAGACCTGGCACCCGCTGCACGACCGCACGCTGGCCATGATCTTCGAGAAGAATTCCACGCGTACGCGCCTGTCGTTCGAAGCCGGCATCCACCAGCTGGGCGGCCACGCGGTGTTCCTGAACACGCGCGACTCGCAGCTGGGCCGCGGCGAGCCGATCGAGGATGCGGCGCAGGTGATCTCGCGCATGGTCGACATCATCATGATCCGCACCTTCGGCCAGGACATCATCGAGCGCTTTGCCGCGCATTCGCGCGTGCCGGTGATCAACGGCCTGACCAACGAATACCACCCGTGCCAGGTGCTGGCCGACGTCTTCACCTACATCGAGCAGCGCGGCAGTATCCGCGGCAAGACCGTGGCGTGGATCGGCGATGCCAACAACATGGCCTACACCTGGATCCAGGCCGCCGAGCGGCTCGGCTTCACCTTCCATTTCTCGGCGCCGCCGGGCTACCAGCTTGATCCGGCGATGGTGCCGGCGTCGGCAGCCGGCCTGGTCAAGGTCTTCGACGATCCGCTAACGGCCTGCCAGGGCGCCAGCCTGGTCACCACCGATGTCTGGACCAGCATGGGCTTCGAGGCCGAGAACGACGCCCGCAAGCGCGCCTTCAAGGACTGGATGGTCACGACCCCGATGATGGACCGCGCCGCGCCCGACGCGCTCTTCATGCACTGCCTGCCGGCGCACCGCGGCGAGGAAGTCGAGGCCGCCGTGATCGACGGTCCCAAGAGCGTGGTCTGGGAAGAGGCCGAGAACCGCCTGCACGTGCAGAAGGCGCTGATGGAATACCTGCTCTGCGGCCGCTACTGAACCAGCGCGGCGCGGGGTGAACAGGGAGGGGCCGCGATGGCCCCTCTTTTTACGTCTTTCGTACAGAAACCCAAGGAGATGGAAGTGAGCCAGTTCGACAACGTGTCGGTCGTCAAGAAAGCCAACCTGTACTTTGACGGCAAGTGCGTCAGCCACACCGTGCTGTTCCCGGACGGCACCCGCAAGACGCTGGGCGTGATCTTCCCGGCCGCGCTGACCTTCAACACCGGCGCGCCCGAGATCATGGAAATCAACGCCGGCACCTGCCGCGTGCGCCTGGCCGGTTCGGAAGACTGGCAGACCTATGGCGCGGGCCAGCAGTTCAGCGTGCCGGGCAACAGCAGCTTCGATATCGAGGTGCAGGAAACGCTGGACTACGTCTGCCACTTCGCGTGACCGGCGCGGCGGGCCGGTCCTGGCCCACCTGCTTTACAGCACTACCGGCTCCGGTTCGATGCGCACGCCAAAGCGCGCCTGCACCGCATCGGCGATGCGGTTGGCCAGTGCCAGCAGCATCGCGCCGGTGCCGCCGCCGTGGTGCACCAGCACCAGCGCCTGCTTGCCGTAGACGCCCACCGGGCCATCGGTCATGCCCTTGAAGCCGCAGCGGTCGATCAGCCAGCCGGCTGCCAGCTTGTACGAGCCGTCCGGCTGCGCATAACTGACCAGGTCCGGGTTGGCCTGCAGCAGCGCGTCGCGCTGCGCCGCGCTGACCAGCGGATTCTTGAAGAAGCTGCCCGCATTGCCCAGCTGTGCCGGGTCGGGCAGCTTGCGCGAACGGATCGCGACCACGGCGTCGCGAATCGTGGCCGCATCGGGCGCAGCCCGGCCATCGAGTTCGCGCGCCAGCTCTCCGTACGACAGCACCGGTTGCCACGCCTTGGGCAGGCTCAGCGTCACCGCCGTGATGATGTAGCGGCCGGCGCCGGCGTGCTTGAACAGGCTGTCGCGGTAGCCGAAGCCGCAGGCCCGCAGGTCCAGCCACACGAATGCGCCGGTGTGGCGGTCATAGGCGCGCACGCCTTCGAAGCGCTCGCGCAGCTCCACCCCGTAGGCGCCGATATTCTGGATCGGCGCCGCGCCCGCGGTGCCGGGGATCAGCGCCAGGTTTTCCAGGCCGGGCATGCCGTCGGCGATGGTGCGGTTGACCAGCGCGTTCCAGTTCTCGCCGGCGCCGGCGGTGACCAGCCAGGCATCGCCAGTCTCCTCCGGCTGGTAGCCGGGGATTTCCATCAGCAGCACCAGCGCGTCCAGGTCGCCGGTCAGTACCACATTGCTGCCGCCGCCCAGGACCAGCAGGGGCAGGCCGTCGGCACGCGGGTCGGCCAGGGCCGCGGTCAGGTCGGCTTCGCTGCGCACATGCACCGCAAAGCGCGCGCGCGCGTCGAATCCGAATGTATTGTGGCGACGCAGGGGATAGAATTCGTGGAAATCTGCCATGCAAGGGAAAGGTGACGCGGCCGCCGCTGGAGGGCAAGCGACCCGGAACTGCGAGGTAGGCTGGATTATACGGAAGGCGCCGTGCGCGGCCGGCTTCCGGGCATACGGATCACAAGGAGAATGCAATGCCGTCGTTTGATGTAGTGTGCGAAGCGAACATGGTTGAGGTGAAGAACGCCGTCGAGCAGGCCAACAAGGAAATCTCGACGCGCTTCGATTTCAAGGGCTCGGACGCCCGGGTCGAGCACAAGGAAAATGAACTGACTGCCTTTGCCGACGATGATTTCAAGCTGAGCCAGGTCAAGGATGTGCTGATCAACAAGATGGCCAAGCGCAACGTTGACGTGCGCTTCCTGGACTACGGCAAGATCGACAAGATCAGCGGTGACAAGGTCAAGCAGGTGATCTCGATCAAGAAGGGCGTGACCGGCGACCTGTCCAAGAAGATCGTGCGCATCATCAAGGACAGCAAGATCAAGGTGCAGGCCAGCATCCAGGGCGATGCGGTGCGCGTGTCGGGCGCCAAGCGCGACGACCTGCAAAGCGTGATGGCGATGCTGCGCAAGGACGTGTCCGAGGCGCCGCTGGACTTCAACAACTTCCGCGACTGATTCCTGCCTCCCGCGCCGGTGCTCCTGCCGGCGCCGCCTGGCGCTGCCGCACTCAGCGAGGCTGCGGCAGTCCGCCGATTTTCGCGCCGGCCTTGATGCCTTTCTGCGCGAACCATCCCCTGTTCATTTCCAGCGCATAGCGGATCGCCGCCTTCGGGCAATGATTGCTCTCCGTGCGCGGCGCCATGTCCTCGATATTGACGATGGTGCCGTCATCGGCCAGGAAGGCGATCGACAGCGGCAGCTCGGTGTTGCGCATCCAGAAGCAGTGGCCCGCCTTCTGCTCGAACACGAACAGCATGCCGGCGTTGGGGGCCATGGTCGTGCGGTACATCAGCCCCTGCTCGCGTGCCGCCGGCGTGGCGGCAACCTCGGCCTGGATTGCAAACATGCCTGCGGTGAGCGGCACCACCGGCAGCGCGGCCTGCGCGTGCGCGATCCCGGCGCTCAGCGCGAGCAGGCCGGCAATCGAGGAGCATCGTGACAACAGCGTGTTGGACAGGAAGGACATGGTGTTCAGTCTGAAATGGCGCGGGCAGCGGCAGCCGCAAGCATAGCGCACGCGCAGTGTACCGATGTGCGGCGGGCCGTACGTCGCGCATCACGAGCTGTCGCGGCAACAAAAAAGGCAGGCGCCTGGCGGCAGCCTGCCTTCTCTTTCCTGCCTCGCGAGCGCACGGGGCAGGAAGGGCGCCAGCGATTACTGGGCAGCCGGGGCCGAAGCGGCGGGGGCAGCCTTCTTCTTGCTGTGCTTCTTGCTGGTGGTCTTCTTCTTGGTCGTGGTCTTCGGGGCTTCCTTGGTGGCCGCGGGCGCTGCAGCGTCGGCGGCAGCAGGTGCCGAAGCCTGGGCGAAGGCGCCGGTGGCGAACAGGCCAACAACCAGAGCAGCGATCAGTTTTTTCATGACGTATTACCTCGAAGGATGAGAACAGTCGGAAAGTTTGACGCGTGATAGGACGTGTCCCCGACAAGAACGAGGCCGCTGCCGCCAGCGTTGACCCGCGACTTGTTAGTTTTTGTAACGAGAACGCCGCTTGGTGTCGTTCGCCTGTCTGGTCTTCGAGACATGGGATCGAGGTGCCGGCTCCTGGCGCATGCGCGGTGCTGCCGGTGCCAGTCCCAGTTGCGCCGGCAACACCTCGCAGCAGGCCCCGGGCGCGAGGCCGAGCGCGCGCAGGTCGAGCGGGCCGATCCCGACGCGCACCAGCCGCAATGTGGGAAAGCCGACCGCGGCGGTCATGCGGCGCACCTGCCGGTTCTTGCCCTCGCGGATCTTCAGCTCCAGCCACGCGGTCGGGATCGCCGCGCGAAAGCGCACCGGCGGCTGGCGCGGCCACAGCCAGTCGGGCGCGTCGATGGCGCGTACCCTGGCGGGCTGGGTCACGAAGTCGCCGAGGTCTACCCCGGCGCGCAGCCGGGCCAGCGCGGCGGCATCGGGAATGCCTTCGACCTGGGCCAGGTAAGTCTTCTCCAGCTTGTGGCGCGGGTCGGCGATGCGCGCCTGCAGCGCGCCGTCGTCGGTCAGCAGCAGCAGGCCCTCGCTGTCGGCATCGAGCCGCCCGGCCGGGTAGACGCCGGGCACGCTCACGCACGCGGCCAGCGTCGGGCGCGTCGGGTGTTCCGAGAACTGGCTCATGGTGCCAAACGGCTTGTTCAGGGCAATCAGGGTCATGGGGCGCAAGTATGCCGCAGCGGCGCGCCGGGCCGGGAAATCGGCGGATCTGGGGTCCGGCCCGATTGGCGGATGATGAAAAATTGCTGCATAATACGAAATTAGTCTTGTGTCTTATATAAGACTGAAGGCAGCCCAGGATGGCGCCAGGGTGATGCAATGCAGCACGGGCGCGCAGCAAGGCCCGCTACAATGCCACAGCGCCATCTCCCCGAATCTCGCCGACCGGCCATGAACCGGCGGCAGTCACAACCGTTCCGTACTGGAGACGTCATGTACCAACATATCAAGGTTCCGGCCGGCGAAAAGATCACGGTCAACCAGGACTTTTCGCTGAATGTCCCGGACAATCCGATCATTCCTTACATCGAAGGCGACGGTACGGGCCTCGATATCACCCCGGTGATGATCAAGGTGGTCGACGCGGCTGTGGCCAAGGCCTATGGCGGCAAGCGCAAGATCGCCTGGATGGAGATCTACGCCGGCGAGAAGTCCACCAAGGTCTACGGCCCGGACGTGTGGCTGCCGGACGAAACCCTGGAGGTGCTCAAGGATTACGTGGTCTCGATCAAGGGTCCGCTGACCACGCCGGTGGGCGGCGGCATCCGCTCGCTGAACGTGGCACTGCGCCAGCAGCTGGACCTGTACGTCTGCCTGCGCCCGGTGCGCTACTTCAAGGGCGTGCCCTCGCCGGTGCGTGAGCCGGAAAAGACCGACATGGTGATCTTCCGCGAGAACTCGGAAGACATCTACGCCGGCATCGAATGGGCGGCGGAAAGCGAGCAGGCGAAGAAGCTCATCAAGTTCCTGCAGGACGAGATGGGCGTGAAGAAGATCCGCTTCCCGGCGACCTCGGGCATCGGCATCAAACCGGTCTCGCGCGAGGGCACCGAGCGTCTGGTGCGCAAGGCGATCCAGTACGCCATCGACAACGACAAGCCGTCGGTGACGCTGGTGCACAAGGGCAACATCATGAAGTTCACCGAAGGTGGCTTCCGTGACTGGGGCTACGAGCTGGCGCAAAAGGAATTCGGCGCCGAGCTGGTCGACGGCGGCCCGTGGTGCAAGTTCAAGAACCCGAAGACCGGCAAGGACATCGTGATCAAGGACGCCATTGCCGACGCCTTCCTGCAGCAGATCCTGCTGCGTCCGGCCGAATACTCGGTGATCGCCACGCTGAACCTGAACGGCGACTATGTCTCCGACGCGCTGGCCGCACAGGTCGGCGGCATCGGCATCGCCCCGGGCGCCAATATGTCTGACTCGGTTGCCATGTTCGAGGCCACCCACGGCACCGCGCCGAAGTACGCCGGCAAGGACTACGTCAACCCGGGCTCGGAAATCCTGTCGGCCGAAATGATGCTGCGTCACATGGGCTGGACCGAAGCCGCGGACCTGATCATCTCGTCGATGGAGCAGTCGATCCTGTCCAAGAAGGTGACGTATGACTTCGCCCGCCTGCTGGAAGGCGCGACGCAGGTGTCGTGCTCGGGCTTTGGCCAGGTGATGATCGACAATATGTAAGCACGGACTCCCGCTGCGGCGGGCGACCTGCCAAGGAAAACCCCGGTGCCGTCTGGTCGGCGCCGGGGTTTTTTCTTGCCCCGGGCGCCACTGTTGCCTAGAACGTCAGGGGTTGGACTGACGGGCCTGGCGGCCCGAGGAGACAGGCATGGACGATCCCTTCCGCCGCACCGCGTTCGGTGCGGCCCTCTTCTACAAGGACCCGCTGGCGGCCCTGGACTGGCTGGAGCGCGCCTTCGGCTTTGAGCGGGTCATGGTGATCCGCGACCAGCAGGACCAGCTGGTGCATTCTGAAATGCGTTTCGGCGACAGCTACCTGATGGTGGGCAGCGAGTGGGCGGACTTTACCGCCAGCCCGGCCTCGATCGGGGGCAAGAATACCCAGACCCTGCACGTGCACCTGCGGGAAGGGCTGGACCAGCATTGCGAGCGCGCCCGCGCCGCCGGCGCCGTGATCCTGCGCGAGCCGCAGGACGAGTTCTACGGCGACCGGACCTACACGGCCCGGGACGCGGAGGGCCATGTCTGGACCTTCGGCCAGACTGTGCGCAAGGTCACCAGGGAAGAAGCCGAGCAGGCCAGCGGGCTCAAGATCGACGGCTGGGCCTGATGGCCCGACCCCGGGGCACAAGCAGAAAGCCCGGCGCGAGGCCGGGCTTTCGGTCGGATGTGGTGCGTGCAGCTGATCCGCGCCGGCACCCGCCGCACCGCCGTGGCGGCAACGCGGGGCGCTGGCATCGATCCCGTCCCGGGGGAGCTCCCCCCACACCCTGGTTGACCGCTCCGCGGCTCTGCGGCCGGGATGCGGTCGCGGCGCGCTTTAGCTGGCGTCCTGGATATTGGTGGCTTGCTTGCCCTTGGGGCCCTGGACCACCTCGAACGAGACGCGTTGACCTTCCTTCAGCGTCTTGAAGCCGGACATCTGGATAGCCGAAAAGTGCGCAAACAGTTCTTCTTCGCCCTCGTCCGGCTTGATGAACCCGAAGCCCTTGGCGTCATTGAACCATTTGACGATACCGCTTGCCATATACTCCCCCACGAAATAGCAGATTTCAAAGCGGGGAAGCCTTGCCGGCCAGACGGCACGGACTGCGGCGCCATGACCTGCCGCGTCCTGAGGCGCGGCCGGCGATGACGCGCGGCGAGGTGCAATCGCGTGGCGGACAGTCTCGATGCTGACTCGCCGCCGCGGCGGCCGTGGCCTCCCTGCTCACGGATCACCTGTCTCGGCTGTTGCTTTGGCTCGTTGGCCGTCGGCAGGTGTGCGAACGATTCTTCTGGCAAAGCAGGATACTGTCAAGTTGGCGGATTCCCCACTGCCAGCAGGGTGTGGCGGGAATGGGACGGCACCTGGTGGTACCTTGGCGGCATGCGCCAGGGCTGCCGTGCTTGCTGTCCCGCCCGCGCCGGCCACGTGCCTTGCAATGCCTCCCGCGTGAAATCCCGCGTCCTTCCACCACCGGAAACAGGTGGCCCGGCTCTTGAATCCGGCGCCTTTTCCCCAAATTGCAGAGTTGCGAGTAAGGGTTAGAATAAAGCCATGGCTACACGGCTTGCGAATGTCCCACAACGCGAAGCGGGCACCATCCTGGAGCGGAAAGAGCAGGCGCTTAAACCGCCCGCCATGTTCAAGGTGGTGCTGCTTAATGACGACTACACTCCGATGGAGTTTGTAGTGATGATCCTGCAGCAGTATTTCAGCAGGGACCGGGAAACGGCGACGCAGATCATGCTCACCGTGCACCGGGAAGGAAAGGGCGTCTGCGGTATCTACACCAGGGATATTGCAGCGACCAAGGTCGAGCTGGTGTCAACGCACGCGCGGCAGGCGGGGCATCCCCTGCAGTGCGTGATGGAGGAAGCATGATTGCGCAAGAATTGGAAGTGAGCCTGCATATGGCGTTTGTCGAAGCCAGGCAGGCACGCCACGAGTTCATTACCGTGGAGCACCTGCTGCTGGCATTGCTCGACAATCCCACGGCAGCGGAAGTCTTGCGCGCCTGCGCGGCCAATATAGAAGACCTGCGCACCAGCCTTAAGAACTTCATCGCGGATAACACGCCGGTAGTGCCGGGTACCGACGAGGTCGATACCCAGCCCACGCTCGGTTTCCAGCGCGTGATCCAGCGCGCGATCATGCACGTCCAGTCCACTTCCAACGGCAAGAAGGAAGTGACGGGTGCCAACGTGCTGGTCGCGATTTTCGGCGAGAAGGATTCGCACGCGGTCTATTACCTGCAGCAGCAGGGCGTGACGCGGCTGGACGTGGTCAATTTCATCAGCCACGGCATCCGCAAGGACCAGTCCGAGCCCGCCAAGCATGGCGATGCCGCCGGCGAAGGCGAGGGCGGCGACGGCAAGGAAAGCCCGCTCGAGCAATACACCCAGAACCTGAACACGCTGGCCAAGGCCGGCAAGATCGACCCGCTGATCGGCCGCGAGAGCGAAGTCGAGCGCGTGGTCCAGGTGCTGTGCCGCCGGCGCAAGAACAACCCGCTGCTGGTGGGCGAGGCCGGCGTCGGCAAGACCGCGATCGCCGAGGGCCTGGCGTGGCGCATCACCAAGAACGAGGTGCCGGACATCCTGGAAAAGGCGACCGTCTACTCGCTCGACATGGGCGCGCTGCTGGCCGGCACCAAGTACCGCGGCGACTTCGAGCAGCGCCTGAAGGGCGTGCTCAAGTCGCTCAAGGACAATCCGAACGCGATCCTGTTCATCGATGAGATCCACACGCTGATCGGCGCGGGCGCTGCCTCGGGCGGGACGCTGGACGCCAGCAACCTGCTCAAGCCGGCGCTGTCGTCGGGCCAGCTCAAGTGCATCGGCGCGACCACGTTCACGGAATATCGCGGCATCTTCGAGAAGGACGCGGCGCTGTCGCGGCGCTTCCAGAAGATCGACGTGGTCGAGCCTTCGGTCGACCAGACCGTGCAGATCCTGCGCGGCCTGAAGTCGCGCTTCGAGGAGCACCACGGCGTCAAGTACGCGGCCTCGGCGCTGACCGCGGCAGCGGAGCTGTCGGCCCGCTTCATCACCGACCGCCACCTGCCCGACAAGGCGATCGACGTGATCGACGAAGCCGGCGCGGCGCAGCGCATCCTGCCGAAGTCCAAGCAGAAGAAGACCATCGGCAAGGGCGAGATCGAGGACATCGTCTCGCGCATCGCACGCATCCCGCCGCAGAGCGTGAACCAGGACGACCGCAGCAAGCTGCAGACGCTGGACCGCGACCTGAAGTCGGTGGTGTTCGGCCAGGACCCGGCGATCGAGGCACTGGCCTCGGCGATCAAGATGTCGCGCGCCGGCCTGGGCAAGACCGACAAGCCGATCGGCTCGTTCCTGTTCTCCGGCCCCACCGGCGTGGGCAAGACCGAAGTCGCCAAGCAGCTCGCCTTCATCATGGGCATCGAGCTGCTGCGCTTCGACATGTCCGAGTACATGGAACGCCACGCGGTGAGCCGCCTGATCGGCGCGCCGCCGGGATACGTCGGCTTCGACCAGGGTGGCCTGCTGACCGAGGCCGTCACCAAGAAGCCGCACTGCGTGCTGCTGCTGGACGAAATCGAGAAGGCGCATCCGGATATCTTCAATATCCTGCTGCAGGTGATGGACCATGGTTCGCTGACCGACAACAACGGCCGGCGCGCCGACTTCCGCAACGTGATCATCATCATGACCACCAACGCGGGAGCGGAGACCATGAACCGCGCCACCATCGGCTTCACCAGCTCGCGCGAGCAGGGCGACGAGATGGCTGACATCAAGCGCATGTTCACGCCGGAGTTCCGCAACCGGCTGGATGCCATGATCAGCTTCCGCTCGCTGGACGAGGAAATCATCCTGCGCGTGGTCGACAAGTTCCTGATGCAGCTGGAAGAGCAGCTGCACGAGAAGAAGGTGGAAGCCAGCTTTACCGAGAAGCTGCGCAAGTTCCTGGCGCACAAGGGGTTCGATCCGCTGATGGGCGCGCGCCCGATGCAGCGCCTGATCCAGGACATGATCCGCAAGGCCCTGGCCGACGAACTGCTGTTCGGCAGGCTGGTTTCGGGCGGCAAGGTGGTGGTGGACCTGGACGAGCAGGACCAGATCAAGCTCGATTTCTCCGAGATCGAGCCGGAACCGCCCGAGGCGCCCGAGGAACAGCGCGCAGAAGCCTGAGCGGTTATCGGCCGCGTTGCCAGCAACGTGGCCGGTCATCGGGCAAAATACGGGGGCGGCAGTCATGCCGCCCCTTTTCTTTTTGTCCCGGCGGCCGCCGGCCATGCCCGTCGGGGCACGGGTTTGCGGCCGCAGCTGGCCGCGCAACCGGCCAGGAATCCAGCCTGAAAACCCTGATGTCCTCTGCCGAACGCACGCGGCGCCGCCGCCTGCTGCTCAAGATCCTGCCGCTGGGTGCCATGCCCGTCCCGATGCTCCACGTCGCTGCAGCCGCCGGCGCCGAACCGCTGGCGGGCAACCGCCCGATCGCGCTGGTGCTGCCGTTCCCGCCTGGCGGGAGCGTCGACATCGTGGCCCGGCAGCTGCAGCCTGGGCTGAAGGCGACGCTGGGGCAGGCCGCGGTGGTCGACAACAAGCCGGGTGCCGGCGGCCTGATCGCATCGAGCACCGTGGCGCGCGCGAAGCCGGACGGCACCACCCTGTTGATGGCCTTCGACACCCACGCCATCAACCCTTTCGCCTACAAGCAGCTGCCCTACGACACCTTCCGCGATTTCTCGCCAATCTCGCAGCTGGTGCGCTTTCCGCTGGTGATTGCCGCCAATCCCGCGCTGCCCGTGGCCAATGTGCGCGAGCTGGTGGAGCTGGCCAAGGCCAGGCCCGACGGCGTGCGCTATGCCTCGTCCGGCATCGGCAGCCTGAACCAGCTGGCGGCAGAGGCGCTGGCGACCGAAGCCGGCGTACGCATGCTGCATGTGCCCTACAAGGGCGGCGGCCCGGCCGTGCAGGCGGTGCTGTCCAACGAGGTCGATATTTTCTTCAGCAGCTACGCCGCCGTGCAGGCGCACGTGGCCGCACGCACCATCAAGGTGCTGGGCGTGACCGGCACCAGCCGGCTGCGCCAGCTGCCGCAGGTGCCGACGGTGGCAGAGCAGGGGCTCAAGGGCTTCGAGGCCTACTCCTGGATCGGCGTGTTCGGCCCGGCCGGCCTGCCGGCATCCACGGTCACGCGCATCCACGACGCGCTGGTCGAATCGCTGCGCCAGCCGCGCGTGCTCGATGCGCTGGCCGCGCAGGGCTTCGAGATCGTGGGCGGCAGCCCGGCCGACCTCGGCAACCTGGTGCGCCGCGAGCATGACAAATGGCAGGCCGTGGCGCGCAAGGCCAATATCCAGTTCGAATGACGATGTCCGGCGCGGGTGCGCCGTGAAACCGAGAGGATGCCGATGGCAACGCAAGCGGAAATGTTCGACCACGCGGTGGTGGTGTGCCCAGACCTCGATGCCGGGGCCCGGGCATGGCGCCGGCTCGGCTTTACGCTGACGCCGCGCGGCTACCACACGCTCGGCTCGCAGAACCACTGCATCATGCTGCGGCGGGACTACCTTGAGTTGCTGCACGTGACCGCGCCCAGCCCAAGCCGCCAGTACTACTGGGATGCGCAGGCGCACGGCGGCGGCTGCGCGGCGATGTCGTGCAAGAGCGCCGATGCCTTTGCCACCGCGGCACGGCTGCGTGCGGCGGGCTGGCACACCTCGGACCCGATCGAGTTCTCGCGTCCGGTGCGGCTGGATGACGGCAGCGAGCACCCGGCCACCTTCCGCGTGACCGCGCTTGACGATGCGCCGGGCGCGCGCTACTTCGTCTGCGAGCACCGTACGCCCGAACTGCTGTGGCGGCCCGAATGGACCCGCCATGCCAACGGCGCGCACAGCATCGCCACCATGTTCCTGGTGGTGGCGCCCGCGCTGGTGGACGCCGCCGCGCACGCCTACGCGGAGCTGACCGGCGGCGAGCTGACGCAGCTGAGCGAACATGTCTGCAGCCTGGCGCTGGACGATGCCACGCTGGTGGTCAGCACGCCGCAGGCGCTGGCTTCGGCCACCGGCACCGCGCATATCCGGCGCGAGGGGCCGGGCTACGCTGCAATCCGCCTGCGCACCGATGACCTGGCGGCGGCACGTGCCGGCTGGCGCGAACAGGGTGTGCCGACCCACGACCTGGGCCCGCGCGAGACCCTGGTGCTGGCGGATGCCGCCAGCGGCGTGGCGCTGCTGTTCGAGCAGCAGGGCTGAAAAGCAAACTGGCGCCCCGCGGGGCGCCAGTGTCTTGTGCGGCCAGAGGCTGCGTCAGGCGCTGGCCTTGGCGTGGTGCACGCCGGTCGAGCCAAAGCCGCCCGCGCCGCGTTCGCTGTCTTCGCTGAATTCTGCCACCGTCGAAAACACCGGCCGCAGCACCGGCACGAACATCATCTGCGCGATGCGCTCGCCCGGCTGGATCACGATCGGCTCGGTGCCGGGCGCGTTGCGGTTCCACACGCTGACCATGATCTGGCCCTGGTAGTCGGCATCGATCACGCCGATCGAATTGCCCAGCACCAGGCCCTTCTTGTGGCCCAGGCCCGAGCGCGGCACGATGGTCGCGGCCATGTACGGGTTGCCCATGTGCACGGCGATGCCGGCCGGCACCAGTTGCGCGGGCGTGCCCGGCGCGATCGATACCGGGGCGTCGACGCAGGCATGGAGGTCGATGGCGGCGGCCATTTCGCTCTGGTAGGCGGGCAGGCCCCATTCATTCAGGCGCGCATCGAGCACCTTGATTTCGACGGTTGGGTTCAGTGGCTGGGTCATGGGAATCCTGGGGGAAATCGGTTCAACGGAATAGGTGGCAGCCGCGCATGATACCGGACGCGCGCCCGCCATCAGGGCCGTGTGCGCCCGGGCAGGCGCTGGCCGATCGCCGCCACCAGCTGGCGCGCCAGTGACAGCTTGTCGGCGCGCGGCAGCCGCGTCATGCCGGCGGCGTCGAACAGCACGATTTCGTTGTCGTCCAGGCCGAAGGTATGGTGGCCGATATTGCCGACCAGCAGCGGTACGCCCTTGCGCTGGCGCTTCTGCTCGCCGTACCGCTCCAGGTTCTCGCTCTCGGCGGCAAAGCCGACGCAGTAGGGTGCGTCGGCCCGCGCCGCGACCGTGGCCAGGATGTCGGGGTTCTGCACGAACTGCAGCGTGGGGGTGTCGGTATCGTTGGCCTTCTTCAGCTTCTGCTGCGCGACTTCAGCCGGGCGCCAGTCTGCCACCGCGGCCACGGCGACAAAGACATCCACGCCGTGCAGCTGCGCGATCACCGCGTCATGCATCTGCTGCGCGCTGCGCACGTCGGTGCGGAGCACGCCGCGCGGGGTGGGCAGGCCGGTGGGGCCGGCCACCAGCAGCACCTCGGCGCCGGCCTCGCGCGCCGCGCGCGCGATCGAGAAGCCCATCTTGCCGGACGACAGGTTGGTGATGCCGCGCACCGGGTCGATCGCCTCGAAGGTCGGGCCGGCGGTGATCAGCACGCGCTTGCCTTGCAGCGGCTTGGGCTGGAAGAAGGCGATGATGTCGTCGAGCAGTTCTTCGGGCTCCAGCATGCGGCCGTCGCCGACCTCGCCGCAGGCCTGGTCGCCGCTGCCGGGGCCCAGGATCATCACGCCGTCGGCGCGCAGTTGCGCGGCGTTGCGCTGGGTGGCGGGGGCGGCCCACATCTGGCGGTTCATCGCCGGTGCCACCAGCAGCGGGCAGTCGCGCGCGATGCACAGGGTGCTGAGCAGGTCGTCGCACAGCCCGTTGGCCAGGCGCGCCATGAAATCGGTCGAGGCCGGAGCGATGACGATGGCATCGGCCTCGCGCGACAGGTCGATGTGCGCCATGTTGTTGTCGATGCGGGCATCCCACTGCGACAGGAAGACCGGACGGCCGGACAGCGCCTGCATCGTCACCGGCGTGATGAAGTGCGTCGCCGCCTCGGTCATGGCCACCTGCACGGTGGCGCCGGCCTTGGTCAGCAGGCGGACCAGTTCGGCCGACTTGTAGCAGGCGATGCCGCCGGTCAGGCCGAGAACGATGTGCTTGCCGCGCAAATCCATGGTGGGGAACCTGGCTGGGGAGAAAGGGAAATGATACCGGGGAAGCCGGCTGAGGGTTGGCTCCCCACTCCCGCACGGCGGGAGTGGGGCCGGGGGTGAGGGCGGGCGGTTCTGGTGGCGTGGTGCCTTGCTGAACCGCCCCTCACCCTGGCCTCTCCCCGTGAGGGGAGAGCGGAACACAATCAGGGCGCTCAGTGGCGCCGCACCCTGCGCAGCTCGTCCACGATCAGCAGCACCGCGCCGACCGTGATCGCGCAGTCGGCCACGTTGAAGGCCGGCCAGTGGTAGTTGCGCACATAGAAATCCAGGAAATCGACCACGTGCCCGTAGACCACGCGGTCGATCACGTTGCCGACCGCGCCGCCCAGGATCAGCGACACTGCGAAGCAGAACAGCCGCTGTCCGGTGTGGCGATACAGCAGCCACACGATGAACGCGCCCACCACGATGCCCAGCCCGGTGAAGAACCAGCGCTGCCAGCCGCCGGCATCGGCCAGGAAGCTGAACGCCGCGCCCTTGTTGTAGACCAGCACCAGGTTGAAGAAGCCGGTCACCGGGCGCGATTCACCATAGGTGAAGGTGCGCACGATGACGATCTTGAAGAACTGGTCGAGCACCACCACCAGCAGCGCGAAGGCCATCCACAGCAGCGGGGTGGTGCTGGCGGCCTTGTTGTTGCGGCGTGCCGGGCGCGCGGAACGGGACGTGGTCGATGCCATCAGGCATGGCTCCTGTGTTCACCGGCGCCGAACAGGTTGCTGTCGCAGCGCCCGCAGAGGGTCGGATGGTCCGGGTTGTGGCCGACATCGGCGCGGTAGTGCCAGCAGCGCTCGCACTTGGCATGGGTCGACGGGGTCACCGTGACCAGCAGGTCGCCGGCCTCGGGCGCGTGCGTTACCTTGGCCGATGAGGTCAGCAGCACGAAGCGCAGGTCGTCGCCCAGGCTCTGCAGCGCGTCCAGCACCGGGCCGCCGGCCTGGATGGTCAGCTCGGCCTGCAGCGACGAGCCGATCTCGCCTTCCACGCGCACCGCTTCCAGCTGCTTGGTGACCTCGGCGCGCACTTCGCGCAGCGTGTGCCACTTCTGCAGCAGATCGTCGGCGCCATCGTCGACTTCCGGTATCGCGTAGTAGGTGCTGGTGAAGATGGTGTCGGTGTGCTCGGTGCCGTGGGCGAAGATCTGCCACGCTTCCTCGGCGGTGAACGACAGGAACGGCGCCATCCAGTGCAGCATCGCCTGGGTGATGTGGTACAGCGCGTTCTGCGCCGCGCGGCGGGCCTTGGAGTCCGGCGCGGTGGTGTACAGGCGGTCCTTCAGCACATCGAGGTAGAACCCGCCCAGGTCCTCGGAGCAGAAGGTCTGCAGCTTGGACACCACCGGGTGGAATTCATACGCCTCATAGTGCGACAGCACTTCCTTTTGCAGCTGCGCGGTCAGTGCCACGGCGTAGCGGTCGATCTCCAGCCATTCCGACGCCGGCAGCGCGTGCCTGGCGTGGTCGTAGTCGGACAGGTTGGACAGCAGGAAGCGCAGCGTGTTGCGGATGCGGCGGTAGCCTTCCACCACGCGCTTGAGGATCTCGTCCGAGATCGACAGCTCGCCGGAGTAGTCGGTCGAGGCTACCCACAGGCGGATGATCTCGGCGCCCATCTTGTTCGAGATGTCCTGCGGCGACACGGTGTTGCCGATCGACTTGGACATCTTGCGGCCTTCGCCGTCGACGGTGAAGCCGTGCGTCAGCAGCGCCTTGTAGGGCGGCTTGCCGTACAGCATCGACGCGGTCAGCAGCGACGAGTGGAACCAGCCGCGGTGCTGGTCCGAGCCTTCCAGGTACAGGTCGGCGAGGCGGCCATCGGCTTCATCGGCGGACGGATCGTACAGGTCGTCGCGGTGCGAGCCGCGGATCACGGACCAGTGCGTGGTGCCGGAGTCGAACCACACGTCCAGCGTGTCGCGGTTCTTCTCGTACTGGCTGGCCTCGTCGCCCAGCAGCTCGGCCGGGTCCAGCGTCTGCCAGGCCTCGATGCCATGCTGCTCGACGCGCCTGGCCACTTCTTCCAGCAACTGCGGCGTGCGCGGGTGCAGCGCTCCGGTTTCCTTGTGCAGGAAGAAGGCCATCGGCACGCCCCACTGGCGCTGGCGCGACAGCGTCCAGTCCGGCCGGTTGGCGATCATGTTGTGCAGGCGCTGCTTGCCCCAGGCCGGGAAGAACTCGGTGGCGTCGATGCCGGCCAGCGCGGTCTCGCGCAGGGTGGGGCCGGTCTTGCCGTTCTCGTCGGCCGGGTCCACGTCCATGCCCGCGAACCACTGCGAGGTGGCACGGTAGATGATCGGCGTCTTGTGGCGCCAGCAGTGCATGTAGCTGTGGGTGTACTTGTGCGAGTTGAACAGGTTGCCCGAGGCCTGCAGCACCTCGACGATCTTCGGGTTGGCGTCCCAGATCGACAGCCCGCCAAAGAGCGGCAGCGTGCCGGCATAGACGCCGTTGCCCATCACCGGGCTGATGATGTCGGAATCGGCCATGCCGTGCGCCTTGCACGACTGGAAGTCTTCCACGCCGTAGGCCGGCGCCGAGTGCACGATGCCCGAACCGGTGTCGGTGGTGACATAGTCGCCCAGGTAGACCGGCGACAGGCGGTCATAGCCCGCGTCCATCTTGGCCAGCGGGTGGTGGAAGCGGATTTCCGACAATGCCGCGCCGGTGGTGGTGGCCACGACCTTGCCTTCCAGGCCGTAGACCTTGAGCTGCTCCTCGACGCGCTCGGTGGCCAGGATCAGGTAGCCGCGCGGGGTCTCGACCAGCGCGTATTCCACTTCCGGGTGCACGTTCAGCGCCTGGTTGCTCGGGATGGTCCATGGCGTGGTGGTCCAGATCACGATCCAGCCGGGCTTGCCGTCGAGCTGCTCGAAGGGCACCTTGAAGGCGTGTGCCAGCTTGTCGGCTTGCGCGAACGGGAAGCCCACGTCGATCGACAGGTCGACCTTGTCCTTGTATTCGACCTCGGCCTCGGCCAGCGCCGAGCCGCAGTCGAAACACCAGTTCACCGGCTTCAGGCCGCGGAACACATAGCCCTTCTCCATGATCTTGCCGAGTGCGCGCAGTTCATCCGCCTCGTTGCTGTAGTTCATGGTCAGGTAGGGGTGGTCCCAGTCGCCCAGCACGCCCAGGCGTTCGAAATCCATCATCTGGCGCTTGATCTGCTCGGTGGCGTAGGCGCGCGCCTTGGCCTGGACCTCCTGCACCGGCAGGCCCTTGCCGAATTTCTTCTCGATCTGGATCTCGATCGGCATGCCGTGGCAGTCCCAGCCCGGCACGTAGACGGCGTCCAGCCCGGTCAGGCCGCGCGCCTTGATGATCATGTCCTTGAGCACCTTGTTGACGGCGTGGCCGATATGGATGTCGCCGTTGGCATACGGCGGGCCGTCGTGCAGCACGAACTTCTTCGCGCCCTTGCGGGCCGCGCGGATCTTCTTGTAGAGCTGCTTGTCCTGCCACTGCTTGACCCACTGCGGCTCGCGCTTGGGCAGGTCGCCACGCATCGGGAAGGGCGTGTCGAGCAGGTTGACCGGATATTTGCTTTTCTCGGGCTTGGCGCGTTTGTCGTCAGGCATTTCGATTCTCAGGGCAATTCGGGTTGGCGCGCGGGCGGCGGCAGGCCGGCGGGCGCGCGGAAAGACTGGGGCGGCGGCGTGCGTGCCGGGCCCGCGCCACTGGCGTGCGGGCGGGCGCCGGCCGCTACCTAATTCGGTCGGTGGCGGAGGTGGCGAAGTCGCGCCCGCCGCTGCCTTCGGCCGCGCCCGGGGCGGTCAGGCCGAAGAAGGCGCGCGCATCGGCGCTGTCCTTGGCGATGGCGGCGGTGAGCTCGTCCAGGTTGTCGAAGCGCGCTTCGTCGCGCAGCTTCTTCATGAATTCAACCCGCACCAGCTTGCCGTACAGGTTCTCTTTGAAATCGAACAGGTGGACTTCCAGCAGCACCCGGCCGGCGTCCTCGATGGTGGGGCGCACGCCGATGCTGGCCACGCCCGGCAGGGGCTGGTCGGCGATGCCGTGCACCTGCACCACGAAGATGCCGCTGACTGCCGGCCGCTTGTGCGAGATGCGCAGGTTCAGCGTCGGGAAGCCCAGGTCGCGGCCCAGCTTGCGGCCGTGGATCACGTGGCCACTGATGGCATAGCCGTGGCCGAGCAGGCGCCGGGCATGCTCCAGATCGCCGTCGGCCAGCGCCTGGCGCACGGCAGAGCTGGAGATGCGGATGCCGCCTTCGGACACCGATCCCATCTGCTCGACATCGAAGCCGTAGCGGCGCCCGGCTTCCTGCAGGTAGGTAAAGTCGCCGGCGCGCCTGGCGCCGAAGCGGAAGTCGTCGCCGACCAGCACCCAACGCGCGTGCAGGCCGTGCCACAGCACGTTCTCAACGAACGCCTGCGGCGACTGGGCGGCAAAGTGGGCGTTGAAGTGTTCCACCACCACCCGGTCCACGCCGTTGCGGCGCAGGCTTTCCAGCTTGTCGCGCAGCAGCGCGATGCGGGTGGGGGCCTTGTCCGGGGTGAAGAACTCGCGCGGATGCGGCTCGAAGGTCATCACGCACAGCGGCAGGCCGCGTGCGTCGGCGGCTGCACGCGCACGCGCGAGCAGCGACTGGTGGCCGCGATGCACACCGTCGAAATTGCCGATGGTGAGCGCGCAGGGCGCCCGGCTTTCGGCGTTGGGCAGGCCGCGGAAGACTTTCACGGGGACGGCGGGAAACGTTTCAGGTAAAGCGAGCATTATAAGGCGAATGGGTCCGCTTGCCGCTCCCGCCGCCCGCGGCCGGTGCCGCGCTGCTGTTTTTGTGCCGCAACCGGCCCTCGCGGCATGGCGCAATGCCGCAAAAGGCGGCATGATATGGCCCACTTCGGCTTCACTTCGGCGCTGGCACCTGCTGCCCCCGACATCCGCCCATTCCAAGCCAGCCACACTTGAAAGCGCTGCCCAACCGGTTCTTTTCCCGGCTCCTGCCCCGAGTCCTGCCTCAGGCGACCGCCCAGCTCGACGTCGAGACGCGCGCCAAGCTGATGGCCATCGTGCACAAGAACTCGCCCACGGCGATCGTGGCCTCGGTGCTGCTGCCCGCGCTGACCACGCTGGGATTCTGGAACGACGTGAGCCGCGCGGCCTTGCTCGGCTGGTGCGCGGTGATGCTGCTGCTGACGGTCGGCGGCCTGTGGTTCTATGTCGGCTACCAGCGCGACCATGCCTCGATGAGCCGCTCCGCGCACACGCGCAAGTGGTGGAACAATATGCGCGCGGTTGCCTTCCTGACCGGCGTGACCTGGGGCAGTTCGGCGCTGCTGCATTTGTATACGGGCTCGGCCGTGTTCTCCAGCGTGCTGTACCTGCTGACCCTTGGGGTGCTGGCAGGCGGCGCGGTGTCGCAGGCGCCGGTGCCGTCGAACCTGGTCTATGCCGGCGTGCCGATCCTGGTGCCCAATATCCTGATGGCGGAATTCGCCTTCCCCGGCCATGGCGTCTATGTGCAGGTGCTGCTGGTGATCTATGGTCTGATGCTGTCGCGCCATGCCTTGCACCTGCAGGTCACGCTGGTGCGCGCCATCCAGCTCGAGGGCGACAGCCGCCGCCTGGCCAAGCAGTTCCAGGAGGAAAAGGAGCGCGCGCTGCATGCCAGCGAGGAGAAGTCGCGCTTCCTGGCTGCCGCCAGCCACGACCTGCGCCAGCCGGTGCATGCGCTGGTGATGCTGGTGGAGGCGCTGCGCGCGCGCAACCAGTCGTCGGCGCTGCATCCGCTGGTGGAGCAGGTGGCGGCGGGCACCCAGACCATCGACCTCCTGTTCCGTTCGCTGCTGGACCTGTCCAAGCTGGAAGGGCGCAAGGTGTTGCCGACGCTGGAGCCATGCGAGCTGGGCGCGCTGATTCGCGACGTGATGAGCCAGTTTGCCGCCGATGCGCGCGAAAGCGGCCTGACCCTGACCCCGCGCGTGCCCGACGAGCTCTACGCCATGGCCGAGCCGGTGCTGTTGCGCCGGGCCCTGTTCAACCTGGTGCAGAACGCGCTGCGCTACACCCAGCGCGGCGGTGTGCTGGTGACCGCGCGCCAGCGCCGCAAGCATGTGCGGCTGGAAGTCTGGGATACCGGCGCCGGCGTGACACCCGAGCACCTGCCCGACATCTTTTCGCCGTATTACCAGGTCCATAACCCGCAGCGCGACCCGTCGCAGGGCCTGGGCCTGGGGCTGGCCATCTTCAAGGAATGCGTGCGCCTGATGCGCGGCACCTATGGCGTGCGCTCGGTGCCGGGCAAGGGTTCGGTGTTCTGGTTCGCGCTGGCGACGGTGCCGGCCGAGACCGTGGCCAGCGTGCGCGAGATGCGCGCGATGGCGCAGGCGGAAGAGGCCAAGCCCGACCGCCTGCAGGGCACGGTGCTGGTGGTCGACGACGACAGCCAGATCCGCAAGGCCTGGATCGCGCTGATGGAGGCCTGGGGCATCCGCGTGGCCTGCGCCGCGCACGGCGCCGAGGCCGACAAGCTGTTTGCCAAGGGCCTGCGCCCGGACATCATCTTCTGCGACCTGCGCCTGCCCGGCAGCGAGAACGGACTGGATTTGCTCGAGCGCTGGCAGAACACGCAGCCGCAGGCGCGCAGCGCGCTGCTGACCGGCGACCTGAAATCCGCCGCGCTGGCGGCGGCGGAAGAGGCGGGATATTTCGTGCTGCCCAAGCCGGTGGACCCGGCTTCGCTGCGGCTGCTGCTGCGCCGCTGGCTGCGGCCGGCGTAGGGTACCGGCCTGCGTTACTGGCGCAGGCGGAACCGCTCCATGCGCGACATCACCTGCATGCGCGTGCGCACGCCCAGGCGCTGCAGGATGGCTGACACGTGCTCCTTGACGGTGTTCTCGGTCAGCCCCAGGCGGCGCGCGATCACCTTGTTCGGCAGGCCTTCCAGCACCAGCGCCAGCACCGAGCCCTGGCGCGGCGTCAGGCCGAGCTCGGCCGGCGTGACCGGAATGCCGTGGGCGGGCCCGAACGACTGCGCGCGGCCGTTCAGGGCCTCATCGGTGGGGAAGGAGGTGTCGCCTGCCAGCACCTTGCGCACCGCGGCGGTGAAGGCATTGGCATCAAGGTGCTTGCCGACGAAGCCGCAGGCCGACAGCGCGCGGGCGCGGCCGACGATCTCGGGGGTGGCCTCGGCGGACATGAAGATGAAGCGTGCGCCGGGGATGACGGTCTTGAACGACTGCATGGCATCGAAGCCGGTGCCATCGTTCAGCCAGATATCGAGCAGCACGATATCGGGGCGCAGACCCTGCTGCAGGCTTGTCAGGGCTTCGCGGGCACTGCCGGCGGCATGGACTGCCACATCCGGCATGACTTCGGCGAGGAAAGCCGTAGTGCCTGACAAAGCCATAGGATGATCATCGACCACCAACAACGTCGGTGCAGCGTTCGACATGCGAATTCCCGTTCAAATTCCCGTTTCGTCCTTGTTGTCACCAGCTCTTGGCGAGCACTGTGTCATGCACAGGGTTGGCGCGTGGACGTAGCGCCCACTCTAGCAGAGGGGGCGAAGCGTCACAATCCATCAATCGGGGGTATACGGGCATGCCGTCACATGTTAGAGACATCGCGCCCTGTCCGATTCTCGTGAATTAAGCACGTAATGCGTTGGCTTTACCAGAGTTTAGCGCCTTGCCTTGGTAGAATTGCGCGATGAAAAAAATTGTCATCTTGATTTCCGGACGAGGCTCCAATATGGAAGCCATCGTCCGTGCCTGCGCGGGTGGCGGCTGGCCCGCCCGGGTGGCGGCAGTACTGTCGAACCGGCCGGACGCCGCCGGGCTGCAATTCGCGCAGCAGCATGGCATCGAAACCGGCGTGGTCGACCATCGCCAGCACCCTGACCGTGCCGCTTTTGATGCGGCTTTGGCCGAGGCCATCGACGCCCACGCGCCCGACCTGGTGGTATTGGCCGGTTTCATGCGTATACTCACGCCCGGCTTCGTCGACCGCTATGCGGGCCGGCTGCTGAATATCCATCCGTCGCTGCTGCCATGCTTCCCGGGCCTGAACACCCACAAGCAGGCGCTCGACGCCGGCGTCAAGCTGCATGGCGCCACCGTGCACTTTGTCACCCCAGAACTCGACCATGGCCCGATCGTGATTCAGGCTGCACTTGATGTGCGGCCGGCGGACACGCCCGAGAGCCTGGCCGCGCGCCTGCTCGAATGCGAGCACGTGATCTATCCCCGCGCCGTGCAATGGTTCGTAGAGGACCGCCTGCAACTTCAGGACGGCGTAGTCAACGTTATCAACCCGGCCGAATCGCAATTGCTGATGGCCATCTCCGCCGATACCCCGGCGGGAGGAGTCAAGGCATGAGTCGCACCCAGGCAGGAACCCGATCCCCGCGCAGCGAAGGACATGCCCCCGCGCGCAGCAAGGGCAAGGGCAAGGGCAGCCCCATCCGCAAGTCGCCCAATGCCAACGGTGCCCCGGTCCGCTCGCATGGCGGCCTCCATGCCACCCATATCCAGCATATCGACCGCCTGCTGGGCAAGGTCATGCTGTTTGCGCGCCCGGCCGATGCCGTGGTGAGCTATTACTTCCGCGAGAACAGCAAGCTTGGCCACCGCGAGCGCGGCATCATCGCCGAGGCCATCTACGCGGTGCTGCGCCGGCGCGTCGAATTTGCCCAGTTTGCCGAAAGCGGCACGGGCGCGACCTCGCGCCGGCTGGCGCTGCTGGGCCTGGCCGCGACCCTGGGCCGCGACACGCTGACGCCGTTCCTGCATCCCGAAGAAGCCGAGTGGCTGGACCGTCTGACCACGATCGAGCGCTCCAGCCTGGCGCCGCGCGTGCGCGCCAACCTGCCCGAGTGGCTGTACGACGAACTGGTGCGCGGCCACGGCGAGGCCTTCGCCGCAGCCCTGGGCGACGCGCTGCTGCGCCCGGCGCCGCTGGACCTGCGCGTCAACCTGGCCAAGACCAGCCGCGAGGCCGCGCTGGCCGAGCTGCACGCCGCCGGCCTGGGCGCCGAGCCGACGCCGATGGCGCCGGCCGGCATCCGCATGGCCGGCAAGCCGGCACTGAACCAGTTGCCGATCTTCGTCAACGGCCTGGTCGAGGTGCAGGACGAGGGCAGCCAGCTGCTGTGCAACCTGGTCGCACCCAGGCGCGGCGAGATGGTGGTCGACTTCTGTGCCGGCGCGGGCGGCAAGACCCTGGCGCTGGGCGCGGCGATGCGCTCGACCGGCCGGCTCTATGCCTTCGACGTATCGGAAAAGCGCCTGGCCAACCTGAAGCCGCGGCTGGCGCGCAGCGGGCTGTCCAACGTCCATCCGGTGCTGATCGACTCCGAGCGCGACGCCAAGATCAAGCGCCTGGCCGGCAAGGCCGACCGCGTGCTGGTCGACGCGCCCTGCAGCGGCCTGGGCACGCTGCGCCGCAACCCCGACCTGAAATGGCGGCAATCGCCGGAGTCGGTGCTGGAACTGACTGCCAAGCAGAGCGCGATTCTGGATTCGGCCGCGCGGCTGGTGAAGGGCGGCGGCCGCGTGGTCTACGCGACCTGCAGCGTGCTGGAAGCCGAAAACGAGCAGATCGTGCGCGACTTCCTGGCTGCGCACCCCAACTTCCGCCTGGTGCCGGCCGCCGAAGTGCTGGCCGAGCAGAAGATCGAAGTGACCGGGCTGCCGGACAACGGCATGTTTGCCCTGTATCCGCACCTGCACCAGACCGACGGCTTCTTTGCCGCGGTGCTGGAACGCACCAGCTGAGCGCCGGTGCCTGCCGGGCCGCCTGCCGATCGCGCGGGCGGCCGCGCCAACCCTGAGTTTCCTCGATGAACGGTGAGACCCTGTCCGACCTGGGTGGCCTGAAAGACCTGAAGGCCTCCCACTCCATGTTCGGCAAGATGCTGGACGACCTGATCCGCGACGCAGGCGGGCCGGGCTTCTTCTGGCAGCTGCTGGTGCTGGCCGGCTGCCTGCTGGTGGCCTGGCCGCTGGCGCGCTTCGTGGTGCGGCGCCTTGAAGCGCGCTACCAAGGCTCAAGCTTCTCCGTGCGCTTTGCCGCCGCCAGCCTCGAGCGCGCCATGTTCCCCCTGGCCGGATGGGTGCTGGTGCTGATCGCCCGCTTTGCGCTGGAGCCGCTGATCCCGATCAGCGTGCTGCGCCTGGCGCTGGTGCCGCTGTTCGGCATCACCTTCCTGAATTCCACCTTCTATGTGCTGCGCCGGGTGATGTCGGGCAGTGGCCAGCTGCATGGCATGCTGCTGCTGGTGGAGAAGGTGCTGACCACGCTGGTGTGGGCCGGCATGGCGCTGTACGTGCTGGGCGTGCTGGCGGACGTGGTGGCGTGGATGCAGGGCGTGCGCTTTGCGATCGGCGGCAAGCAGAAGATCAGCCTGGCCGAGACCCTGATGGCGGTGGTCTGGATCCTGCTGACGGTGCTGGTGGCGCTGTGGTTCGGTTCCTGGCTGGAAGAGCGGCTGATGCGCTCGGCCAACCTCGACGGCAACCTGAAGGTGGTGCTGACGCGCATCTCCAAGGCCTTGCTACTGCTGGTGTCGCTGCTGCTGAGCCTGTCGCTGGTGGGGATCGACCTGACCGTGCTGTCGGTGTTCGGCGGCGCGCTGGGCGTGGGCCTGGGGCTGGGTTTGCAGAAGATCGCCAGCAACTACATCTCCGGCTTCATCATCCTGCTGGACCGCTCGGTCAAGCTGGGCGACCAGATCACGGTGGACAAGTACACCGGCATCGTGTCGCAGATCCGCACCCGCTATACGGTGGTGCGCAACGGCGATGGCGAAACCCTGGTGCCGAACGAGCAGCTGGTGGCGCAGCCGGTGCAGAACCATTCGTTCTCCAACACCAATGTGCGCGTGGCCACCCGGGTGCAGGCAGACTACAACGCCGATCCGGAAACGGTGATCGCGCTGCTGACCGCATGCGTGCGCGACCTGCCGCGCGTGCTGCCCGACCCGGAGCCCGCCGCTTTCCTGGTGCTGTTTGCCGATAGCGGCATCGAGTACGAGGTTGCGGTCTTCGTGGCCGATCCGCAGAACGGCAAGCTGGGGGTGCAGTCGGCGATGAACCGCGCGATCTGGCGCACGCTGCGCGAGCATGGGATTTCCATCCCCTATCCGCAGCGTGAACTCCGCGTGCTGGGCGAGGCACCCTTGCCCGGCAACGATCTGCCCCCATCTAAGACGGTAGCGGATGCAGCGAATGCGGCGAGTGCCGCATAGACCGCAAGATGGGCGCAGCATGCGCCACCCACGGAACGAAAACTGTGGCGCTCCGTCCAAATCCGGGAAATAGCGTATGCTTGCGCGTCGCGCGATCCGGTAGAATGCCGGGTTGTCGCGGGTTGCAGCTTCAAGTTGCAGCGCACGCTCCCACATCAGACAGCCGCCAGATTGCAGCGGCTCGTACCTTGTCCCGCCAGCGCAGGCCATCCCGGCGCCGGCGCGAGACTCGTGTGCCTGGGAGCCCGGTATGACTTCGGGTCCCGTGGCAGGCGCCAGAAAGCTATCGCAATCACTTGGATTCGCAGCCTTTTTTCTGCGCGTTGCGTGCACCGGCCCCGCCGGGCTGCACGGGAAAGTCCCTGTTTAACCGACGGAGAACAGTTTGTTCGACACTATTCTTGACTGGGCCGCCAACGGCCTTGCCAACTGGACCTGGTGGGAGATCGTCATCTACACGCTCGTGATGACGCATATCACGATCGCCAGTGTCACCATTTTCCTGCACCGCTGCATGGCGCACCGGTCGCTGGATCTGCACCCGATCGCCCAGCATTTCTTCCGCTTCTGGCTCTGGCTGACCACGGGCATGGTCACGCGCGAGTGGACCGCCATCCACCGCAAGCACCACGCCAAGTGCGAAACCGAAGAAGATCCGCACAGCCCGCAGACCCGCGGCATCCGCAAGGTGCTGCTGGAGGGAGCGGAGCTGTATCGTGCCGAATCCAAGAACAAGGAAACCATCGCCAAGTTTGGCCATGGCTGCCCCAATGACTGGATCGAGCGCAACGTGTACTCGCGCTTCGGCTGGCAGGGTGTCGGCCTGATGCTGATCATCGACCTCGCGCTGTTCGGCGTGATCGGCATGACCGTTTGGGCCGTGCAGATGCTGTGGATCCCGATCCATGCCGCCGGCATCATCAATGGCCTGGGCCACTGGTGGGGCTATCGCAACTACGATTGCGAGGACGCCTCGACCAACGTGTCGCCGTGGGGCCTGATCATTGGTGGCGAAGAGCTGCACAACAACCACCACACGTACCCGACCTCGGCCAAGTTCTCGATCAAGTGGTATGAGTTCGATGTGGGCTGGGGCTATATCCGCGCGATGCAGGCAGTCGGCCTGGCCAAGGTCAAGAAGACCCCGCCCAAGGCACGCCTGGTGGAAGCCCGCCCGGTTGACCACAACACGCTGGAAGCGATCATCGCCAACCGCTATGACGTGATGGCGCGCTACGCCAAGGCCGTCAAGGGCGCGTTCCGCCAGGAACTGGAAAAGCTCAAGGAAGGCCGCGTGGCCGAGTACCGCAGCTTCAAGCCCGCCAGCAAGTGGTTCCACCGCGAGGAAACCAAGCTGGCCGCGCCGCAGCGCGAACAGCTGGCAAGTATCGTTGAACAGAACAAGGCGCTGCAGACCTTCGTCGAAATGCGCCGTGAACTGGCCGCCATCTGGGGCCGTTCCAACCTGACGCGCGAGCAGCTGCTGCAGCAGCTGCAGGCCTGGTGCCATCGTGCCGAGGCCAGCGGCATCCAGGCGCTGCAAGATTTCTCGCTGCGCCTGCGCCGCTACGCCTGATACAATCCGGCCGCGCCGTATGGTTTGACAAAGCCCCGCCCATGGCGGGGCTTTTGTTTTAGATAAACTCCCCAATATTCTGGCCGGGCCGCATCCTTGCTGGCGAAGGTCTAGAGGAGTACCGGAGATGACCCCACAATCGATCAAGACCGTCGAGTTCGAAAAGCCGAACCTGGCGGATGCCGAAAACGCCACTGGCAGCAGCTGCGTGGCCCATGCCTGGGCCAAGGTGCCGCCGGTGCTGACACCCGACGAGCGCCAGTCCCTGAAGACGCGTATTCGCCGCCTGCTCAAGGAACGCAATGCGGTGCTGGTGGCGCACTATTACGTCGACGCCGACCTGCAGGACCTGGCCGAGGAAACCGGCGGCTGTGTCTCCGACTCCCTGGAAATGGCCCGCTTCGGCCGCGACCACGAGGCCCGGACCCTGGTGGTGGCGGGCGTGCGCTTCATGGGCGAGACCGCCAAGATCCTGAGCCCCGAGAAGACCGTGCTGATGCCGGACCTGGACGCGACCTGCTCGCTCGACCTGGGTTGCCCGGCCGATGAGTTCGCCGCCTTCTGCGATGCGCACCCGGACCGCACCGTGGTGGTCTACGCCAACACCAGCGCCGCCGTGAAGGCGCGCGCGGACTGGATGGTGACCTCCAGCATCGGCCTGAAGATCGTCGAGCACCTGCATGCGCAGGGCAAGAAGATCCTGTGGGCGCCGGACAAGCACCTGGGCAGCTATATCCAGAAGCAGACCGGTGCCGACATGCTGCTGTGGCAGGGCTCGTGCCTGGTGCACGACGAGTTCAAGGGCATCGAGCTGGACCTGCTGCGCCGCGAATTCCCCAACGCCAAGATCCTGGTGCACCCTGAGTCGCCGGAAAACGTGGTGGCGCAGGCCGATGTGGTCGGCTCGACCTCGCAGCTGATCGAGGCCGCACAGAAGCTGGACGCGACCGAGTTCATCGTCGCCACCGACAACGGCATCCTGCACAAGATGCGCATGGCGGCGCCCGGCAAGCACTTCATTGAAGCGCCCACGGCCGGCAACAGCGCGACCTGCAAGAGCTGCGCGCACTGCCCGTGGATGGCCATGAACGCGCTCACCAACCTGGCCGAGGTGCTGGAAACCGGCCGCAACGAGATCCATGTCGACCCGGTGATCGGGCGCCAGGCGGTGACCTGCATCAACCGCATGCTGGACTTCGCCGCCGCGCAGAAGCGCAATGTGCGTCCGTCGGCAGACCTGGCCAAGGAACAGGCGCTGTTCAAGGGGATTGGCCCGGCATGAGCGTGAATTCGATTTTCGACAGCTACGGTCCGGCGCTGCAGGCAGCGCTGCAAGCCAATGTGCAGGCCGCCATTGACGAGGATGTCGGCAGCGGCGACCTGACCGGCCTGCTGGTGCCTGCGGCCAAGGCGGCACGCGCGCGCGTGATCGTGCGCGAGTCCGCAGTGCTGTGCGGCCAGCCGTGGTTCGATGCCTGCATGCGCGCGCTCGACCCGGCGCTCGAGGTGCACTGGCTGCAGCAGGAAGGTGCCCGCATGGCGCACGATTCGGTGGTCTGCGAGATCACCGGCCCGGCGCGCTCGCTGCTGACGGCGGAGCGCCCGTCGCTGAATTTCCTGCAGCTGCTGTCGGGCGTGGCCACCGCCACGCGCCGCTATGCCGACCTGATCGCCGGCACCCGCGCGCGCGTGCTGGATACGCGCAAGACGCTGCCGGGCCTGCGCCTGGCGCAGAAGTACGCGGTCCGCATCGGCGGCGGCGAGAACCAGCGGCTGGCGCTGTACGACGGCATCCTGATCAAGGAAAACCATATCGCCGCGGCTGGCAGCATCAGCGCGGCCATGCAGGCGGCGCTGGCGCTCGATACCAGGGCGTCGGTGCAGATCGAGGTGGAAACGCTGGCCGAACTGGAAGAAGCGCTTGCGGCCGGTGCGAAGTCGGTGCTGATCGATAACTTCACCGTGCCGATGATGCAGGATGCGGTCAGGATCAATCGGGGCAGGGCGCTGCTGGAGGTGTCGGGCGGCGTCAATGCCGATACTATCCGCACCTTTGCCGAAACCGGCGTGGACCGGATCTCGGTTGGTGCGCTGACCAAGGACGTGCGGGCGACGGACTATTCGCTGCGGATCATCGGCTGACGCTTCGCGCGATACCAGAAAAACGGGGTGGGGCCTTGCGGCGCCACCCCGTTTTGCTTTGCCTGGCCAGCCGTCAGCGCTTCCTTGTGGCTGGCGGCTGAATCACCGTCGGCAGCGCCTTGGGCAGGGTATCCGGATAGTCCCGGCTGAAGTGCAGGCCCCGGCTTTCGTGGCGCGAATAGGCGCTGTCCACGATCAGCGAGGCCACTTCGACCAGGTTGCGCAGCTCCAGCAGGTCGCTGGTGACGCGGAAGTTGGCGTAGTACTCAGCGATTTCCTCGCGCAGCAGGCCGATGCGGTGCTGGGCGCGCTCCAGCCGCTTGCTGGTGCGCACGATGCCGACGTAGTTCCACATCATGCGGCGCAGCTCGTCCCAGTTGTGCGACACCACCACTTCCTCGTCGGCATCGGAGACGCGGCTTTCATCCCAGGCCGGCAGCGTGATGTCAGGCAGCCCGGCCTTGTCCTTGGAAGCGATGTCCTCGGCCGCGGCGCGGCCGATCACCATGCATTCGAGCAGCGAGTTGGAGGCCAGCCGGTTGGCACCATGCAGGCCGGTGCAGGCGGTTTCGCCCACGGCGTACAGATTGCCGATATCGGTGCGTCCGGAGGTGTCGGTGACCACGCCGCCGCAGGTGTAGTGGGCGGCCGGCACCACGGGAATCGGCTCGCGCGTGATGTCGATGCCGAGCTCCAGGCAGCGCGCGTGGATGGTCGGGAAGTGTTCTTTCAGGAAGGATTCGGGCTGGTGGCTGATATCCAGGTAGACGCAGTCCAGGCCGCGCTTCTTCATCTCGAAGTCGATCGCGCGCGCCACCACGTCGCGCGGCGCCAGTTCGGCGCGCGCATCGTGTTCGGGCATGAAGCGGGTGCCATCGGGCAGCTTGAGCAGGCCGCCTTCGCCGCGCACCGCTTCGGAGATCAGGAAGGACTTGGCGTAGGGGTGGTACAGGCAGGTCGGGTGGAACTGGATGAACTCCATGTTCGAAACCCGGCAGCCCGCGCGCCAGGCCATGGCGATGCCGTCGCCGGTGGCCGTATCCGGGTTGGTGGTGTACAGGTAGACCTTGCCGGCACCGCCCGCGGCCAGCACGGTGTGCGTGGCGGTGAGGGTGCGCACCGCGCCGGTGCTGTCGTCCAGTACGTACAGGCCGTAGCAGCGGTTGCCCGGCAGCCCCAGCTTGCGCGAGGTGATCAGGTCGATTGCGAAGTGGTCTTCCAGGATGGTGATGTTCGGGTGCTGCATGGCCTGCTGCAGCAGCGTGCTGACCACGGCATGGCCGGTGGCGTCGGCGGCGTGGATGATGCGCCGGCGGCTGTGGCCGCCTTCGCGCGTCAGGTGGAAGCCCAGTTCGGCCTGTTCGTCGCGCGTGAATGGCACGCCGCGGTCGATCAGCCACTGGATGGCCTCGCGCCCATGCTCCACGATGAAGCGCGTGGCCTCTTCGTCGCACAACCCCGCACCGGCGACGAGCGTGTCCTGCGTATGCTCGTCATGGCTGTCGCCGGAATCCAGCACGGCGGCAATACCGCCCTGCGCCCAGTCGCTGGCGCCCTGGGTCATGGCGCGCTTGCTGAGGATGGCCACCCGGTGGGTGTCGGCCAGTTGCAGCGCGACCGTAAGGCCGGCCAGGCCGCTGCCGACGATGGCGACGTCGAAATTCATGGTGCGGAGTGCGCTGGGGGGGCGCCAGGCAAAAAGGAGGAAACGGGAAAGTCTACACCTGAAGCGCCATCCCGCGCATCAGCGCGTCGCGTGGGGGTGGGCGCTTATCGCCCCGCAGGCCTGCGCGGCGCGCAGGCAACAAAAAGCCCCGCGGCATGGCGGGGCTTTCTGGCGGGAACCGGGATCAATTACTTGATCTTGGTTTCCTTGTAAGCGACGTGCTTGCGGGCGACGGGATCGAACTTCATGATCTCCATCTTTTCCGGCATGGTGCGCTTGTTCTTGGTGGTCGTGTAGAAATGACCCGTACCTGCGGTCGATTCCAGCTTGATCTTGTCGCGGCCGCCTTTGCTTGCCATGATGTGCTCCTAATTAGACTTCGCCGCGTGCGCGCAGGTCGGCGAGCACGGAGTCGATGCCTTTCTTGTCGATCAGGCGCAGGCCGGCGTTCGAGACGCGCAGGCTCACCCAGCGGTTTTCGGATTCAACGAAGAAACGACGATTCTGCAGGTTGGGCAGAAAACGGCGCTTGGTCTTGTTGTTTGCGTGGGAAACGTTGTTGCCGACCATCGGCGCTTTCCCGGTCACTTGACAGACGCGTGCCATGAAGCACTCCTAAATCTTCTATTCGTGGACAATGTTCGCAACAGATCAACAAAAGGCGCGCGGGCCCGGACTGCAGCGGTTGAGACTTCAGCAAAACGGGCATTATAGACCGGATTCCCTCGCCGAATCAATGCCTTCTGTGCTTTGGCGTTATCCGGTGTTGCTGCGCTGTATGTGCCGTGGCGTTGGCGTCACAGCCCGGGCAGGCGGTCGCAGCAGTCGGCCAGCGAGCGGATTTCCTGGCCGGCCACGATGAAATGGTCGAGCAGCCGCACGTCGATCAGATCGAGGGTGCGCGCCAGTTCGTGGGTCAGGCGGATGTCGCTCTGGCTCGGCGCGGTGGTGCCGCGCGGGTGGTTGTGCGCCACGATGATGCCGGCCGCATTATGCACGAGCGCCTGGCGCGCCACCTCGCGCGGGTAGACGGCGGTGCGCGTCAGCGTGCCGCGGAACATTTCTTCACTGGCCACCATGCGGTTGCGCGGATCCAGGAACAGGCACAGGAAGACCTCGTGCGGCAGCGGCGCCAGCGTCAGGCGCAGGTAGTTGCGCACCGCCGCCGGGCCGTCGAAGCCGGTGGGCAGGCGCAGCGATTCGGCCAGCGCACGCCGTGCCAGCTCCGGAATGGCCTGCAGTTGGGCATACTTGGTTTCGCCCATGCCCCGGACGCTTGTCAGTGCGCGCCCCTCGGCCGCGAACAGGGCTGTCAGCGAGCCGAAGCGGTGCAACAGCTCGCGTGCGAGGTCCACGGCGCTTTTGCCGGCAGCGCCCACGCGCAGCAGGATGGCCAGCAGCTCGGCGTCTGACAGGGCGGCGGCGCCGCTTTCCATCAGTTTCTCGCGGGGCCGCTCGCAGGCGGGCCAGTTGGCAATGGTCATGAGCACTCCAGGGTAGTCACGCCGTGATGAGGGTGAGGCCGGGTCCGGGGGCGGCGGGCAATGGGCCAGTCGAATACAATACGGGTTGTTGACCGGTTGATCACCCATGAATTTGCAAACTTTCGCGTCGGAAACCGACGGCGGCACGGCTGGCCGCAAGACTGTCCAGGCCGACTCTTTCCTGACCCTGCACTACAGCATCGCGCTCGAGAACGGCACCGAGGTCGTCAGCACGTTCGAGGAGAAGCCCGCCACGCTGCTGCTCGGCCAGGGCCAGTTCGCGCCGACGCTGGAGCAGGCGCTGCTCGGCATGCCCGAAGGCGAGCGCATGACCTACCGGCTGGCGCCGGAGCAGGCCTTTGGCCCGCGCAACCCCGAGCTGCTGCAGTGGGTGTCGCTGGCCACGCTGCGCGAGAACAGTTCCTTCGAAGAGGACTACAGCCCTGGCGACCTGGTGGAGTTCAACGCGCCCGGCGGCGGCAAGTACGCCGGTGTGCTCAAGGAGTTCGGCGAGACCGCCGCGCTCTTTGACTTCAACCATCCGCTGGCCGGGCAGACCATCCTGTTCGACGTGCAGCTGATCGGCATTCTCTGAGCGCGCCGCACGTGTGCCGAACCATCCTGATACCGCAGCATGCCTGACCTGACTCCCGCACCCGACGCAGAAATCCTGATGGCGCAGCCGCGCGGCTTCTGCGCCGGCGTGGACCGTGCCATCGAGATCGTCGAGCGTGCGCTCGAGCGCTTCGGCGCGCCCATCTACGTGCGCCACGAGATCGTCCACAACGCCTATGTGGTGGCCGGCCTGCGCCGCAAGGGCGCGGTGTTCGTGCGCGAGCTCGACGAGGTGCCCGCGGGCGCCACCGTCATCTTCAGCGCCCATGGCGTGTCGCGCGAAGTGCGTGCCGACGCCGCCGCGCGCGGGCTGCACGTGTTCGATGCCACCTGCCCGCTGGTGACCAAGGTGCATGTCGAGGTGAGCAAGATGCGCGCCGAGGGCTGCGAGATCGTGATGATCGGGCATCGCGGCCATCCGGAAGTGGAGGGCACCATGGGCCAGGCCAGCAGCGGCATGCTGCTGGTGGAGTCGGTGGCCGACGTCGCCACGCTGCAGGTTACCGACCCGTCGCGGCTTGCCTACGTGACCCAGACCACGCTGTCGGTGGATGAGACCCGCGAGATCGTGGCCGCGCTCAAGGCGCGCTTTCCGCAAATCCGCGAGCCCAAGAAGCAGGACATCTGCTATGCCACGCAGAACCGCCAGGACGCGGTGAAGTTCATGGCGCCGCAGGTGGAGGTGGTGATCGTGGTGGGCAGCCCCAACAGCTCCAACTCCAACCGCCTGCGCGAGCTGGCCGAGCGCCTGGGCGTGCCGGCCTATATGGTGGACGCCCCCGAGCAGGTGCGCCCCGAATGGATCGCCGGCAAGCGCCGCATCGGCCTGACCGCCGGCGCTTCGGCGCCCGAGGCGCTAGCCCAGTCCATCGTCGAGCGCCTGCGTGAGCTTGGCGCGAGCCAGGTGCGCCCGCTTGACGGCATCGAAGAGAACATGGCCTTCCCGCTGCCGCGTGGGCTGCTGCCGGCCAGCGCCGCCGCGTGACCCGGTGCGGGCCGTGCCCGCCTGCCAGCCCCGCCTTTTACAAGGGCGCCGCTTGATGCGGCGCCCTTTGTCTTTGGTACGCCCGATTTGCAGCCGGCCGGCGCGAATAATGCACGGCGATGGTGCAGGTAATACATGGCTGTCCTGCTGATCAGACAAATCAGGGTAATCCCCCGGTTTGGGGTTTTCCCTATTATGGTGCGGCGCTACATTCTGCACATTAGAGAACGGTGCAGCTGAATTTAAATGAAACACCTAATTAATAAAGGCGCATTATAGGTGGTGCCGGCGATGCTTATCCGCGCCACCGGGCGGCGCAGGCACGATTCTTGTAAGTAGGTGAGGCGGCCGCGTCATGTGAGTGGGAATTGCCGCAATCTGTGCATTGGGGAAATTCCCTAGCTCATTTGACCGGTAAATGGTTAAGGATGTTGCGTCGCGTATTGCATCGACTAAGAAAGGGGATACAATGCGCGCGTTTCAAATTGAAACTAAACAAAGGCGGTCCAGGGAAACGTCCGGGAGGCGTTGAAAATCCCTGTCTTCGTGAATCCTAGGAGATCACTCATGCAAATCACGTTTGCCAAGATTCTGCCGATTGCGGCCGCAGTGGCGCTGGTAGCCGCTTGCGGCAAGAAGGAAGAGAAGCCGGCTGATGCGGCGCCTTCGGCGCCGGCGGCAGCCGCTCCTGCAGCGGGCGGCGGTGAAGTCGTCGTCAAGATCGGCCACGCGGCCCCGCTGACCGGCGGCATCGCGCACCTTGGCAAGGACAACGAAAACGGCGCCCGCCTGGCCGTGGAAGAAGTCAACAAGACCGGCCTGGAGATCGGTGGCAAGAAGATCAAGCTGGAACTGGTTGGCGAAGACGATGCCGCCGACCCCAAGACGGGCACCTCCGTGGCGCAGAAGCTGGTCGACGCCAAGGTGGTGGCCGTGGTCGGCCACCTGAACTCGGGTACGTCGATCCCGGCCTCCAAGATCTATAGCGATGCCGGCATCGTGCAGATCTCGCCCTCGTCCACCAACCCGGACTACACCAAGCAGGGCTTCAAGACCACCTACCGCGTGGTGGCCACCGATGCCCAGCAGGGCCCGGCACTGGCCAACTATGCCAGCAAGACGCTCCATGCCAAGAGCGTGGCGATCGTCGACGACGCCACCGCCTACGGCAAGGGCCTGGCCGACGAGTTCGAGAAGACCGCCAAGGCGGCCGGCGTGAACGTGGTGGCGCGCGAGGCCACCAACGACAAGGCCACCGACTTCAAGGCCATTCTCACCAAGATCAAGGGCAAGAAGCCTGACGTGATCATGTACGGCGGCATGGACGCCACCGGCGGCCCGTTCGCCAAGCAGGCCAAGGAACTGGGCATCGGTGCCAAGATCGTCGGCGGCGACGGCGTCTGTACCGACAAGGTGGCCGAACTGGCGGGCGACGCCGTGACCAACATCATCTGCTCCGAGGCCGGCCTGGCCCTGTCGAAGATGGAGCAGGGCGCGGACTTCTCCAAGCGCTACCAGGCTCGCTTCAACGCCCCGGTGCAGATCTATGCACCGTTCACGTATGACGCCGTGATGGTCGTCGTCGACGCCATGAAGCGCGCCAACTCGACCGAACCGGCTGCCATCCTGGCCGAAATGCCCAAGACCAACTACAAGGGCGTGATCGGCAATATCGCCTTCGACGAGAAGGGCGACATGAAGGAAGGCACCATCACGCTGTACGAGTACAAGGACAAGAAGAAGTCCGTCCTCGACGTCGTGAAGATGTAATCTGGGCTTACCGGCCCATCCGAACGGCACCGTGAGTATTTTGCGGTGCCGTTCTTTTTAGCCTCGCCTAATGTAGAAGCATCCTTACCATGGATGGAGCAGGGCAGGTCGCTTACCAGCAAACCAACCACCGCAACGTTACCCATTACACACCATGGTCCCGCCCCCGGCATCCACACCATGCCGCAAGGTCCGGGACTGAAGCAGGAGTTTTCATGGATATCCTTATCCAGCAGATCGTGAACGGTCTGGTGCTCGGCAGCATCTATGCGCTGATCGCACTGGGCTACACCATGGTCTACGGTATTCTCGGCATCATCAACTTCGCCCACGGCGATGTGCTGATGATCGGCGCGCTGACCGCCCTGTCAGCCATCCTCGGATTGCAGAAGTTCGCCCCCGGCCTGCCTGAATGGCTGACGCTGGTGATCGCCACGCTGGTCGCGATGCCAGTCTGCGCGATCCTGTCCTATTCGATCGAGCGGATCGCCTACCGGCCCTTGCGCAATGCGCCACGGCTGGCCCCGCTGATCACCGCCATCGGCGTCTCCATCATCCTGCAGACGATGGGCATGCTGATCTGGTCGCGCAACCCGCTGACCTTCCCGCAGCTGCTGCCGTCCGAGCCGATCGACATCGGCACGACCGGCGCCACCATCACCGGCAAGGAAATGGTCATCATCGGCATGGCCGTGATGGTGATGTCCGGCCTGCTGGCCCTGGTCAACCGCACCAAGCTCGGCCGCGCCATGCGCGCCACCGCCGAGAACCAGAAGGTGGCCGGCCTGATGGGCGTGAACCCCAATTTCGTCATTTCCGCCACCTTCATGATCGGCGCCACGCTGGCCGCGCTGGCCGGCGTGATGATGGCCACCAACTACGGCAATGCCCACTTCTACATGGGCTTCATCCCCGGCCTGAAGGCGTTTACCGCCGCGGTGCTGGGCGGCATCGGCAACCTGGCTGGCGCCATGGTCGGCGGCATGCTGCTGGGCCTGATCGAAGCGCTCGGCGCCGGCTATATCGGCGACCTGACCAACGGCGTCTTCGGTTCGAACTACCAGGACGTCTTTGCCTTTATCGTGCTGATCACCGTGCTCGTCTTCCGTCCGTCCGGCATCATGGGCGAACGCGTGGCGGATCGCGCCTGAGGAGAGCGAATCCATGAATACTCCGATTCCATCCACGGCAGCCGTCGCGGCGCCCACCAAGGTGCCGGCCAAGACCCTGGCCGCACTGATTGGCTTCCTGGTGATCGCCCTGTGCGCACCGTTCTTCGTCCAGACCCTGGGCGGCAACTACTGGGTCCGCGTGCTGGACTTCGCGCTGCTGTACATCATGCTGGCGCTGGGCCTGAACATCGTGGTGGGCTTTGCCGGCCTGCTTGACCTGGGCTATATCGCGTTCTACGCGGTCGGCGCCTACCTGATGGCGCTGCTGGGCTCGCCCCACCTGGCGAACCAGTTCGAGTGGATCCAGCAACTGTTCCCCACCGGCATCCACCTGTCGATGTGGTTCGTGTTGCCGATCGCGATCCTGGTAGCCGCCACCTTCGGCGTGCTGCTCGGGGCGCCAACGCTGAAGCTGCGCGGCGACTACCTCGCCATCGTGACGCTGGGCTTCGGCGAGATCGTCCGCATCTTCATGAACAACCTTGACCGCCCGGTCAACATCACCAACGGGCCCAAGGGCATCACCGCGGTGGACCCGGTCCATATCTTCGGCTTCGACTTCTCGAAGTCGCACGAGATCTTCGGACTCAAGTTCACGCCGGTGTTCATGTACTACTACCTGCTGGTGTTCCTGGTCATCGTGATCGTGTTCGTGAGCCTGCGGCTGCAGACCTCGCGTATCGGCCGCGCTTTCGTGGCCATCCGCGAAGACGAGATCGCCGCCAAGGCGATGGGCATCAACACCCGCAACATCAAGCTGCTGGCCTTTGCCATGGGCGCTTCGTTCGGCGGCGCCTCGGGCGCGGTGTTCGGCGCGTTCCAGGGCTTCGTGTCGCCGGAATCGTTCACGCTGTGGGAATCGATCTACGTGCTGGCCATCGTGGTGCTTGGCGGCATGGGCCATATCCCGGGCGTGATCCTGGGCGGCGTCCTGCTGGTGGGCTTCCAGGAGTTGCTGCGCGTGGTGGCGGAGCCGATGCAGACCGGTTTGTTCGGCCATGTCATCGTCGATGCCGAAGTGCTGCGCCAGCTGCTGTTCGGCCTGGCCCTGGTCGGCGTCATGCTGTATCGCCCGGCGGGCATCTGGCCGTCGCCGCGCAAGGAAGACCGCCCGGTGGTGCGCCGTGCGGGCAGCGTGGGCCGTTTCTGACCAGGAGGACAACATGAGCAACAACGATTTCCTCCTGTCGGTACAGGGGGTCAACAAGCGTTTCGGCGGCCTGCAGGCACTGTCCGAGGTGGGCCTGCAGATCAAGCCGGGCGAGATCTACGGGCTGATCGGCCCCAACGGCGCCGGCAAGACCACCTTCTTCAACGTGATCACCGGCCTGTACACGCCGGATTCAGGCGAGTTCGTGCTGGGCGGCAAGCCCTACCAGCCGACCGCCGTGCATGAGGTCGCCAGGGCCGGCATCGCGCGCACGTTCCAGAACATCCGCCTGTTCGGCGAGATGACTGCGCTCGAGAACGTGATGGTGGGGCGCCACGTGCGCTCCAAGGCCGGCGTGTTCGGCGCGATCTTCCGCCCGCCCGCGGTGCGCCGCGAGGAAGAGGGCATCGAGGACATGGCGCACGACCTGCTCGACTATGTCGGCATCGGCAAGTACGCCAACTTCACCGCGCGCAACCTCTCCTACGGCCACCAGCGCCGGCTCGAGATCGCGCGGGCGCTGGCGACCGAGCCCAAGCTGCTGGCACTGGACGAACCGGCCGCGGGCATGAACGCGACCGAGAAGGTGGAGCTGCGCGGACTGCTCGACAAGATCCGCAACGATGGCAAGACCATCCTGCTGATCGAGCACGACGTGAAGCTGGTGATGGGCCTGTGCAACCGCATGACGGTGCTGGACTACGGCAAGGTGATTGCCCAGGGCCTGCCGCACGAAGTGCAGAACAACCCCGCGGTGATCGAGGCCTACCTCGGCGCATCGGCACACTGATGGCCGGAGGACAAGCAATGACACAGACAGTACTGAAGATCTCCGGCCTCAAGGTCGCGTACGGCGGCATCCAGGCCGTCAAGGGCATTGACCTGGAAATCCGGGACGGCGAGCTGGTGACACTGATCGGCGCCAACGGCGCCGGCAAGACCACCACCATGAAGGCCATCACCGGCCTGCAGGGCTGGGCCAGCGGCGACGTGGAATACATGGGCAAGTCGATCAAGGGCGTGCCCAGCTACGCGCTGCTCAAGCAGGGCCTGGCGATGGTGCCGGAAGGCCGCGGCGTGTTCGCGCGCATGACCATCACCGAGAACCTGCAGATGGGCGCCTACACGCGCAACGACGACGCCGGCATCAAGGCCGACGTCGAGCGCATGTTCGGCATCTTCCCGCGCCTGAAGGAGCGCGCCAACCAGCTGGCGGGCACCATGTCCGGCGGCGAGCAGCAGATGCTGGCAATGGCGCGCGCGCTGATGAGCCAGCCCAAGGTGCTGCTGCTGGACGAGCCGTCGATGGGCCTGTCGCCGATCATGGTCGAGAAGATCTTCGAGGTCGTGCGCGACATCTCGGCACAGGGCGTGACCGTGCTGCTGGTGGAGCAGAACGCGCGCCTGGCGCTGCAGGCTGCCCACCGCGGCTACGTGATGGAGTCGGGCCTGATCACCATGAGCGGGGACGCCAAGCAGATGCTCGACGATCCCAAGGTGCGGGCCGCCTACCTGGGCGAGTAAGGCGCGCGCTGCCGCCTCCCACCCCGCCGCAAGAGGGGTGAGGGAGAGGGCAGGCGCACGCAGGCGCAAGGCCTTTCCCCTTGCCGCGGGGCCCCGCGCAACGCCTGCTCAGGCTGGTGTGCGCGGGTTCTGCGGCGCTGGCTCTCTCCCTCACTCCTCTGCGGCACCACAAAGAAAAAAGCCTCGCGCGCGCGAGGCTTTTTTTCCGTCTGGCGAATGACCAGGACTCAGGCCAGCTTCTTCAGCAGCGTGCGCAGCATGCCGATCATCTGGTCGATCTCTTCACGCGTCACGTTCAGCGCGGGCATGAAGCGCAGCAGGTTGGCGCGCGGTGCGTTCAGCAGCAGGCCTTGCGGCACCATGTCGCGGGCTTCTTCCACCAGTTGCGGGCCGATGTCCTTGCCCAGCATCAGCGCGCGCAGCAGGCCGTCGCCGCGTTCGCCGGCCAGGCCGAACTCGGCGGACAGCGCCAGCAGCTGTTCCCGCAGGTATTCGCCCTTGGCCTTGACGTCGTCGAGGAACCCCGGCGCGGTCAGCTGCTCGATCACGGCGCTGCCCACCGCGGTCATCAGCGGGTTGCCGTTGTAGGTGCCGCCCTGGTCGCCGGCCTCGAAGCTGGCGACCTCGGCCTTGCACAGCAGCGCCGACAGCGGCACGCCGCCGCCGATGCCCTTGCCCAGCGTCATGATGTCCGGCTCCACGCCTGCCAGCTCGTAGGCGAACAGGGTGCCGCAGCGGCCGCAGCCGGTTTGCACTTCATCGACGATCAGCAGCAGCCTGTGCTTGTCGGCCAGCGCGCGCAGGCCCTGCATGAACTCGCGCGTGGCGGGGATCACGCCGCCTTCGCCCTGCACCGGTTCCAGCATGATGCCGACGGTCTTGTCGGTAATCAGCTTCTCCACCGAGGCCAGGTCGTTGAGATCGGCGCGCGGGAAGCCCGGCACCTGCGGCGCAAAGATGGTGTCCCAGCCGGCCTTGCCCGACGCGCTCATGGTGGCGAGCGTGCGGCCATGGAAGCTGTGGTCCATGGTGATGATCTCGAAGGCGCCGTCCTTGTGCTTGCGGCCCCATTTGCGCGCCAGCTTGATCGCGCCTTCGTTGGCCTCGGCGCCGCTGTTGGCGAAGAAGACCTTGTCGAAGCAGCTGTGGTCGGTCAGCTGCCGGGCCAGCTTGAGCATCGGCTCGTTGTAGAAGGCCGGGCTCGGGTTGATCAGCCGGTGCGACTGGGCCACCAGCGCGTCGATCATGCCCTGGTTGGAATGGCCCAGACAGTTCACTGCCCAGCCCTGCACGAAGTCCAGGTATCGCTTGCCGTTGTGATCCGTCAGCCAGGAGCCCTTGCCCTCGGTGAACACGAGCTCGGGCCGGTTGGTGATGTACATCAGGGATTGGACGGGATACTCAGCAAATGCCATGGCGGACTCCAGGGGTCGGCTTTAAACGATGGACGGACGGGCGTAACAACCGGGACAAAAACAAAAAGCCACGGGGGTTGCCCGTGGCTCGTTGACATGAACAGACGCAGTCGACGGTCAGCCGCGCGGCACCCCAGCGGGGAGCGACGTACGGAAGCTGCGGCGTCGGTTGAAGGTCATGTGCATGCGGGCAAATATAAGGCGCATGCGCCCGGGTGTCAAAACGAATTTTGGCTGGCCCGGGCATTGTTGCGCTGAGGGAACGGCTCTCGGGCGGCCTCAGGCCGCGGGAGTGGCCGGGTGCATGTCGGCCTCGGAGGTGAACGAGTCGGCGAAGAACGCGTCCTCGTGCAGCTTGCACTGGCGGGTGAAGTCGCCGCGCGCGGCATTGATCATCACCGGGGCGCCGCAGGCATAGACCTCGTGGCCGGACAGGTCGGGATGGTCGGCGATCACGGCCTGGTGGACAAAGCCGGTGCGGCCCTGCCAGTTGTCTTCAGGCAGCGCGTCGGAGATCACCGGCACGTAGCGGAAGTTGGGCAGCTCGCGCGCCCACTGCTCGCACAGCGCGTGCATGTACAGGTCCTTGGGCCGGCGGCCGCCCCAGTACAGGGTCATCGGGCGCTGGATGCCGGTGTAGGCGGCGTGCTCGACGATGGCCTTGATCGGCGCAAAGCCGGTGCCGGAAGCCAGCAGGATAATCGGGGCCTCGGACTCCTCGCGCAGGAAGAAGCTGCCCAGCGGGCCCTCGAAGCGCAGGATGTCGCGCTCCTTCATGGCCGGCTGGCCTTCCCTGGCGCCGAAAACATAGTCGGTGAAGGCGCCGCCGGGCATATGGCGGATATGCAGTTCGATCGGGCCGTCTTCATGCGGCGGCGTGGCGATCGAATAGCTGCGGCGCTTGCCGTCGCGCAGCAGGAATTCCACGTACTGGCCGGCCAGGTACTGCATGCGCTCGGTCGCCGGCAGCTGCAGCTTGATGGCGATCACGTCGTCGGCCAGGCGCTCGATCGCGGTCACGCGGCACGGCACCTTCTTGATCGGGATGTCGCCCGCGCCGTGGACCTCGCGGCACTCGATGGTGACGTCCGAGGCGGCGTTGGCGCAGCAGAACAGGGCGCGGCCCTCGGTTTTCTCCTGCGCGGTCAGTGCCGCCGGGGCGTGGTCGCCCTGCACGATGGTGCCTTCGAGCACGCGGCCCTTGCACGAGCCGCAGGCGCCGTTCTTGCAGCCGTAGGGCAGCCCGATGCTGTGGCGCAGGGCCGCGCCGAGGATGGTTTCGTCCGCTGCCACTTCAAACTTGTGGCCGCTGGGCATGACGGTTACTTGATAAGCCATAATCGGTCTATGAGCCAAATTCTGTCGAAGCTGCAGCCCTCGCGCCTCCCACAAGTCCCGCGGCTGCCGGCGCCTTCGCGCCGGCTGGGCCGCCCGCGCCTGTTGATCGTCGGCTGCGGGGATGTGGGGACGCGCTGCCTGCGAATCCTGTCGTCGCGCATGCGTGTCTTTGCCGTGACCTCACAGCCGGCGCGCCGGGCTGAACTGCGCGCCGCCGGCGCGGTGCCGCTGGTGGCGGACCTGGACCGGCCGGCCACGCTGGCACGGCTGCATGGGCTGGCCACGCAGGTGCTGGACCTGGCGCCGCCGCCCGGGCAGGGCGAAGGCGATCCGCGCACGCGTGCCTTGCTCGCCGCCTTGCGCCGGGCGGCCTGGCGCAAGGCCAGGACGTCGGCCGGCATGCTTCCCGGCGAGCCCGCCATTCTACCCGACCGGGGCAGGCCCCGCGCTGCGTTTGTCTACGCCAGCACGTCGGGCGTGTACGGCGACCGGCAGGGCGCCCGGGTCTCGGAATTCCACGCCGTGCGGCCCCAGACCGCCCGCGCGCGCCGCCGCGTGGCCGCCGAGCAGGCAGTGCGCGGCTTCGGCCGCGATGCCGGCTGGCGTGCCAGCATCGTGCGCATCCCCGGCATTTATGCCGAAGACCGCCTGCCGCTGGCGCGCCTGCACCGCGGCACGCCCGCGCTGGTGCCGCAGGACGATGTCTACACCAGCCATATCCATGCCGACGACCTGGCGCGCACTATGGTCGCGGCGCTGTTCCGCGGCCGCGCGCAGCGCGTGGTCCATGCCAGCGACGACACCGAGCTGCGCATGGCCGATTACTTCGACCTGGTCGCGGACCGCCGCGGCCTGCCGCGCCCGCCGCGCATCACGCGCGGGCAGGCGCATGAAGTGATCGACAAGACGCTGCTGAGTTTCATGAGCGAATCGCGCCGCCTCGACAACCGCCGCTTGAAACGCGAGCTGCGCCTGCGCCTGCGTTACCCGACTGTCACCTCCTTCTTCGACACCTGACCGCCTTGCCGGCGCGTCCCAGTGCGGCTGGCACGGGGTTTGCTGTGCCTTTGCGTCGTTTTTGTCCTGTCTATACAGCAGCACTTCCATCGCCCCGGCCTGGTGCCGACACTGCAATCCGTGAACCGGGGTGGTGCGAGGCCTGTTGAGGACTCCCCGCTCTGGAAAGCGCCTTTCAAGGTGTTTATCCGCCTGGATGCTTGGTGGAAGCCCTACGTTGACTTGTATATACAGGTACTGTTTAATGTCCGAAAACGAGCGCGGCCACACGCATGGCCTGCCGTCGACGGACACACCAAAGGAGCGTACAGATGAGGAATCACAGCAGGATTCGCGGTCGGATGGCAGTGCAGGCCGCGGTGCTGGTTGCGGCATTGGGGGCCGGTGCGGCCCAGGCGCAGAATACCCAGGTCACGCTGGGCATGAGCGGCTGGACCGGTTTCGCGCCGCTGACGCTGGCCGACAAGGCCGGCATCTTCAAGAAGCATGGCGTGGACGTCGACATCAAGATGATCCCGCAGAAGGACCGCCACCTGGCGCTGGCCTCGGGCGCGATCCAGTGCGCGGCCACCACGGTGGAAACGCATGTGGCCTGGAACGCCAACGGCGTGCCCATCACCCAGATCGTGCAGCTCGACAAGTCCTACGGCGCCGACGGCCTGGCCGTGCGCAGCGACGTCAAGAGCTTTGCCGACCTGAAGGGCAAGACCATCGGCGTCGATGCGCCGGGCACCGCGCCGTATTTCGGCCTGGCCTGGATGCTGAAGAAGAACGGCATGACGCTCAAGGACATCAAGACCACCACGCTGTCGCCGCAGGCGGCCGCGCAGGCCTTCGTGGCCGGCCAGAACGACGGCGCCATGACCTATGAGCCGTATCTGTCGACGGTGCGCCAGAACCCGGACAAGGGCAAGATCCTGGCGACCACGCTCGACTACCCGATGGTGACCGATACGCTGGGCTGCGCGCCGAAGTGGCTTAAAGAGAATCCCAAGGCCGCGCAGGCGCTGGTCGACAGCTACTTCGAGGCCCTGGAGATGATCCGGAAGGAGCCGGCCAAGGCCAACGACATCATGGGCGCTGCGGTCAAGCAGACCGGCGAGCAGTTCGCCAAGTCCTCCGCCTACCTGCGCTGGCAGGACCGCGAGGCCAACCGCAAGTTCTTTGCCGGCGAGCTTGCCAGCTTCAGCAAGGAAGCTGCGGCGGTGCTGCTGGAAATCGGCGTGATCCGCCAGGTGCCGGACGTGACGGCGCTGTATGACGCGCGTTTCCTCAAGTAACCGACAGTCTTCAGGAGGCGTGACGTCATGACGCAAGCCAGACTTGGAACACCCGCCCCGGCCGCTGCCGCGGCGGTCCCTGCCGCAGCGGCGGCGCCGGTGCGCCGGCGCCACCCGTGGCTGGCCCCGCTGGTGCCGGTGGCGCCCAACACGCGCTGGATGCTGGGCCTGTCCTTCTTCGTGCTGTTCTTCGGCATCTGGGCCGTGGTAACGCTGGGCGGCTTCGTGCCGCGCACGTTCCTGGCCGATCCGATGACGATGGCCAAAGAGGGCTTCATCCTGTTCACCGAGCACAACTTCATCGGCGACATCGGCATGACCGTGTGGCGCGTGGTCGGCGGCTTCGTGCTGGCGGCGGTGCTGGCGGTGCCGCTGGGCATCTTCATGGGCGCGTACAAGGCGGCCGAGGCGTTCTTCGAGCCCTTCGTGTCGTTCTGCCGCTACCTGCCCGCGTCGGCCTTTATCCCGCTGCTGATCCTGTGGGCCGGCATCGGCGAGACCCAGAAGCTGCTGGTGATCTTCATCGGCTCGTTCTTTCAGATCGTGCTGATGGTGGCGGTGGCCGTCGGCGGCGCGCGCAAGGACCTGGTGGAGGCGGCCTACACGCTGGGCGCCAACAGCGCCGGCATCGTGCGGCGCGTGCTGATCCCCGGCGCCGCGCCCGAGATTGCCGAGATCCTGCGGCTGGTGCTGGGCTGGGCCTGGACCTACGTGATCGTGGCCGAGCTGATCGGCTCGTCGTCGGGCATCGGGCACATGATCACCGACAGCCAGGCGCTGCTCAATACCGGGCAGATCATCTTCGGCATCATCGTGATCGGCTGCATCGGCCTGGTCTCGGACCTTGTCTTCAAGCGCGCCAACCAGCGCCTGTTCCCGTGGAGTTCGATCCAATGAGCGCACTGTCCATCCAGCAGGTCTCGCGCACCTTCTCCAACCCGCGCGGCGGCCAGACCCTGGCGCTGCAGCCGGTCGACTTCGAGGTCCGCGACAATGACTTCGTCACCATCCTCGGGCCTTCGGGCTGCGGCAAGTCCACGCTGCTGCGCATCGTCGCGGGGCTGGATACGCCCTCCAGCGGCCGCGTGCTGCTGGACGGCCAGCCGGTGTCCGCCCCCGGCGCGGACCGCGGCATGGTGTTCCAGTCGTACACGCTGTTCCCGTGGCTGACGATCGAGCAGAACGTGCGCTTCGGCTTGCGCGAGCGCGGCATGAGCGCCGCCGAGCAGAAGGAGCGCAGCGACTTCTTTATCCAGCGTGTGGGACTGCGCGGCTTCGAGCACCATTTCCCCAAGCAGCTGTCGGGCGGCATGCAGCAGCGCACCGCGATTGCGCGCGCGCTGGCCAACGATCCCAAGATCCTGCTGCTCGACGAACCCTTCGGCGCGCTCGACAACCAGACCCGCGTGCTGATGCAGGAGTTGCTGCTGGGAATATGGGAGGCGTCGCGCAAGACGGTATTATTCGTGACCCATGATATCGACGAGGCCATTTTCATGGCCAACCGGGTGGCGGTGTTTTCTGCCAGGCCGGGTCGGATCAAGAGCGAGATCGCGGTGGATTTCCCGCATCCGCGCCATTACACCGTCAAGACCACTCCGGAGTTCTCCGCGCTCAAGGCGCGGCTGACCGAGGAGATCCGCGCCGAGGCCATGGCCTCGGCCGAGCACTAGGCATCCAACCAACGCCATGAACCACGCCGCCGGCACCGCCTCTTCCGCTTCTGCCTCTCCCACCGCGCTCTACCAGCAGGTGAAGGAGTACATTGCCCGCCAGATCCAGAGCGGCGCGTGGCAGCCGGGCGACCGGGTGCCGTCGGAGCAGGAGCTGGTGAACCGCTTCGGCGTCTCGCGCATGACCGTCAACCGGGCGCTGCGCGAGCTGCAGGAGCAGGGCCGGGTGGTGCGGGTGGCCGGCGTGGGCACCTTCGTGGCGGAGCACAAGCCGCAGTCGACGCTGCTGTCCGTGGTCAACCTGCAGGACGAGATCCGCATGCGCGGCCATGACTATGCCTGCGACGTGATCCTGGTGGAGCGTGTGTCGGCATCGATCGAGGTGGCCGCCGCGCTGGAGCTGCGCACCGGCGAGTCGGTGTACCACTCGGTCTGCGTGCATCGCGAGGACGGCGTGCCGGTGCAGCTGGAGGACCGCTACGTCAATGCGCGCGTGGCCCCGGACTTCATCAGCCAGGACTTCAGCGAGACCCAGCCCGGCGAATACCTGCTGCGCCATGTGCCCTACGATCAGGTAGAGCACGTGGTCGATGCCATTGCCGCGACGCCGGAGCAGGCCGCGCAACTGGAAATGCCGCCCACGCAACCTTGCCTGATGCTGACGCGCCGCACCTGGACCAACGGCGTGCCGGTGACCTTTGTGCGCTGCCTGCATCCGGGCAACCGCTACCGCCTCGGCAGCCGCTTCCGCGCCGACGGCAACCCTGCTTTCGGCTGAATCCACAGGATCCGGCCGCATGGTTCAACTTTTTACTCTAAGCTGTATAGACAGGAACATACAAATGAGCGCCAGCCAACACGACGACCAAGCTTCCCGCCCGCTGCTGACCCTGCAGCCGGGCCAAGTCACCCTGGCCGACCTGCGCCGCATCTACCGCGGCGAAGTGCGCCTGGCCATGGCCGAATCGGCCTGGGCCGGCGTGCGTGCCGCGCAGGCCACGGTGCAGGACATCATCGACGCCGATGCCGTGGTCTACGGCATCAATACCGGCTTCGGCAAGCTGGCGCAGACCCGCATCCCCAATGACAAGCTGGCGCAGCTGCAGCGCAACCTAGTGCTGTCGCACAGCGTCGGCACCGGCCCGGACCTGGCCGAAGACACGGTGCGCCTGATCCTGGCGATCAAGGCCGTGAGTCTGGCGCGCGGCCATTCGGGTGTGCGCCCGGAACTGATCGAGGCGCTGCTGGCGCTGGCCAACCACGGCGTGACGCCGTGCATCCCGGCCAAGGGGTCGGTCGGCGCCTCGGGCGACCTGGCGCCGCTGGCGCATATGTCGTGCACGCTGATCGGCGTGGGCGACGTGCTGGTCGACGGCAAGCGCGTGCCCGCCGCCGAGGGCCTGGCGCACGCCGGCCTGCAGGCCTTCGAGCTGGGCCCCAAGGAAGGCCTGGCGCTGCTCAACGGCACCCAGGTGTCGACCGCGCTGGCGCTGGCCGGCCTGTTCGCCGCCGAAGACGCCTTTGCCGCCGGACTGGTGGCGGGCGCGCTGTCGCTGGAAGCGATCAAGGGCTCGGTCAAGCCGTTCGACGCCCGCATCCATGAGGCGCGCGGCCAGGCCGGCCAGATCGCCGTGGCCGGCGCCGTGCGCGCGATGCTGGACGGCAGCGAGATCGTCGACTCGCACAAGACCTGCGGCCGCGTGCAGGACCCGTACTCGATCCGCTGCCAGCCGCAGGTGATGGGCGCGTGCCTGGACAACCTGCAGCACGCCGCGCGCATCCTGCAGATCGAGTCCAACGCCGCCTCGGACAACCCGCTGGTGTTCTCCGCGCAGGGCGACGTGGTCTCGGGCGGCAACTTCCACGCCGAGCCGGTGGCATTTGCCGCCGACATCATCGCGCTGGCGATTGCCGAGATCGGCGCGATTTCCGAACGCCGCCTGGCGCTGCTGCTCGATACCGGGCTGTCGGGCCTGCCGCCGTTCCTGGTGCGCGACGGCGGCCTGAACTCGGGCTTCATGATTGCGCAGGTAACCGCGGCCGCGCTGGCCTCCGAGAACAAGGCGCTGGCGCATCCGTCCAGCGTCGACAGCCTGCCGACCTCGGCCAACCAGGAAGACCATGTGTCGATGGCCACCTACGGTGCGCGCCGCCTGGGCGAGATGGCCGCCAACACCGCAGTCGTGGTCGGCATCGAGGCCATGGCCGCGGCGCAGGGCATCGAGTTCCACCGCCCGCTGAAGTCGTCGCCGCTGGTGGAGCAGGAACTGGCCCGCATCCGTGCGCGCGTGGCCTTTGTCGAAGAGGACCGCTACCTGGCACCGGATATCGAAGCGATGAAGCAATGGGTGGTGCAGGGCGATGCCGGCGCCGGCTGGCCCGATGCCGTGCGCGCGATCCTGCCGACCAACCTGTCGTAACGCGCCCCGCGCCGACACTGCCAGACCAGACCCGCAGCAGGAGAACAAGACATGAACGCCAACGAAAACCAATTCATCCAGCGCGGCCAGCGCGAAATCCGCGCCCCGCGCGGCAGCCAGCTGCACTGCAAGAACTGGCTGATCGAAGCCGCCTACCGCATGATCCAGAACAACCTCGACCCGGACGTGGCCGAGCGTCCGCAGGACCTGGTGGTCTACGGCGGCATTGGCAAGGCGGCGCGCAACTGGGAGTGCTTCGACGCCATCCTGGACAGCCTGCGCCGCCTGGGTGAGGACGAGTCGCTGCTGGTGCAGTCGGGCAAGCCGGTGGGCGTGTTCCGCACCCATGCCGATGCGCCGCGCGTGCTGATCGCCAACTCCAACCTGGTGCCGCACTGGGCCAACTGGGACAAGTTCAACGAGCTGGACCGCGCCGGCCTGATGATGTACGGCCAGATGACGGCGGGCTCGTGGATCTACATCGGCACGCAGGGCATCGTGCAGGGCACCTACGAGACCTTTGTCGAGGCCGGCCGCCAGCACTACAACGGCGACCTGTCGGGCAAGTGGATCCTGACCGCCGGCCTGGGCGGCATGGGCGGCGCGCAGCCGCTGGCGGGCGTGCTCGCCGGCGCCTGCGTGCTGGCGATCGAGTGCCAGGAGTCGCGCATCGATTTCCGCCTGCGCACGCGTTATGTCGACAAGAAGGCCACCACGCTGGATGAAGCGCTGGCGATGATCGCCGAGGCCACGCAGAAGAAGGAAGCGATCTCGGTCGGCCTGCTCGGCAACGCCGCCGAGATCCTGCCGGAACTGGTCAAGCGCGCGCAGGCCGGCGGCATGCGCCCGGACATCGTCACCGACCAGACCTCGGCGCACGACCTGGTCAACGGCTACCTGCCGGCCGGTTGGACCGTCGCTCAATGGGAAGCGGCGCGCACGCAGGATCCCAAGTCGGTGGAAGCCGCCGCGCGCCCGTCCATCGTCAAGCACGTGCAGGCCATGCTCGACTTCCAGAAGATGGGCGTGCCGACGGTCGACTATGGCAACAATATCCGCCAGGTCGCGTTCGACGAGGGCGTGAAGAACGCCTTTGATTTCCCGGGCTTCGTGCCGGCCTATATCCGTCCGCTGTTCTGCCGCGGCAAGGGCCCGTTCCGCTGGGTCGCGCTGTCGGGCGATCCGGAAGATATCTACAAGACCGATGCCAAGATGAAGGAGCTGTTCCCCGAGGACAAGCACCTGCACCGCTGGCTCGACATGGCGCACGACCGCATCGCCTTCCAGGGCCTGCCCGCGCGCATCTGCTGGGTGGGGCTGGATGAACGCCACCGCGCCGGCCTGGCCTTCAACGAGATGGTCAAGTCGGGCGAGCTGAAGGCGCCGGTGGTGATCGGCCGCGATCACCTGGACTGCGGCTCGGTGGCTTCGCCCAACCGCGAGACCGAGGCCATGCGCGACGGCTCGGATGCGGTGTCGGACTGGCCGCTGCTCAACGCGCTGCTGAACACCGCGGGCGGCGCCACCTGGGTCAGCCTGCACCACGGCGGCGGCGTCGGCATGGGCTTCTCGCAGCATTCGGGCGTGGTGATCGTGTGCGACGGCACCGATGCCGCGGCCAGGCGCATCGAGCGCGTGCTGTGGAACGACCCGGCCACCGGCGTGATGCGCCATGCGGACGCGGGCTATGACATCGCCATCGAATGCGCGCACGAGAAGGGCCTGAACCTGCCGATGGTGAAGGGCGCATGAGCCTGACGCTATTTCAACGGTTCGCGCTGGCCGAGATCGCGCCCACGCGCTGGAAGAACGGCGGCGGCAACACGCGCGAGATCGCGGTGTGGCCGCCGGGCGCCGGCATGGATGACTTCATGTGGCGCCTGAGCGTGGCCGATATCGGGCAGGACGGGCCGTTCTCGGCGTTTCCCGGCATCGATCGCCAGATCGTGCTGCTGGAGGGCGCCGGCGTGACGCTGCGTGCGGACGACGCCAGCTTCAGCCATCGCCTTGACCATATCGGCGAGCCGTTCGCCTTCTCCGGCGATACCAGCCTGCAGGCGACGCTGATCGACGGCGTCACGCGCGACTTCAACGTGATGACGCGGCGCGGCCACTGCCGCGCGCGCGTCGAGGTGTTCCGGCAGGGGTTCGTGCCTGGCACCGGCGGCCATGCCGTCTGCCTGCTGGCCGTCAGCGGCGCATGGCAGGCGCAGGATGCCGGCCTGCTGCTGCAAGCGGGCGAAGGAGCGCTCTGCGGCGCTGCGGAACCCCCATCCACGCCATCGTTTGAACCTGTGGGTGACGCGGCCCTGTGCCTGTGCGTCACCCTTGAGACGGAGCCCGGTCAATGACGCTGCCCTCTGTATCGTCCGCGCCCAGCGCGGACGGCGTCTGGCACAACTGCCACCTGCTGCCCGATGCCGATCCGGCGCACGCGATCCGCGATGCCGCGCTGGTGGTGGAGCATGGGCGCATCGCCTGGCTGGGTGCCACGGCGGACCTGCCGGATGCCTATCGCGGCGCGGCGCGCCATGATGCACACGGGGCATGGATTACGCCCGGGCTGGTCGACTGCCATACGCACCTGGTCTACGGCGGCCAGCGCGCCGACGAGTTCGCGATGCGGCTGGCCGGCGCCGGCTACGAAGAGATTGCGCGCGCCGGCGGCGGCATCGTCTCGACCGTGCGCGCCACGCGTGCCGCAGATGAAGACACGCTGTTTGCCCAGGCCGCCGCGCGCCTGCAGCCGCTGCTGGCCGAGGGCGTCACCGCCATCGAGATCAAGTCGGGCTACGGGCTGAGCCTGGAAGCCGAGCGCAAGCAGCTGCGCGTGGCGCGCCGGCTTGGCGAGCACTTCGGGATTTCGGTCTACACGACCTTCCTGGGCGCGCACGCATTGCCGCCGGAGTACGCGGGCCGTGCCGACGACTATATCGACCTGGTCTGCAACACCATGCTGCCGGCACTGGCCGGGGAAGGACTGGTCGACGCCGTCGATGCCTTCTGCGAATCGATCGGTTTCTCGATTGCACAGACCGGGCGCGTGTTCGAGGCGGCGGCGCGCCATGGCGTGCGCGTCAAGCTGCATGCCGAGCAACTGAGCAACCTCGGCGGCGCCGCGCTCGCCGCTCGCCACCGCGCCTTGTCCGCCGATCACCTCGAGCATCTCGACGAGGCCGGCGTCGCGGCGATGGCGGAGGCCGGCACGGTGGCGGTGCTGCTGCCCGGCGCCTACTACTTCCTGCGCGACACCAACCTGCCGCCGATCGCGCTGCTACGCCAGTACGGCGTGCCGATGGCAATCTCGACCGATCACAATCCGGGTACGTCGCCGGTCACTTCGCTGCTGCTGATGATGAATATGGCCTGCACCCTGTTCCGCCTGACCGTGCCCGAAGCGCTTGCCGGCGTGACCGTGCACGCCGCGCGTGCGCTGGGCGCATCGGATCGCCACGGGCGGCTGGAAGCAGGGCGCGTGGCCGACTTCGCGCTGTGGCGCATCGATTCGCCCGCCGAGCTGGCGTACTGGTTCGGCCGCAACCCGGTCGCGACGGTGGTGCGGCAAGGGCGTGTGCATGCGCACGAAGGAGCCTCGGCATGAGTGGCTCGCAACTCTTCGCTCCGTTTGCGCTGCTGCCGGCCGGCTGGGCGCGCGATGTGCTGCTGGCCTGGGATGAGCAGGGCCGCTTCACCACCGTGCAGCCCGGCACGGAGCCAGCCGCAGGCGTGCCGCATGCGGCCGGTCCCGTGCTGCCCGGCATGCCCAACCTGCACTCGCATGCGTTCCAGCGCGGCTTTGCCGGCCTGACGGAATTCCGCAGCCGCCCGCAGGGCGACGATCCGGCGGGTGCCGATTCATTCTGGAGCTGGCGCACCCTGATGTACCGCTTCGCGCAGCGGCTCTCGCCCGACACGCTGGAGGCCATCGCCACCCAGCTCTATATCGAGATGCTGCGTGCGGGCTACACCAGCGTGTGCGAGTTCCACTACGTCCATCACGATGCCGGCGGCACGCCCTATGCCGATGCCGCCGAGATGTCGCTGCGGCTGCTGCGCGCGGCCCGGCGTACTGGCATCGGCATGACGCTGCTGCCGGTGCTGTACCAGACCGCCGGCTTTGGCGGCAAGCCGCCGCTGGCCGAGCAGCGCCGCTTCCTGCACGACACCGACGCGATGCTGCGGCTGCTGGAACGGCTGGCCCCCGCGTGCGCGCAGTCCGGCGCGAGGCTGGGGCTGGCACCGCACTCGCTGCGCGCGGTGCCGGAGGAAAGCCTCGCCCACGCACTGGCGGGACTGCAGGCGATCGACCCGCAGGCGCCCATCCATATCCATATCGCCGAGCAGCAGAAAGAGGTCGACGATTGCATCGCGTGGTCGGGCACGCGCCCGGTGACCTGGCTGTTCGACCATGTAGAGGTCGACGCGCGCTGGTGCCTGGTGCACGCCACCCATATGGACTGGGACGAGCGCCGGCGCCTGGCGCACAGCGGCGCGGTGGCCGGCATCTGCCCGACCACCGAGGCCAACCTGGGCGACGGCGTGTTCGAGGCCGCGCCCTACCTGGCGCAGCAGGGCGCATGGGGCATCGGCTCCGACAGCCATGCCAGCGTCAGCGTGGCCGAGGAGCTGCGCTTGTTCGAATACGGCCAGCGGCTCGGCCTGCAGCGGCGCAATGTGCTGGCCTCCGACACGCATGCACAGGTGGCCGACCGGCTGTATCTCGAAGCCGTGGCTGGCGGCACGCGTGCCAGCGGCCGCGCCGTGGCGGGGCTTGTGCCAGGCCAGCAGGCCGATTTCGTGGTGCTGGATGGCGCCCATCCGACGCTGGCGGGCCTCGACGGGCCGCAGGCGCTGGCCACGCATGTGTTTGCCTGTCATGGTCATGAGACACTAGCGGATGTCCGCACCGCCGGGCGCAGCCGCGTGCAGCATGGCGCGCATCCGCTGCAGGCGGATGCGGGGCGCCTGTTCATCGCGGCGCGCGCCAGCCTGCTGGCCGACTGACTGAAACCGGGCGCACGCCCACTGCATCGCAAAGACAATGTCCTTCTCCACCGATACCCCCGCCTTCACCCTGCATCGCGGCACGCGCCCGTTGCTGGTATCGATGCCGCACGTCGGCACGCACCTGCCGGCTTCGGTCTCGCAGCGCCTGACGGCCGAAGCGCGCACCGTGCCCGACACCGACTGGCACCTGGAACGCCTCTACAGCTTCGCCCGCGAGCTGGGTGCGTCGGTGCTGGTGGCCACGCATTCGCGCTACGTGGTCGACCTGAACCGACCGCCCGATAACGCCAACCTGTATCCCGGCCAGGACACCACGGGCTTGTGCCCGGTCGACACCTTCGACAAGACGCCGCTGTACGTCGACGGCAACGGCCCCGACGATGCCGAAATCGCCGCGCGCCGCGATGCGATCTGGCGCCCGTACCACCAGGCGCTGGCCGCGGAACTGGCCCGCCTGAAGGCGGAGCACGGCACCATCGCGCTGTGGGATGCGCATTCGATCCGCTCGGTGCTGCCGCGCTTCTTCGAAGGCAGGCTGCCGGACTTCAACCTCGGCACGGCCAACGGCGAGAGCTGCGACGCGTCACTTGCGCATCAGCTGCTTGAGCAGGCTGGCGCGGTGGCCGGCCATACCGCGGTGCTCAACGGGCGCTTCAAGGGCGGCTATATCACGCGCCAATACGGCAAGCCGCAGGACGGCGTGCATGCGGTGCAGCTCGAGCTGTCGCAGGTCGCCTACATGAGCGAGACGTATCCGTTCGCCTACGACGAGGCGCGTGCGGCGGCGTTGCAGCCGGCTTTGCGAGGGATGCTGGCGACGGTGCTGGAGTTCGTCGAAACGCGCTAAGGCGCTGGCGCGGCACGATGGCTGCCGCGCAGCGCTGCCAGCTCACGTCAAGCGCTGACCAAGCCGCAGGCGGTAGAGCGAAGTGCTGGCGGCGATGAACAAGGCATCGCCCTCGGCGCCGCCGAAAACGAGGTTGCCGACCTTCTCCGGCACGGGAATATGCGCAAGCCGCGTCCCGTCCGGATGGAAAACCTGCACGCCGCTGGCGCTGCTGGTAAAGAGCCATCCGCGCCGGTCCACGCGAAATCCGTCCGGCAGTCCGGGCGCGATGACGGCGAAGACCCGCGGGTTGGCCAGCACCCGTCCCGCAACGACGTCGAAGGCGACGATATGGTGATGACCATCGTCGCGCAATGCCGCCGAGGTATCGGAGACATAAAGCACGTCTTCATCGGGCGAGAATGCCAGCCCGTTCGGCTCCTCGATCAAGTCGCTGGCGACTTCCAGCGCACCGACGGCGGGATCGTAGCGAAACACATAGTTGTGTCGCAGCTCGGGATCGGCCCGGTGGCCTTCGCGGTCCGACAGGATCCCATACGGCGGATCGGTGAACCACAAGGTGCCATCGCGCTTGACCACGATGTCATTGGGCGAATTCAGGCGCCGCCCCTGATAGTGGCTGACGACCAGTTCGTCCTCGCCAAGGCGGGCACCGCTGCGATGCGTCCGCACGATGGCCCGCTTTCCGTGCGAGCAATGCAGCAGCGAGCCGTCCGCCTCCAGTGCGTGGCCGTTGGTGAACCCGGCGCCCGTACGCCAGACCGACATGCCATCCGCGGCGCTCCAGCGCAGGATGCGGTCGTTGGGGATGTCGCTCCACAGCACCGCATCCTCGTCGGGCAACCACACCGGCCCCTCGCTCCAGGTTGCCCTGCATGCCAGTTGCTCGAGCCGTTCGCCCGCCAGCGGCAGCTCGCGTGCGCGCTCATCGAATATCCGGACTGTATCCATGGTCTTCCTTTATCCCGTTGCAAAGACACCCAAGCAGTCTTTACACGAACTGCCACAGCAAGAGGATCAGGCCAAGGGCTGCGCTACCGGCAAGCGTCGTCAGCACCGTCCAGCTCCTTAGTCCATCGCCGACGCTCAGGCCCAGCATCCGGGTCACGATCCAGAAGCCCGCATCGTTGACGTGGGAGACCGCCATGCCGCCCGCGCCCATCGCCAGGCCGATCAGGGCCAGATGGTTGGGACCGGGCGAAGCCTGCGCGACCAGCGGGGCGATGATGCCGGCCGTGGTCATCAGCGCCACGGTGGTGGGCCCCTGTGCCGCGCGCAACAGCATCGCCAGCAGGAACGCGAGGACGGCCAGCGGCAGACCCGAAGACTGCAGCGACGTCGCCAGCGCGGGGCCGATTCCGGTCGACACCAGGATCTTGGCGAAAGCGCCGCCGGCGCCGGTGATCAGGATCACCACCGATACGGTCGGGATGGCGGCGCCGGCCACCTCGGACACCGTCGCCAGCGGCGCGCCGCGACGGGTGCCCAGCAGGTAGGCACAGAGCATCAGGCCCAGCAACAGCGCGACGTATGGGATGCCGAGAAACATCAGCGCCGAGCGCCCGAAGAAGCCTTGCGGCAACAGCACCTGGGCCAGCGTCCCGGCCAGGATCAGCACGATCGGCAGCGCGATCAGCCCGGCGACGAGACGGGCGCCCGGCGGCGCACCGCTGCCCAGGCTGGCGGATGCCGCGTGGACCTTTGGGGCGCTGCCTGTGGCCTGGCCCACTTCGGCGGCGATATCGGCTGCCATATGGAACGGCCGCCTGGTCAGTCGCCGCGATGCCAGGAAAGTCACCAGGCCAGTGACCAGCGCGATCGGCAGGCCGATCAGCAGCAGGCGGCCGATCTCGATGCCGAGTTCCCCGGCCACTGCCACCATGCCCGGGTGCGGCGGCAGCAGGGCATGCACCACCAGCAACACCGCGCACACCGGCAGGCCAATCACCACCAGCGGAATGCCGCGGGTGCGCGTGAGCCCGTAGACCAGCGGCATCAGCATCATGACGCCGACTTCAAAGAACACCGGAATGCCGACGCCGAATGCGGTACAGGCCATGGCCAGCGGCACGCGTTTGTCGCCGAAGCGCTCGATCAACCGGTTGGCCAGCACCTGCGCGCCGCCCGACAATTCAGTCATGCGTCCGATCATCGCGCCGAAGGCGATGATCACGGCGACATGGCCCAGGGTCTTGCCCAGGCCGCCTTCCACCGCATCGGCAATCTGGCTCACCGGTACGCCGGCCACGACGGCGACGCCCGTGGCCACCAGGATCAGTGCCAGGAAGGGGTGCAGCTTTGCGATCAGGATCAGGGCGAGCAACAGCAGGATCGCTGCCGCACCGCCGAATATCAGTATTGCCACGTCTAATCCTTGTGTTCAGCCGGCCACGCCTGCGGCCGGTGCGTGCCGGACGACGATGCCGGCTGTGAGGGAAAGCTGGTGATGCCCCAGCCGATGGGCCGTCGTCGATTGCCCGGGTGCCTGGGATCGGGGCCCCAGATCGCCTGATACGTGTCGATGCAGAAGCCCGCGCGCTGCAATGCCAGCGCGAGCGCCGCCAGCGTCAGCCACCAGGCGCCCAGCAGCAGCGGCATCCAGCGCGGCGCATCGGCCAGCGCGAGGCCGATGCCGATGGTTGCGATGGCAAGCGGCAGCGAACTCCAGCCAATGACTTTGTGCAGCCACTCGAACACCACCCGGCGCGCGCTCATGTCGTAGTGGTCGCCGCGCAGGCAGTTGCTGGTGGGCCCGCCCTTGCTGCCGCGCAACAGCCCGCCGCCTACCTGCAGCGCGGCGCAGGCCACCAGTGCCCAGCCGCCGAGGTGGTGCCAGCGCGCCAGCGTATCGGGCATGCCGCCGCCGTGGCCCAGGACCAGCAGCACGCCCACCGACATCAGCGCAACGCCGCTGCCCTGCATCCACAAGTGGGCGCGCCACCAGGTCTTGCGATCGAGCACGGCAGGCCAGGCTTGCGACGGCGTCACCTTGAAGAAGCGGGCGACCAGGATGCCGAGCGGCAGCAACAGTCCCCAGCTGAGCACCATCAGGCGCCCATGCCAGGCTACCCAGGGCACGACGTGGTGCGCGGCGGCGGTACCGGAAATCGGGCGGCTCAGCCATTGCGCGGGCCAGCCGGGCGCGGCCCGCGCGCCGAGAATGCAGAGGCAAAGCGTGAGGCCGAGCGGCAATATCCAGCGCACGGCCGCGGGAAGCGCAGGTGGCATTTCCGATCTCCTGATGCGCGGAGAATTCCTTTGAATGGGACAGAGGGTGGATAGCGGTGGCGAGGTTTCGCTATACCGGGATCGCCCGCGTGCTGGCGACACGCTGTGGCCGGTGTTGTGCCGCCACCCTTGTCTGGCGGGACGGGCGCAGCTAGATGGCGGTTGCGGCGGCCAGCAACGGCGCCGCGTGTGATACGCCTGAACTGAGTGGGACAGCAGCTTGCATGACCGAATGTCTCCATCCGCCCTTTCAAAGGGCGGTGATCTTATTGGAATGGGTAATTGGCGGCGCCGCGCAACCAGAATGCGGCTTGAGCCTGCTGCAGAGCCAATGGCCTGCGCGCAGGAAAGTGGAGACAACTATAGCAATGGCTGGAATATGCTTCTAATCAAATGATCGAATCTCCGATTTACCTCAGGTTATCGCTTGGGGATTCTGGAAAACGTTGCGGTGTCATCGGGCGCAGGATCCGCTTGAGGGTTTGATCGCATCTCGGCCCCGGCATAACGCAACACTGAACAAAAAAGCCCGGCCTGAAGCCGGGCTGCGAGCCACGCCAGCGAAGGCCTATTTCTTCACGACATTCTTGTCGGCCTTGCTCCCCGTCGCCGCGTTGTACTTCTCCACATACGCTTCGAACAACTTGCGGATCGAGCGCCCGATCTTGGCATAGTCAGCTTCATTCAGGTTGGCCAGCGACACCCGCCCTGACGGGTGGCGCGTGCCGAAGCCGCGGCCCGGCAGCAGCACCACGCCTGCCTCATCGGCCAGCTGGAACAGCAATTCGTTCGGCTCGACCGAGTTCATCACCCATTTGACGAAGTCCGGACCGATCGCCTTGCCGCCCAGCTGCTCGATATCGAGCAGCGTGTAGTAGTCCACGGCATTCGGGTCGTCGCTTTCCGGCGCGATGCCGATCTCGCGGTACAGCGCGGCCTTGCGGCTGCGGATCAGCCGCTTCATCGCGTTCTTGTAGTTGTCCGGCGTATCCATCAGCGAGAACAGCGAGAACAGCACCATCTGCACCTGCTGCGGGGTCGACAGGCCGGCCGTGTGGTTCAGCGCCACCGTGCGGCTGTCGGCCACCAGGCGGTCGATGAACTTGAGCTTCTGCGGCTCGGTGGTGATCGAGCTGTAGCGCTGGTTCAGCTGCTGGCGTTGCACGTCGGGCAGCTTGCCGATCTGCAGGTCGAAGATATTGTCGCGGTGCGTGGCGATCACGCCCAGGCGCCAGCCGGTCGCGCCGAAGTACTTGGAGAACGAGTACACCAGGATGGTGTTCTTCGGGCACATCGCGAACAGCGAGACGAAGTTGTCGGCAAAGGTGCCGTAGACGTCGTCGGTCAGGATGATCAGGTCCGGGCGCTCCTTGACGATCGAGGCCAGGTACTCCAGGCTTTCGTCGCTCATGCGCACTGAGGGCGGGTTGCTCGGGTTGACCAGGAAGAAGGCCTTGACCTTGGGGTCGCGCAGCTTGTCGAGCTCCTTCTTCGAATACTGCCAGTGCGACTCGGGATCGGCATTGACCGACACTTCCACCAGCTGGTAGTCGTTCAGTTCCGGGATCTCGATATACGGCGTGAAGATCGGCATGCCCAGCGCGATGGTGTCGCCGGCCGTGAGCAGGTGGTTCTCGCGAATGGAGTTGAACAGGTAGGTCATCGCCGCGGTGCCGCCTTCAACCGCGAACAGATCGAAATCGCCGATGAACGGATGGTCGCCGATCATTTCCTTGCGGATGTACTGGCCGACCACGACCTCAGACAGCTTCAGCATGCGGTCCGGCACCGGGTAGTTGCAGGCCAGGATGCCTTCGCACATTTCATAGAGGAAATCACCCGCGCTCAGGCCGAGCTGGTCGCGCACATACGACACCGCTCCGGCGAGGAACTTCACCCCCGGGGTGTCGGCAAACTCGCGCGCAAACAGGTTGAAGCGTTCCTCGATGCCTTCGCGGCGTGGGAAACCGCCCACGCCCTCGGGCATGTAGGAGAACGAGCGCTCGGACTCGCGCATGGCAAACAGGCCCAGTTGCCAGAAGCCGTGGCGCGGCACGGTGGCGAGGAAGTTGGGATTGCCGCGGCCGGCGTTCAGCATCAGGCGTTCCGCGTCGCTGCTGGCCAGCTTGATCAGCTCGTCCTTCAGCTCGAAGGGGGAGAGGCTGGACAGCTTGGAGATATCGAACTTGCTCATGGCTTGCTCCTGTGTGGACGCTTGTCGGTAGGGCTGGCGGGCCGGTGGAGAGGGAATGCCCGCGCAGCAGGAGGGATATCGAAGGAAACGCGCGCTAGACGAGCCCGACCACCAGTGGTCCCAGCAGCGTCAGCAGCACGTTGGCCAGGGCATAGGTGATGGCGAACGGCACCGTCGGCACCGGGCTTTCGGCCTTGTCCAGGATGCCGCCGAAGGCCGGGTTGGCGCTGCGCGAGCCTGACAGCGCGCCAGCCAGCACGGCGGCGTTGTCGTACTTCAGCACGTAGCGGCCGAACAGCATGGTCAGGAACAGCGGCAGCAGCGTCACCACCGCGCCCAGCAGGAAGATGGTCAGGCCGCTCTGGCGCAGCGTGGTCACCGCCTGCAGGCCGGAGTTGATGCCGACGATGGCCACGAACGCGGCCAGGCCGAAGTCCTTCAGCAGCTGGCAGGCCGCGGTCGGCATCGCTCCGTACATCTTGTGCTTGGACCGCGCCCAGCCAAACACCAGGCCCGACAGCAGCGCGCCGCCGCCGGCGCCGAGCGTCAGCGGGATCGCACCCACGCGCCACACCAGCAGGCCGATCAGCAGGCCCACCAGCACGCCGGCGCCGAAGTAGACGAAGTCCGTCTTCTCGCTGGGCACCAGCTCATAGCCGGCGATCTCGGCGGCACGCTTGGTGTCGGCGGGGGTGCCGTAGAGCGTGATGATGTCGCCGTGCTGCAGCTTGAGGTCGGGCAGCAGCGGCAGCGGATGGTCGAAGCGCTCGATACGCTCGATGTACACGCCGTGGCGCACGTCGCGGCCGACCGTGTCGACGATCTCGGCCACGGTCATGTTGTTCATGCCCTTGGCCGTGAACACCAGGTTGCGCGACTGCATCACCACGCCCATGCCCTCGGCATCGGCCACTTCCTCGCCGATTTGCGCGGCAGTCGGCACCATGGCATCGCGCCGGCCCACCAGCAGCACCAGGTCGTCGGCCTGCAGCACCAGGTCCTGCTTGACGTCCAGCGGCTTGCCGCCACGCTGCACCTTTTCCACGGTGACCAGGTCCTCGCCGCCGATCTCGATCTGCGACACGGTCTTGCCGGCCGCGCCCGTCACGCGGAAGATCCGGCCCACCAGGCGCGGCAGGGCGCCGCGCTGGCCCGGCCCGTACTGCGGCAGGCCGCCGCTGAGCTGGGCTTCGATCTTCTTGGCGTCGGTCTTCAGGTCCGACTTCATGAAGCGCGGCAGGATATTCACGCACACGATGATCGCGCCCAGCGAGCCGAACACATAGGTCACGGCATAGCCGATCGCCACATTGGCCTGCAGCGTCTTGACCTGGTCGGGCGGCAAGCCCAGCTTGGTGATGGCATCACCCGCAGTGCCGATGATCGCCGACTGGGTCATGCCGCCGGCGGCCAGGCCAGCGGCCAGGCCCTTGTCGAGGTGGAACAGCCTGGCCAGCACCACCACCGTGACCAGGCCGCACACCGCCATGAACACCGCCATGGCGATCTCGCGCAGCGAGCTGCGGTTCAGCGAGTTGAAGAACTGCGGACCGCTTTCATAGCCCACCGCGTAGATGAACACCGCGAACATCACGGCCTTGACGCCGTTGTCGATCTCGACGCCGACCTGGCTGATCACCACCGCGGCGAGCAGCGAGCCAGCCACGCCGCCTAGCTGGAAGCGCCCGAAGGTGATCTTGCCGATGGCGTAGCCGACCGACAGCGCAAGGAACAGCGCCGATTCGGGCGACTTCTGGAAAATCTCATGCAACCATTCCATCGAAGGCTCCTGAAGCGAGTGATGCGGGTTGGGTGAGTCGTTGCATCGGATTGCGGGGGTGCGGGAAATTCAGGGCAGGACGGGGCAGCGCAGGACTGCGGGTGCGGGGCGAGCGGAGGCGGGGCATGTCCATGGCGCGGGGGCGTGTCCTTCGGGCATGAAGGTGATCATGGCGATCACGGCAATCACGGTGGCGGCGCGCACACCGCAGCTGGCAGGTGCAGCGTTGGCGCCGCGGATCGCGCATGCAGTGGCGCGACCGCATCAACCGCGTTAATGCAGCGTGAGGCATTATCTCCGCCGGTTTCCGGCCAGCGTAGTGAAAGCTTTTGTCGGCGAATTAAGCGCAGTCAACGCGCCGCGGGCATGGCCGCGCGAGTGTGGAAACGATGTCGGGAGCGGTGCGCGAGGGAAGTGAAGCGGGGCAGTCGGGAGGGAGGTGCCGCCTCACCCGAACGGGTGCGGCGGCAAGGGCAAATGCGCCGCTGTCAGCGCCCGCCGGCCAGGCGGGCTTCGATATGCTTGGCGCGCTCCAGCGATCCCGGGTGCGAGCTGAGCATGCTCGACTGTCCGCCATCGAGGGTCGACATCTTGCGGAACGCCGATGCCAGGGCCTGGCGGTTGGCGCCGTTTTTGGTCAGCAGGTCGAACGAATAGTCGTCGGCCGCGGTTTCCTGCCGCTGCGAGAACTGCGCATTGACGAACTGCTCGGCGAGCGCGCCGATCTGCGACGACGATAGCGCCGTCAGCGAAGCCACGCCAGTCGACCCCAGCAGCCCGCGCGCCGCAGCCGTGGTGTAGGCCACCTGCATCGCGGCCTTGGTATGGCCCAGCGACACATGGCCGATTTCATGGCCCACCACGCCACGCACTTCATCGTCGCTGAGCAAGTCCATCAGGCCGCTGTAGACCCGCACGCAACCGTTGGCCATGGCCCAGGCATTGACGTCCTTGGTCACATACACCTTGGCATTGAGTGGCAGCCCGGTGTTGCCCAGCCCGCTCATCACATTGGCCAGGCGCTTGGCGTAGGTGCTGTCCGCCGGTGCGATGGTGTTCTTCTGGTCCATTTCCGCGCAGGACTGGTCGGACAGCATCTTGACGTTGCTGTCCGACAGCGTCGCGGCGGTAAAGAGGCTGCCGCCGGCCTGCGTCAGGCTTTCCATATTGGCGCCGGCACAGCCGGCCAGCAGCGCGGAACAGGCGAGGGCGGAAAGGGCGAGTCGCTTCATGGTTCGCTCCGGGAAAGGGGGTTGGCAATGCCATAGGATAGGTAGCCGGGCGAGGGCGCGCCAGTGGGCGCCGTCCGACAGGCGCTCAGGCAAAGTGGCTGGCGGGGCACGTCCGAGGCCAGGAGGCGTGCGCCGACCCGCGGCCGAGATGGCACCACGGAGGCAATGCTGGGAACTAGTCGGGAAGAAGCCGATGGTGCCCGGGGTCGGACTCGAACCGACACGCCTTGCGGCGGGGGATTTTGAGTCCCCTGCGTCTACCTGTTTCACCACCCGGGCAGGGTGTATGGCGCCGGAACCGGCACCGTGCTGAGCCGGGAATTATGCCGGAAATCCCGTCGTCGGACAACCAGTGCGCGGCTGCGCAAATCCGGTAGCATGGCGCCCAGCCTCTCACTCGCCCATCGTCCCGACCACCCCCGACTGCCATGACCGACCAAGCTTCGCTGGCGCGCCTCGCCAGCCTGCCTTCGCAGGACCCCGGCTTCTATGACCGGGAATACAACAACCGCGCCAATGTGCCGGACAACGCCGTGCATATGGCGCGCTGGGCGCAGTGGTCCGCCGGGGTGCGCGCACGCGGCGCTTATCTGGCGGACCTGAGCTATGCCGGCGAGGACTCGCGCCATGCGCAGGACGAGACGCTGGACTACTTCCCCGCGCAGCGGGCCAACGGGGCGCTGCCGCCGCTGCTGGTCTTCGTGCACGGCGGCTACTACCGGGCGCTGGACAAGCACGACCACAGCTTTGTTGCCAGCGCGCTGCCGGCGCTGGGGGTGTCGGTGGCGGTGGTGAACTACACGCTGGTGCCTGCGGTGACGGTGCCGGAGATCGTGCGGCAGGTGTTGCACAGCGTCGCCTGGCTGTACCGGCAGGCGGACCGGCTGGGCCATGATCCGGACAAGCTCTTCCTGGCCGGGCATTCCGTCGGCGGCCACCTGGTGGCGATGCTGATGGCCGCGCGCTGGCCGCAGCTGGGCGCGGAGCTGCCGGCCGACCTGGTCAAGGGCGGGCTCTCGGTCAGCGGGCTGTACGACATGGAGCCGCTGCGGCGCGCTGCCTTCCTGCAGCGCGACCTGCGGTTCTCGGAAGACGATGTCGCGCGGCTGTCGCCCGCGTACATGCCGCCGGCCAGCGGTGCCCCGCTGGCGATCGCGGTGGGGGAACTCGAGGCCGCCGAATACCACCGCCAGCACGCGCTGATCCGCGCGGCGTGGCCGGCCAAGGTGGCGCATCCGGCCGCAAGCGACCTGGTGCTGCCGGACTGCCATCACTTCAACGTGCTGGACGGCTTTGCCAGCCCGGACGGTGCCCTGACGCGCGCGGTGCTGCGGCTGATGGAGCGCTGAGCGCGCACCGGGCGCGAGGGCGTCAGCCCTCCAGCACGCGCAGCAGCGACGAGGTGTCGTCCTTGCCCCAGCCGTTGGCCATCAGCGTGCGCAGCTGCGCCGAGGTGGCCTGCATCGCGGGCAGGTCCAGGCCGATTTCTTCGGCGATATCGCGCGCCAGCCCGAAGTCCTTGTCGTGCAGCCGCGCCTCGATGCCGGCGGCAAAGTTGCGCGCCACCATCTTGGGGCCCATCAGGTCGAGCATGCGGCTGCCGGCCATGCCGGTCGCCATGGCTTCGAACACGCGGCCGGTGTCGACGTTCTGCGCGGCGGCAAAACGCATGGCCTCGGCAATGCCTTCGATATTGACCACCTGCGCGATCTGGTTGCACAGCTTGGCAACCTGGCCCGCGCCGTGGTCGCCGATATGGGTGATGGTCTTGCCCAGCTGCTGCAGCAGCGGGCGTACGCGCTCGAGCATCTCGGGCTTGCCGCCGACCATGATGGTCAGCGTGCCCGCCTCGGCGCCCATGGTGCCGCCCGAGACCGGGCAGTCCAGCGCCTCGATGCCGCGCGCGGCCAGCGCCGCGGCGATCTCGCGCGTGACGATCGGCGAGATGGTGCTGTGGTCCACGCAGATGGTGCCCGGCGCGGCGCCGTGGATCACGCCCTGCTCGCCCAGCAGCACTTCGCGCACGTCTTCGGACGAGGTCACGTTGGTGAAGACGACGCTGGCGCCGCGCGCCGCTTCAGCCGGAGTGAAGAAGGGCTCCGCCCCCAGCGCGCGCGCGGCCTCGGCCGCTTCCGGGCGACGCACGAAGGCGCGCACGGTGTGGCCGGCGGCCAGCAGGTGGCGGACCATGTGCGAGCCCATGGCGCCCAGGCCGATGAAGGCGACGGTGGTGGGGGTGAGAGTGGTGCTCATGCCATGCTTCCTTTCTTGATGCGGCGGGCTACTTATCGCCCGCATAGGCGAACTTGCCGTTGCGGATCACCCCCATCACGCGCGAACGCTGGTCGAAGCCCTGGTGGTCCTTCGGGTTCAGGTTCATCACGCCGTTGGGGATGGTGAGGTTGGTGGTGGCTTCCAGCGCGTCGCGCATGGCGGCGCGGAAGTCGCGCGTGCCGGGCTGGGCGCCGGTCTTCAGCGCGCGGCGGGCGGCGTCGTCCAGCAGCATCCACGCGCCCCAGGCGTCGCCGGCAAACTGCGTGACGCTGTCGGCGCCGTACTTGCTTTCGTAGCGGTTGACGAAGTCCAGCGCCACCTTGCGCACCGGGTGGCTCTCGGGCAGCTGGCGCGCGACCACCACCGGCCCGGTCGGGAACAGCGTGCCTTCCACATCCTTGCCGCCCATGCGCAGGAAGTCCCAGGTGGCGATGCCGTGGGTCTGGTAGACCTTGCCCTTGTAGCCGCGCTCGCCCAGCGTCTTCTGCGGCAGTACGGACGGCGTGCCGGCGCCGGCGATCAGGATCGCGTCCGGGTTTGCCGCCATCAGCTTGAGCACCTGCCCGGTCACCGAGGTGTCGTTGCGCGAGAAGCGCTCGTTGGCGACCACCTTGATCTTGCGCACCTCGGCCAGCTTCGAGAACTCGCGCCACCAGCTCTCGCCGTAGGCGTCGGCAAAGCCGATAAAGCCGACGGTCCTGACGCCGTGGTTGCTCATGTACTCGGTCAGCACGGTCGCCATGTGCGAGTCGTTCTGCGGCATCTTGAAGGCCCAGCGGCGCTTGGCGTCGGTCTGCGGCTCGACGATGGAGGCCGAGGCGGCCAGTGCCACCATCGGGGTTTCGCCCTCGGCCACGGCGTCGAGCGCGGCGATGGCGGTAGGGGTGATGTTGGGGCCGACGATCACGTCGACCTTTTCCTCGGAGATCAGCTTGCGCACGTTGCGCACCGCCGCGGCCGGGTCGGTGCCGTCGTCAAGGATGACGTAGTGCGCCTTCTGGCCGCCCAGGGTCTGGGGCCACATCAACACGGTGTTCTTGGAGGGGATGCCGATCGAGGCCGCCGGACCGGTGGTGGACACATCGATGCCGACACGGATGTCGGCATGCGCGGCGGCGCTGGTGAAGAGCAGGGCGCCGGCCAGCAGCAGGGGGCGCAGGGGCATTGTCAGCATGGTCTCCTCCGTTCTTATATGTGACGGGAAGGATAGCCGAACTCGGCCGCCGGGGCACGCCTGCGCCCCGCCGCGGCCGTGCCGGTCAGCGCACGCCCAGGCGCCAGAGCGTGGTCACCTCGGCGGAACGCGCCGCGTGCAGCGGGTCGGCAGCATCCGTCGCGCGCGGGTGGCGCGGGCGGATATCGGAACGGCCCAGCACCTTCAGCCCGGCGGCGTCGATCCAGCCCATCAGTTCCTCGCGCGGGCGCAGGCCGAGATGCTCGGCCAGGTCCGACAGCAGCAGCCAGCCTTCGCCGCCCGGCGCCAGATGCTCGGCCAGCCCCTGCAGGAAGCCGCGCAGCATGGCGCTGTCAGGGTCGTAGACCGCGCGCTCGACCGGCGAGCTGGGCCGGGCCGGCACCCAGGGCGGGTTGCACACCACCAGCGGCGCCCGGCCTTCGGGGAACAGGTCGGCCTGCACGATTTCGACCTCCCCGGCGTAGCCAAGCTGCGCGATGTTCTCGCGCGCGCAGGCCAGCGCGCGCGGGTCCTGGTCAGTGGCGACCACGCGCTGCACGCCGCGGCGGGCCAGCACCGCGGCCAGCACGCCGGTGCCGGTGCCGATATCGAAGGCGAGGGTCTTGGCCGGCAGCGGCTCGGTCGCGACCAGGTCGACATACTCGCCGCGCACCGGCGAGAACACGCCGTACCAGGGGTGGATGCGGTCTTCCAGCGCCGGGATCTCCACGCCCTTCTTGCGCCATTCATAGGCGCCGATCATGCCCAGCAACTCGCGCATCGACGCCACGTAGGGCTCGCTGGCCGGGCCGTAGACCTGTTCGCAGGCGTCGCGCACATCCGGCGCGCGGCGCAGCGGCACCTCGTGGCTGGCCTCGAACGGCAGCAGCAGCATGCCCAGCGTGCGGGCGCGCTGCGACTGGGCCAGCCGGTGCAGGTTGAAGGCCTCGATTGGCGAAGCGGCCCCGCCCTTGGCCTTGTCCCTGGCTTTCTGGCCGGGGCGGCTGGCCTTCTTGGGCTTGCGCTCGGTGCGGCGGGCCAGCGCGTGCAGCAGCTGGCGCGCGTTCTGGAAGTCGCCGCGCCACAGCAGCGCGGTGCCCTCGCAGGCCAGGCGGTAGGCGGTGTCGGCGCTGGTGGTGTCGTCGGCGATGATCACGCGGCGCGGCGGCGGCAGGCCGGCTTCAGAGCGCCAGGCGGCGCTGCGCTCGATGCCGTCCTCGGTCCAGTGAATGCGGGGCAGGTCGCTCACAGGGCCTCCGGCCGGCAGGGCGTGATGGGCAGCAGATGCATGGTTGGGTTTGCTTTTTATATAGGGAGAGGCGGCGGGCCGTCCTCAGAGTTCGTAGGCTTCGTGTTCGCCGGACATGGCCTGCTCAACCAGCTTGCGGTTGAGCGTCGGCGAGAACAGCTCGATGAAGGTGTAGACAAAGCTGCGCAGGTAGGCACCCTGCTTGACGGCCAGGTGCGTCACGTTGCTGCCAAACAGGTGGCCGGCCGAGATGCCGCGCAGGTTGCGGTCGCGCTCGGCATCATAGGCGACGCCGGCGACGATGCCCACGCCCAGCCCGATCTCCACGTACGTCTTGATCACGTCCGCGTCGATGGCCTCCAGCACGATGTCCGGCTCCAGGTGGCGCAGCGCGAAGGCCTTGTCGATCTTGGTCCGGCCGGCAAAGTTGGCATCGTAGGTGATCAGCGGGTAGCCCATCAGGTCTTCCAGCGCCAGGTGCTTCTTGTCCAGCAGCGGATGCTCGGGTGGCGTAATCACCATATGGGTCCACTGGTAGCCCGGCAGCGACACGAGGTTCTTGTCGGCGGAGATGCCTTCGGTCGCGATGCCGATATCGGCCTGGTCGTGCAGCAGCATGTCGGCGATCTGCGCCGGGTTGCCCTGCTGGATCGACAGCCGCACCTTGGGGTAGCGCTTGGTGAACTCGCTGATCACCCGCGGCAGGGCGTAGCGCGCCTGGGTGTGGGTGGTGGCGATGGTGAAGTTGCCCTGATCCTGTGCCGCATAGTCCATACCGACGCGCTTCAGGCTTTCCACCTCCTGCAGGATCTTCTCGACCGAGCTCAGGATGCGGCGGCCGGGCTCGGTCAGGCTGCGGATGCGCTTGCCGTGGCGGGTAAAGATATCTACGCCCAGCTCTTCTTCCAGCTCGATGATGGCCTTGGACACGCCGGGTTGTGACGTGTAGAGCGCTTTGGCGGCCTCAGTCAGGTTGTAGTTCTGCCGGACGGCCTCACGCACGAAGCGAAACTGGTGCAGGTTCATATATCTGGGTTCGTATAAACAAACAACTTCTTATTAGTTTGAGGTATGAGGCCAGTTTATTACGATTCTCGAACTTTGTTAATTAATGGCCAGCCCTCAGTGCGTCCTCTCGCAGCAGCCACTTTGTGATGCGAGACCCACGGGCCAGGTTCCCACCGAGTCCCCCATGTCTGTTGCCTATACGGTTTCCGGTCTGTTTGTAGGCGTCCTCGTCGGTCTGACCGGGGTGGGTGGGGGCTCGTTGATGACGCCGCTGCTGACGTTGCTGTTCGGCTTTTCGCCGGCCACCGCGGTTGGCACCGACCTGGCCTTCGCCGCCATCACCAAGGGCTTCGGCACCATCGCGCACCGTGCCCACGGCCATGTGCAGTGGCAGGTGGTGCGGCGCCTGTGCATCGGCAGCCTGCCGGCGGCTGTGGCCGCCATCCTGGTGCTGAAGAGCGCCGGCGAGCTCAACGCCCAGTGGCTGCACGCGATCCGCCTGACCATCGGCGTGTCGGTGCTGCTGACCGTATTGTCGCTGCTGTTCCGCAAGCAGATGCTGGCCTGGCTGGAACGCAATCCGCGCTTCCAGCTGCACGGCCGCGCCCAGGTCATTGCCACCATCGTGGTCGGCGCCGTGATCGGCGTGCTGGTGACGGTGTCGTCGATCGGCGCCGGCGCGGTTGGCGCCACGCTGATCCTGCTGCTGTATCCCCATATGAAGCCGGCTGAAGTGGCCGGCACCGACATTGCCTACGCCGTCCCGCTGACGGCGCTTGCCGGGCTGGGCCATGTATGGCTCGGCACGGTCGACTGGAATTTGCTGCTGGCGCTGCTGGTGGGTTCGATCCCCGGCATCTGGCTGGGCGCGCAACTGTCGCGGGCGCTGCCCGAACGGCTGGTGCGTGCCGCACTGGCGACCACGCTGACGCTGGTCGCCATCAAGCTCGTTTCCTGAATTCAACGAATACTGAACGGACCCCGCCATGTATCAGTACGACCAATATGACCAGCGCATCGTCGCCGAGCGCGTCGCCCAGTTCCGTGACCAGGTGCGCCGCCGCCTGTCCGACGAGCTGACCGAGGAAGAATTCCTGCCGCTGCGCCTGCAGAACGGCCTGTACATGCAGCGCCATGCCTACATGCTGCGCGTGGCGATTCCGTACGGCCTGCTGTCGTCGAAGCAGATGCGCAAGCTGGGCCATATCGCGCGCGAGTACGACCGCGGCTATGGCCACTTCTCCACGCGCCAGAACATCCAGTACAACTGGATGGAGCTGGAGCGCGTGCCCGACGTGCTGGCCGAGCTGGCCAGCGTCGAGATGCACGCCATCCAGACCTCGGGCAACTGCGTGCGCAACATCACCACCGACCACTTCGCCGGCGTCGCGCCGGACGAGTCGGTGGACCCGCGCGTGCTGGCCGAGCTGCTGCGCCAGTGGAGCACCTTCCAGCCGGAGTTCGCCTTCCTGCCGCGCAAGTTCAAGATCGCCATCTCGGCCTCGGCCAATGACCGCGCCGTGGTGCAGATGCACGATATCGGCATCTACGCCTACAAGAACGCCGAAGGCGAAACGCGCCTGCGCATCCTGGCCGGCGGCGGCCTGGGCCGCACGCCGATCCTGGGCACGATCATCAAGGACGACCTGCCGTGGCAGCACATGCTGTCCTACGTCGAGTCGGCCATCCGCGTGTACAACCGCTATGGCCGCCGCGACAACAAGTACAAGGCGCGCATCAAGATCCTGGTGAAGGCCATCGGCGCAGAGAAGTTCGCGCAGGAAGTCGAGGAAGAGTGGCAGCACAGCAAGGACGGCCCGGCCACGCTGACGCAGGCCGAGTTCGACCGCGTGGCGCAGTATTTCACGCCGCCCGCCTATGAAAAGCTGGCCGACACCGATGCTTCGTACGAGAACCACCTGCTGGAAGACAAGGCCTTTGCGCGCTGGGTCAGTCGCAACGTGCACGGCCACAAGGTGCCGGGCTACGCCGCGGTGACGCTGTCGACCAAGCCGGGCGTGGCCTCGCCCCCGGGGGACGCCACCGACGCGCAGATCGAAGCCGTGGCCGACCTGGCTGACCAGTTCGGCTTCGGCGAGCTGCGCGTCGCGCACGAGCAGAACCTGATCCTGCCGGACGTGAAGAAGCAGGACCTGTACGCGCTCTGGCAACTGGCCAGGAAGGCCGGCCTGGCTACCCCGAACATCGGCCTGCTGACCGACATCATCGCCTGCCCGGGCGGCGATTTCTGCTCGCTGGCCAACGCCAAGTCGATCCCCATCGCGCAGGCGATCCAGGACCGCTTCGACGACCTCGACTACGTCTATGACCTGGGCGAGATCTCGCTGAACATCTCGGGCTGCATCAACGCCTGCGGCCACCACCACGTCGGCAATATCGGCGTGCTGGGCGTCGACAAGGACGGTTCGGAGTGGTACCAGGTCACGCTGGGCGGCGCCCAGGGCAACCAGACCGCGCTGGGCAAGGTGATCGGCCCGTCGTTCAGCGCCGAGGAAATGCCCGAGGTGGTGACCCGCATCATCGACACCTTCGTTGCCAACCGCATCGAGGACGAACGCTTTATCGAAACCCTGTCCCGCATCGGCATCGCCCCGTTCAAGGAGCGCGTTTATGCCGACAAGCAGCCGCGCGAGCGCGCTGAAGCCTGAGGACCGGAGACTGAACATGGCAAAGATCATTCAACTGCAACAGGATGGCGCTACCGTCGCCCCCGTCATCGTCGATGACGGCTGGACCGTGCTGCGCGGCACCGCCGAGCAGCCGCTGACCGACGAGCAGATCGCAGCGGCCGTGCAAAGCCAGGACGCGGTGCTGTTCCCGCTGTCGGTGTTCAAGGCCAACGAAGCGCTGCTGGCCGGCCGCGACGCGGCCCGCACCGGCGTGTGGCTGGCCCCGGAAGACGAGCCGGGCGATGCCGAGGCGTATTTCGCGCGCGTGGCGCTGGTGGCGGTGGACTTCCCGGTGTTCCGCGACGGCCGCGGCTTTTCCACGGCCTACCTGCTGCGCACCCGCTACCACTGGAAGGGCCAGCTGCGCGCCATCGGCGACGTGCTGCGCGACCAGCTCAACTTCATGAAGCGCTGCGGCTTCGATGCCTTCGCGGTGCGCGCCGACAAGAACATCGAGGACGCCATCAAGGGCTTCACCGAGTTCACCGTGACCTACCAGGCTTCGGTGGATGAGCCGCTGCCGCTGTTCCGCCGCGCGCGGGCAGAGGTTGGCGCGCAACCGAAGGAAACGGCATGAGCACGGTGCTGAGCGAAATCGCCGTGGTCGACGCCGGTGCGGCGTCGGCGATGCGTCCGCCTGCGCTGTGGGTTGCGCCGGAATACACCGGCAGCATTGCCGCGCTGGAGCAGAAGGAGCGCGAGCTGGGCGAGCGCCTGGCGGGCATCGCCGGCCGCTTCTTCCGCGCGCGCTTTGCCTCGAGCCTGGCGGCCGAGGACATGGTGCTGACCGACGCGATCCTGCGCGGCACCGAAGCCGTGCGCGCCGGCATCCGCGTGTTCACGCTGCAGACCGGGCGCCTGCACGCCGAGACGCTGGCGGTGCTGGACAAGGTGCAGGCGCACTACGGCTACAGCATCGAGCAGTTCACGCCGGACGCCGAGGCCGTCGAGAACTACCTGAAGAAGCACGGGCTCAACGCCTTCTACGACAGCGTCGAGCTGCGCAAGGAATGCTGCGGCATCCGCAAGGTCGAGCCGCTCAACCGCGCGCTCTCGCACGCCGACGCCTGGCTGACCGGCCAGCGCCGCGAGCAGGCGGTCACGCGCGCCGAGCTGCCGTTCGAGGAACAGGACGAAGCCCGCGGCATCCCCAAGTTCAATCCGCTGGCGGACTGGAGCGAGCCCGAAGTGTGGGCCTACCTGAAGCGCCACAACGTGCCCGTCAACGACCTGCATGCCAAGGGCTACCCCAGCATCGGCTGCGAGCCGTGTACGCGTGCCGTGCGCGCGGGCGAGGATGTGCGCGCGGGACGTTGGTGGTGGGAGAGCAAGGACTCGAAAGAGTGCGGGCTCCACGAACAGAACATCAAGCATTGAGGCCGGACAAAATGGGCATCATGAACGACATCGCAGAAGCCACCAGCAGCGTGGCGCACCTGTTGCAAGTACAGAACGATCACCTCGACCGCCTCGAAGCGGAGTCGATCTACATCATCCGCGAGGTGGTGGCCGAGTGCCGCAACCCGGCGCTGCTGTTCTCGGGCGGCAAGGACTCGATCGTGATGCTGCACCTGGCGCTGAAGGCCTTCCGCCTGGGCGAGCGCAAGATCGAGCTGCCGTTCCCGCTGGTGCATATCGACACCGGCCACAACTATCCGGAAGTGATCGCCTTCCGCGACCAGCGCGTGGCTGAGCTGGGCGCGCGCCTGGTGGTGGGCCATGTCGAGGACTCGATCAAGCGCGGCACCGTGCGCCTGCGCAAGGAAACCGATTCGCGCAACGCGGCCCAGGCCGTGACGCTGCTGGAAACCATCGGCGAGCATCAGTTCGACGCGCTGATGGGCGGCGCCCGCCGCGACGAAGAGAAGGCCCGCGCCAAGGAGCGCATCTTCTCGTTCCGCGACGAGTTCGGCCAGTGGGACCCCAAGGCCCAGCGCCCCGAGCTGTGGAGCCTGTACAACGCACGCATGGCGCAGGGCGAGCAGATGCGCGTGTTCCCGATCTCGAACTGGACCGAGCTGGACGTGTGGCAGTACATCGCCCGCGAGAAGCTGGCGCTGCCGCCGATCTACTATTCGCACCAGCGCGAAGTGGTGCGCAAGAACGGCCTGCTGGTGCCGGTCACGCCGATCACGCCCAAGCAGGACGGCGACGTCAGCGAAGTGTTGTCGGTGCGCTTCCGTACCGTCGGCGACATCAGCTGCACCTGCCCGGTGGCCAGCGTTGCCGATTCGCCGGAAGCGATCATCGCCGAGACCGCGGTGACCGAGATCACCGAGCGCGGCGCTACCCGCATGGACGACCAGACGAGCGAAGCCTCGATGGAACGCCGCAAGAAGGAAGGCTACTTCTAAGCCGCACGCAGCAAAGGATCCAGACATGACTCACCAAGCAACCCATCAAGGCCTGCTGCGCTTCATCACCGCCGGCTCCGTCGACGACGGCAAGAGCACGCTGATCGGCCGCCTGCTGTACGACAGCAAAGCCGTGCTGTCCGACCAGCTGACCGCGCTGGCCAACGCCAAGAACAAGCGCACCGCCGGCGAGCAGATCGACTTCTCGCTGCTGACCGACGGCCTCGAGGCCGAGCGCGAGCAGGGCATCACCATCGACGTGGCCTACCGCTACTTCTCGACCGCGCGCCGCAAGTTCATCATCGCGGATACCCCGGGCCACGAGCAGTACACCCGCAACATGGTCACCGGCGCCTCGACCGCGGACGCGGCCATCGTGCTGGTCGATGCCACCCGCGTCACCGTCACCGACGGCCGTGCCGAGCTGCTGGCGCAGACCAAGCGCCACTCGGCGATCCTGAAGCTGCTGGAGATCCGGCACGTGATCGTTGCCGTCAACAAGATGGACCTGGTCGACTACAGCGAACAGCGCTTCAACGAGATCCGCACCGCCTACACCGAACTGGCCGAGCAGCTGGGCCTCAAGGACGTGCGCTACGTGCCGGTGTCGGCGCTGCGCGGCGACAACATCGTGCATGAGAGCGATGCCATGGCCTGGTACCAGGGCGAGCCGCTGCTGCCGCTGCTGGAAGAACTGCCGGTGGAAGAGGCCGCACCCGAGGATGACGCCGCGCTGCGCTTCCCGGTGCAGCTGGTGATCCGCCAGGACGGTTCGCAGTCGGACGACTTCCGCGGCTATGCCGGCCGCATCGAAGCCGGCACCGTGCGCGTGGGCCAGAAGCTGCGCGTGCTGCCGGCCAACCGCGAAGCCGTGGTGGCTGAAGTGCTGACGCCCAATGGTGCCGCTGAATCGGCCAACGTCGGCGATACCGTCACGGTGCGCCTGGCCGAGGACGTCGATGTATCACGCGGTGATATGTTCGTTGCCGCCGATGCGACCACGGCTTCGGCAAAGAAGCTGCAGGCCGACCTGTGCTGGTTCGACGACGAATCGCTGAACCCGGCGCGCAAGTACGTGCTCAAGCACACCACGGCCAGCGTGTTCGCGCGCGTGTCGGCGGTGGACCGCGTGCTGGACGTGCATACGCTGTCGCACGAGACCGGTCGCCACGATATCCGCCTGAACGACATCGGTTCGGTGCAGATCTCGCTGCAGAAGCCGATCGTGTGCGATGCCTACGGCGACAACCCGGCAACGGGCGCCTTCGTGCTGATCGACGAAGCGACCAACCACACGGTGGCCGCAGGCATGATCCGTGCGTTCTCCTGATCGGTAACGGCAGGAAAGGGGCAGCAGATGGACAAGCAGGCGCAGAAGACTTACGGCAAGGTGTTCCTCATCGGGGCAGGCCCCGGTGCGGCAGACCTCATTACGGTGCGCGGTGCACGGCTTTTGGGCGAAGCCCAGGTGGTGCTGCATGATGCACTGGTAGCGCCGGAGATGCTGGCCTGGTGTCCGCAGGCCGAGCTGGTCGAGGTGGGCAAGCGCTGCGGGCAGCGCTCCACCGCGCAGCTGTTCATCAACCGCCAGATCGTCGACCTGGCCGGCAAGTACGAGCGCGTGGTGCGCCTGAAGGGCGGCGACCCGATGCTGTTCGGCCGTGCCGACGAGGAGCTGCAGGCGCTGGAAGCCGCTGGCATCGAGTATGAAGTGGTGCCGGGCATCACTGCGGCGCTGGCGGCTGCTTCGGCGATCGGCAAGCCGCTGACCAAGCGCGGTGTGTCGCGCAGCGTGGCGTTTGCCACGCAGGCGAAGGCTGCGGATGGCGAGGGCTCGGCCGATATCGAAGCGGCGGTCAAGGCCGATACGCTGGTCTACTACATGGGCCGCGACCAGGCGGCGTCGATTGCCGCGCAGCTGATCGCGCATGGCAAGCCGGCGTCGACGCCGGCGTGGGTGGTGGAAGCCGCCAGCACGCCGCGGCAGCGTAGCCGTGAATTCACGCTGGGCCGAATGGCAGCAGGCGAGGCCGCTGCCTGGATCGATCCGGTGCAGCCGAGCCTGCTGATGATCGGGGCGGCGCTGGCTGCGCGGGCTACCGAAACGCCGCGCGAAGGCGTGGGTGAAACCGTCGTGCAGACGCCGCGCGCTGCCTGAGCGCGCTGCGCGCCACTAGAAAAAAGCCCTGTACCGGCATGCCGGCACAGGGCTTTTTTCATCGGGGACCACATTTCTGCTCAGGGCTGGCCGCTTGCGGGCATTGAGGCAACGCAGTATGCGGCCATTGCATCCAGCACCGCATCGGCCTCGCCTGCCGCCGTCGCGCAATGGATGCGCAGCCCGGGATGCGCTTGCCGGCATTGGTCGAGCAAGGCTGGCAGGTCGCGCCGCAGGTGGCCGCCCTGGCCCAGGAACACCGGCACCACGGTGGCGTCGGACACGCCGCGCGCTGCCAGGTCGGCGAGCGCGTCGGGCAGAGCGGGCGTCATCAGCTCCAGGAACGCCAGCTGCACCTCGCACCCGGGCAGGGCAGCGGCCACCTTCTGCTGCAGGCGGTCGAACGGCTCGCGCCAGCGCGCGTCGCGCGCGCCATGCGCAAACAGGACCAGGGCCCGGGTGGGTGCGGTCATGGCAGCCCGCCCCTCAGTGCCGGTCCACCCAGCGCAGCGCCAGCAGCGCCACCATCAGGTAGAGCGTACCTGGCACCAGTGCCGAGATGATCGGCGGCCAGGTATGCAGCAGGCCGACGTGCGAGAACAGCGTGTTCGACAAGTGGAACGACAACCCCAGCATGATGCCCCCGAACACTTTCACGCCGACGGCGCCGGCACGGGCGTGCAGGTAGGCGAAGGGCAGGGCCAGCGCCATCATCACGAACAGCGTCAGCGGGTAGATCACCTTCTTCCAGAAGGCGATCTCATAGCGCTGCGTGTCCTGCTTGTTGTCGCGCAGGTGGCGGATATAGCGGAACAGGTCCAGCGTCGACATCCGCTCAGGCGTCACCAGCAGCACTGACAGGATTTGCGGCGTCAGCTCGGAATGCATGGTCACGCGCGGGAACTTGACTTGCTCGGCGCGGAAATCCGGGGCCAGCGAATCGCGTGCCGGCTTCGCGCCCTGGGCCGGGGACGCCAGTTCGATGAAGCGGGTCTCGTTGACGCCCTGCAGCTCCCACAACTGGCCACCCTGGTAGCGCCCCTCCTGCGCCACGCGGATCATGCGCAGGCGGTATTGCGGGTCGAACTCATACATGGTGATGCCGGTGATGGTCTGGTCCGGCCGCAACCCCGCCACGTTGACGAAGCGGGTGATCTCGCCGCCGCCGGTGGCGGCATCCTTGTCGCGGTCCTTGACCCAGACGCCGGAACGGAAGCCCGACGACACGGTTGCGCCGATCGCCTCGAGCTTGATCTTCTGCGCGTACTGCTCGGCGCGGGGGGCGATGAACTCGCCGAAGATAAAGGTCACGATGGCCAGCGGCACCGCCAGCTTGAACAGCGAGAACAGCGCCTGGCGCGTGTTCAGGCCGGCCACGCGGAAGATGGTGTACTCGGACTGGCTGGCCAGCTGCGAGAACACATAGATCGCGCTGATCAGCACCGCGATCGGCAGCACCTCATACACCCGCGTGGGTGCCTGCAGCAGGACGTGGAACAGCGCCACCAGCGAGGTGTACTGGTTGTTGACATTCTCCAGCTCGTTGAGCATGTCAAAGAACACGAACAGCGACAGCACCGCGAACAGGATGAAGGCGAACACGCCATAGACCAGCCGGCCGAAGTAGCGTTCATAGACGCGCAGGATCTTCATGCCCGGCCTCCGGTGGCCGCGGCATCACGCCTGCGCAGGCCGAACACGGCGCGCCACCCGCCCAGGCTGCGGTTCTGGCGGTAGCGGAACAGCAGCAGCGCCCCCAGGAACACCGCCAGGTGGATCGGCCACCACGCCAGCCAGAACGGGATCGCGCCCGAGCGCACCCAGGACTGCGTCAGGTTGATCAGGTTGCTGTAGGTCAGGTAGATCAGCACCGCGAACACCAGCGGCGTGTAGCGGCCCAGGCGCGGGTTAACGTAGGCCAGCGGGATTGCGATCATGACGAAGTTGAAGGCCAGGATCGGCAGCGAGATGCGCCAGATCAGCTCGCCCAGGTTTTCGCGCGTGGGGTTGCGGATCAGCTCGATGGTGTCGCGGCTCTTGGGTGGCAGCTTGGCTTCGGACTCGGGAGCCTTGTTGTCCACCTTGACCGCGTAGCGTTCGAACTCGACGATGCGGTAGTCGATCTGGCCGGGCATGCCCGAGTAGCGGCGGCCGTTTTCCATCACCACCAGGCGGTCGCCGTTGGGCATGGTCTCGAACTTGCCCTGGTGCGCCAGCGCCACGCCGATCTTGTCGGCCTCGGAGTTGGCGACGAAGACATTGCGCGCATGCTTCATGTCGGCGTCGATGCCCTCGATGAACAGCACATAGTTGGCCTTGGCGGGCTCGATAAAGCGCCCGGCGGCGATCATCGACATCACGCCGCGCTGCTCGAAGCGGTCGCGGAACAGCGCGCTCTGCTGGTTGGCCCAGGGCCAGGCGAACATGCCCAGCAGCAGCGCCAGCACGATGAAGGGTGCCGCAAACTGCAGCACCGGCTTGACCAGTTCGCGCAGCGAGATGCCCGCCGAGAACCACACCACCATCTCCGAATCCTTGTACCAGCGCGTCAGCACGATCAGGGTGGAGATGAAGAGCGTGGCCGACAGCAGGATCGACAGGTAGCCGATGGTGGCCAGGCCGATCAGCATCAGCACGTCGTTGGGACTGGCCTTGCCGCTGGCAGCCATTCCCAGGATGCGGATCACGAGCGAGGTGAGCATGAAGGTCAGCATCACCAGGAACACCGCCCCGGCGGTGTAGGCAAGCTCGCGTCGCAGGGCTTGTTGAAGGATCATGCGGGTTCGGTTCCGGGCTGCCGGCCGGAGCGGGCGATGTGCCGTGCGAGGTGCCTGGCAGAACAGCTGGCTGGCAGCACAGCATGCTGTCAGCGTGACCGGGGCGTATCAGCGGCGGCAGGTCGCGGGATAAAAATCGCGGATAATGGAGGCTTTCGTGTCTAACGAGCCCCTGGAAGGAAGCGCGATGGAATTTAGCACAAAAGCCTTGGATTGGAGCAAAGCCGGCCAAAATGGTTTCCTGGCGACCAAGACCGACTGCCTGGTGGTCGGCCTGTTCGAAGGCCAGAACCTGGCCGGAGTAGCCAAGGCACTGGACGTGGCCACCAAGGGCCTGGTGGGGCGGCTGGTCAAGCAGGGCGACTTCGAAGGCAAGCGCGGCACCCAGCTGATGCTGCATGAGGTGGCCGGCGTGGGCGCCGCGCGCGTGCTGCTGGTGGGCCTGGGCAAGGAAGCCGATTTCAGCGACAAGGCCTTTGCCGACGCGGTCCGCACCGCCGTGCGTGCCTTGTCGTCCACGCGTGCGGCCTCGGCCCTGTGGTGCCTGGCGCAACAGGCGCCGCAGCAGCGCGATGTCGCCTGGGCGGTGATCACCACCATCACGCTGGTGCGCGAAGCCGGCTATCGGCTGCTGGAGCGCCATCCGGGCCTGAAGCGCGCCAATGCCAACGGCAAGCCCAACGGCAACGACAAGTCCTCGCTGCGCAAGGTCGTGATCGCGGTCGACACCGGCAATGCCCGCGCCGCCACCCAGGCCGTGGTGCGCGGCACCGCCATCGCCAACGGCATGGAGCTGACGCGCGACCTGGGCAACCTGCCGTCCAATATCTGCACGCCGACCTACCTGGCCAATACCGCCCGCGGCATTGCCAAGCGCCACAAGCTCAAGGCCGAGGTGCTGGGCCGCAAGCAGATCGAGGCCCTGAACATGGGGGCCTTCCTGGCCGTGACCAAGGGCAGCGAAGAGCCGCCGCAGTTCATCGTGCTGCGCTACGACGGCGCCGGCGCCAAGCAGGCCCCGGTGGTGCTGGTGGGCAAGGGCATCACCTTCGATACCGGCGGCATCTCGCTCAAGCCGGGCGAGGGCATGGACGAGATGAAGTACGACATGTGCGGCGCCGCCTCGGTGCTGGGCACGATCCAGGCCGTGGCCGAGATGGGCCTGAAGCTCAACGTCATCGCCGTGGTGCCGACCTGCGAGAACATGCCCAGCGGCATCGCCACCAAGCCGGGCGACGTGGTCACCAGCATGTCCGGCCAGACCATCGAGATCCTGAACACCGACGCCGAAGGCCGCCTGATCCTGTGCGACGCGCTGACCTATGTGGAGCGCTTCAAGCCGGCCGCGGTGATCGACGTGGCCACGCTGACGGGCGCCTGCATCATCGCGCTCGGCCACATCAACAGCGGCCTGTACGCGCGCTCCGACGCGCTTGCCGATGCCCTGCTGCAGGCCGGCCGCCGCGCCATGGACACCGCCTGGCGCATGCCGCTGGACGACGAGTACCAGGACCAGCTCAAGTCCAACTTTGCCGACATGGGCAATATCGGCGGCCGCCCGGCCGGCAGCGTGACGGCGGCGTGCTTCCTCTCGCGCTTTACCGAGAAATACGACTGGGCCCACCTGGACATCGCCGGCACCGCCTGGAAGAGCGGCGCGGCCAAGGGGGCCACCGGCCGCCCGGTGCCGCTGCTGGCGCAGTTCCTGATGGACCGCGCGGCCTGATGGCGGCGGCAGGCAACAGAGGCAGCAAGGGTCCATGACGCGCATCGATTTCCACAGCAACGTGCCGGACGTGCTCGGCTATGTCTGCCGGCTGGTCCGCAAGGCCTACGGCGCCGGGCAGAAGGTGGTGATCCACGGGGCGCCGGCGCAGCTGGCGGACCTGGATGCGCGCCTGTGGACCTTCTCCGCGCTGGATTTCCTGCCCCATTGCGGGCTGGAAAGCCCCAATGCGGCGGTCACGCCGATCCTGCTGGCCGCCACCACCGAAGGCGTGCCGCACCACCAGCTGCTGATCAACCTGGCAGACCAGGCCCCGGCGCAGTTTGCCAGCTTCGAACGGCTGATCGAGGTAGTGGGCGCGGGCGATGCCGCGCGCGAAGCCGGCCGCCAGCGCTACCGTTTCTACCGCGAACGCGGCTATCCGCTGACGCACCACGACATCGGCCAGCCCAAGGGAGACGCCGCATGAGCGAACGCACCACCTCGCGGGTGATCCCGCGGCTCGATCCGAATGACAGCATCCCGCTGCTGACCGAGGTGTTCGAACTGCCGGACGCAGGGACAGCAGCGCCGGCTGCCGCTGCGCAGGAGGGCGTGATCGATACCTTCGGCATGGCCGATTCGGGCCTGGTCATGCATGTCGGCGATACCGGCGACGCCGTGGCGGACGAAGGCGCCGCGCCGGCATCGGCGATGCCGGCAGATAGCGGCGCCCCGGGCGAGGACGACCTGCGCGCCGTGCGCACCGAGTTGCTGACGCGCGTGATGATGCGCTTCCGCACCGAATGGCCGCAGGTCGTGGCGGCCCATACCGAAGCCACGCTGCAGTCGCGCCTGGCGCCGCTGACGGCGCAACTGGCCAGCGAGCTGACCCAGTCGCTGGAGGCGCGGCTGGTGGAATGGCTGGATGCGACGCTGGAGGAGATCGAGAAGACGCCGGGGGAGGATTAACGGCGGCTGAAGGGCTGGAGCGGACCGGCGGGTCTCGACAGACGTCGGCAAACAAAAAAGCCTGCGATCGCTCGCAGGCTTTTTTATTGAGCAGGACGAAGATCAGTCCGTCACTGCCCCCTTGCTCGCCGTCGACGCCAGCTTCGAGAACTTCGCCAGCACTCCACGGGTATAACGCGGCGCCGGCTGCTTCCAGTTGGCCCGGCGCCTGGCCAGTTCTTCATCCGCCACGTTCAGCTGCAGCAACAGCTTGTGCGCATCGATGGTGATCGAATCGCCTTCCTGCACCAGTGCGATCGTGCCGCCCACATACGCTTCCGGCGCCACGTGGCCAACCACCATGCCCCAGGTACCACCAGAGAAGCGGCCGTCGGTAATAAAGCCGACCGATTCGCCCAGCCCCTTGCCGATGATGGCCGAGGTCGGGGCCAGCATTTCCGGCATGCCGGGGCCGCCCTTGGGGCCGAGGTAGCGCAGCACCAGGATGTCGCCGGCGTTGATCTTGTCGGCCAGGATGGCTTCCATCGCGCTCTGCTCGTCCTCGAACACGCGCGCCGGGCCGGTGATGACCGGGTTCTTCAGGCCGGTGATCTTGGCGACCGCGCCTTCTTCGGCCAGGTTGCCCTTCAGGATGGCCAGATGGCCTTCGGCGTAGAGCGCCTTTTCGATCGGCAGGATCACGTCCTGGTCGGCACGCGGGGTGTCGGGAACGTTTTCCAGCTCTTCAGCCAGCGTGCGGCCGGTGATGGTCAGGCAGTCGCCATGCAGCATGCCGGCCTTGAGCAGGATCTTCATGACCTGCGGGATGCCGCCTGCCTTGTGCAGGTCGGTCGCCACGTACTGGCCCGAGGGCTTCAGGTTGCAGATCACCGGCACCTTGCGGCGGATGCGCTCGAAGTCGTCGATGGTCCATTCCACCTCGGCGGCGTGGGCGATGGCCAGGTAGTGCAGCACGGCGTTGGTCGAGCCGCCCGTGGCCATGATCAGCGCCACGGCGTTCTCGATCGACTTGCGCGTGATAATGTCGCGCGGCTTGATGTCCTGCTTGATCGCCTCGACCAGCACGCGCGCCGATTCGGCGGCGCTGTCGACCTTTTCCTGGTCGGGGTTGGCCATGGTCGACGAGTACAGCAGCGACATGCCCAGCGCCTCGAACGACGAGCTCATGGTGTTGGCGGTGTACATGCCGCCGCACGAGCCGGTCGACGGGCAGGCGTTCTTTTCCACGCCCTCGAAGTCTTCCTGGCTCATGCGCCCGGCGGTGAATTCGCCCACGGCCTCGAACGACGACACGATGGTCAGGTCCTTGCCCTTCCAGTTGCCCGGCTTGATGGTGCCGCCGTAGACGTAGATGCCCGGCACGTTGGTGCGCGCCAGCGCGATCATGCCGCCCGGCATGTTCTTGTCGCAGCCGCCGATCACGACCACGCCGTCCATCCACTGGCCCTGCGCGGCAGTCTCGATGCAGTCGGCGATGACTTCACGCGAGATCAGCGAGTACTTCATGCCCTCGGTGCCCATCGACATGCCGTCCGAGATGGTCGGGGTGCCGAACACCTGCGGGTTGGCGTCCGAGGCCTTGATCGCGTCGATGGCCGCATCGGCCAGGCGCTGCAGGCCAGCGTTGCAAGGGGTGATGGTCGAGTGGCCGTTGGCGATGCCCACCATCGGCTTGTCGAAGTCTTCCTTCTTGTAGCCGAGGGCGTAGTACATCGAACGGTTGGGCGAACGCGCCACGCCTTGCGTGATGTTCTGCGAGCGTTTGTTGAATGCCATGGTGGGGAATCTCCGGGGATCTTCAGTGCCGCTCCGCGCTGCGCCCGAAGACCTGGAGGCACGAACGCACGGCGGCGATGTTGTGGGCCAAAGAATGACCCTTGCGTTTTGGAGTGTCAAATATATTATTTGACCTTTATTGAGTCGAAAAACATATCAGGAGGGCGTTTGGACCTGCGGCAGTTGCGTTACTTTGTCACTGTGGCGGAAGAGTTGCATTTCGGCCGCGCGGCAGGGCGCCTGTCGATGACGCAGCCGCCCTTGTCGCAGCAGATCCAGGCGCTGGAAGAGGAAATCGGCGTGCAGCTGTTCGTGCGCACGCGGCGATCGGTGGCGCTGACGCCGGCCGGCCAGCAGTGGCTGCCCGAGGTGCGGCGCGTGCTGGCCGATGCCGCGGCGCTGCCCGGGCTGGCGCAGCGGCTGGCGCGCGGCGAGGTGGGGTCGCTGTCGCTGGCCTTTGTCAGCACCGCCGACTACGGCATCCTGCCCGACCTGCTGCGGCGCTTCCGCGCGCGCCACCCGGAGGTGCAGCTGCAACTGCGCGAGGCCACCAGCGACGTGCAGCTCGAGGCGTTGATGGAGGGGGCGATCGACGCCGGCCTGGTGATCCGGCCGCAGCTGCCGGCCATGCCGCACGGGCTGGCCTACCTGCCGCTGGTGAGCGAGCCGCTGGTGCTGGCCGTGCCCGACGGCTGGCGGCCGGCGGGCGCGGTGCTGGCGGGCGACGCCGCGGTGTCGCTGCGCGAGGCCGCCCATGAACCGCTGATCATCTTCCCGCGCCGAAGCGCGCCGGCGTTTTATGACATCATTACGGGCTACTATGCGCGCGAGGGCCTGGTGCCCGTGATCGCGCAGGAAGCCATCCAGATGCAGACCATCGTCAGCCTGGTATCGGCGGGCATGGGCGTGGCGCTGGTGCCGGCCTCGCTGTGCAACCTTCGCCGCACCGGGGTGTCCTACCTGGCGCTGCGCGAGGCCGGCCCGCAGATCGAGACCGGGCTGGTCTGGCGCGACGGCGCGTCCGCCGGTGTGGCGCCGGTGCTGCGCTCGTTCATCGATATTGCGACCGCGCTCGCGCAAGAAGCAGGCGCAGCCGGGCCCGCCCCTCGCTGACACGTCACCAATGTCACCGAGGCCACTGACAATACGCAGGCCGCGGCCTTTACAACCTCCATTCACGCCAACATGCTGATTCATCCCCAGTTCGACCCGGTTGCCATCCACCTGGGCCCGCTTGCCATCCGCTGGTACGGGCTGATGTACCTGGCCGGGTTCATCATGTTCCTGGGCTTCGGGCGCCTGCGCATCCGCCAGCCGCATATCGCGGCCAAGGGCTGGACCACGCGCGACCTGGACGACATGCTGTTCTTCGGCGTGCTGGGCGTGATCCTGGGAGGGCGGCTGGGCTATGTGCTGTTCTACAAGCCGTCGTACTACCTGGCCCATCCGCTCGAGATCCTCAAGGTGTGGGAAGGCGGCATGGCCTTCCATGGCGGCTTCCTGGGCGTGGTCGTGGCGATGTGGCTGTTCGGCAAACTGCGCCGGCGCCACTGGATGGAGGTGACCGACTTCATCGCGCCGATGATCCCCTGCGGGCTGGCCGCCGGCCGCATCGGCAACTTCATCAACGGCGAGCTGTGGGGCCGCGCCACCGACCTGCCGTGGGGCATGATCTTCCCGCAGGCGGGCGACAACATCCCGCGCCATCCGTCGCAGCTGTACCAGTTTGCCGGCGAGGGCGTGGCGCTGTTCATCGTCCTGTGGCTGTTCGCGCGCAAGCCGCGGCCGATGGGCGCGGTGTCGGGGGTATTCCTGATCGGCTATGGCGCCTTCCGCTTTGCCGCGGAATTCGCGCGCGAGCCCGACAACTTCCTGGGCCTGCTGGCGCTAAAGCTGTCGATGGGCCAGTGGCTGAGCCTGCCGATGATCCTGGCCGGCATCGCCATGGTGGTCTGGGCCTACCGGCGCCAGCCCGGCGCCGGCGCATCACAGCCGGTGGCCTGAGAACCCGTCGGCGCGCTATTTGCCGGCGCGGCGCAAGGCGTCGATGCGCGCCTGCGTTTGCGGGTGGGTCGACATGAAGTCCTGGCCGCGTTCCGGCTCGGCGTCCGACGCCGCCCCGCGCCGATTGTCCAGCCTGACCAGCACCTCGGCCAGCGCCGCGGGCGGCAGGCCGTTGCGCTGCATGACCTCGATCGCAAAGGCGTCGGCCTCGCGCTCGTGGTCGCGTGAATAGCGCAGCGTCAGGATCGCGGCCGGCACCCCGGCCAGCACCGTCGAGATATCCCCGAACAGGTAGGCCGACAGCGCCGCCAGCGCCGACCCCTGAATCACCTGCTGCATGCCGTGCCGGTTGGCGACATGGCCGGCTTCATGGGCCAGCACGCCCATCATGCCGGCACCGGTGCCGGCCAGGCTCACCAGTTCGTCGGTGACCACGATGGTGCCGCCCGGCAGCGCCAGCGCATTGGCGCCGATCTCGCCGCCCTGGCGGAACAGGATCTGGTAGTCGTGGCCGGCATCGCGCGGGCGCTTCAGCGCCGCGAAGGCCGAGCGGATGCGTTGCTGCTCGGCGGGCGGCAGCTGCGTCGGCTTGACCATGCCGTTGTCCAGGCTCGCCAGCGTCAGCTTGCCGAGATGGGCCTCCACCTCGGGCGGCACCGTGCGCGCCATGATGCCGGCGCCCCATGGCAGCAGCACGTAATAGCCCAGCACCAGCACCGCCACCAGCCCCGCCACGGCCAGGCCGGCCAGGCGCCAGCTGTTCTGCGCGCGCGCCACCAGGCTGTCGCGATGGCCGGTGGCGGCCAGCAGGTGGTCGAAGGCGGCGTGGTCGGTGATCTCGCAGAAGGCGCCGTCGGCAAAGGTGACCAGCCGCGGCGCGCGGCGCACGCGCTCGGACACGCGCACGTCCGACAGCGGCGCGCGCCGCAGCTCGGCGCCGGAGTCGTCGCGCAGCACGGCCTGCTGCGCCTCAACGGCCAGCGTGGCCGGATGCGCGCGCGACGAGCGGCCATCGAAGAAGGTGACTGGGATCATGGTGCGGGCCGGGTCAGCGCACGGCGTGTTCAGAGCGCGATGTCGATGTCGTACCAGTCTACCGCCGCATCGCCCAGCGCACCCACTTGCTGCGCCTCGCCGGCCACGAAGGTGTCGAGCGGGCCCGCCGCCAGCATGGTCACGCATTCGAGCCGGTAGCGCGCCGAACGCACCCGCGCGAACGGCAGGTACAGGCCCAGCGTCAGCGCGATCGCGATCAGGTTGGTGACGAAGATAAAGACCATGCGGCCGGCCCCCACCTCGCTGCGGAACGCATGCGGCGCCAGCGTGGTGTGGCTCCACACGACATTCTGCAAGCGTGCCATCACGTAAGGGCTGACGGCCAGCAGCGCCAGGTAGAAACCGGTCACGCCGATGCCGAACGACAACATCATGCCCGCCTGGCCCGACGCGGTCGCGCCCAGCATGAAGCCGGCCAGTGCCGCGGCCGCCACCAGCGCGACCATCACGCCGAAGGCACGCAGGTAGACGCCGTAGAAATCGCCCGCGCCGGCATGGAAGGCAAACGGCGCGGTGCCGAAGCGGGTGTGGTTGTGCTGGTAGCGCTTGAAGCGCTGGTGCGCCAGCGGCCCCAGCAGGCCCAGCGTGGCCACTGCGGCCAGCGGCCACAGCACGAACACCTTGTAGGCATCGGCATCGCCGCCGGTAAAGGCGAAGCGCAGGCCGCGGTAGCTGGAGTTGGCCATGCGGAAACGCAACGAGCGCACCAGCAGCAGGGGGAACACCGCCAGCAGCGCCACCAGCATCGCCAGCGCAAGGAAGGGCGAGACCGTGGAGGCGAACTGGAAGGCGAGCACCAGCGCGAACACGATGGCGCGGCCCTTCAGGATCGCGGACGGCTTGCCGTGGTAGTCAAAACTCGCACCGTCGAGCCGCGTGTTGCGATAGAAATACTGCAACGTGCGCACCTTGGCCCAGGCCGAATAGATGCCGAAGGTGACGATGGTCAGCAGTGCATTGACGATCCAGATACGGAAGTATTCCGAACCTGATCCGGTAAAGGACAGGCCCAGCGCCCGCGGCACGGCGTAGCGCGGCTCGGCAGGCGCCGGTGTCTCGTCTGCCGGGGTGCCGGCCAGGGTGAAATCGCTGCCAGCTTGCATGGCGGAGCTCCAGTGTGTGTGGAAAGCGACAGTAAGGATTGCGGCCTCGACCGCAGTTTCAGGAATGCAACCACTTCAGTTCGGGCACTTGCGGCGATGCGCTCACATTCTCGCACTGATAAATAGCGACCACGGCACAATCTGCATATGCCATTGCCGCCAGGCGGGCAGGCGTATAAGAAAATGTGGGAAAACCCTCGTAACAATCTAGAAACATCCTGTTACACTAGACGTATTCTGTAACAACTTCTGAATGCGTGTTGCCAATGAAATCATGGGGTTAGTCCCGCTGGCACGTAAATCGCTATCTTGATTGTTACAAAGATGAGCGGCAAGCCACAGCCGCCAACGGAAGTGCCAGGGAGGGAGTGAAGGCCGACAGGCCGCACTTGCCGGCACTTCACGTAAAGCCAGGGCGACGGGAAAATCCGCGCAACAAGCGCGTTTCAAAAAGGGGGGCGCAGGGCCAGCGCCGGCAATCCATGGACCCACGCGGCAGATATTTTTGCAAGTATCCGCCGACGATGAAAAGCAGTACTGCAGTAATTTTCAGGCGCGGGTGTTTCCTTGCAGGGAGGCATGGAAACGCCCGCCGCACCTCATACCGCACCCCGCGCCGCATCCTCACAGACCGCACCTGCCGGTCGACCACCAGCCACCATCGCTACTGCTTGTTGCAGAGCAGCATCGAAATTCCTTGTATCGTTCGCACCCTAATCCATAATTATGAATTATGGCTGGCCGGGCGCATCTGCCCTGGCCGACGCCAGATCGTGACCGGGACGCATCGGTCACGCGATCCGACCCGGGGGAAGTATGCGCATCGTCCAGCAGGCGTTGTACCTGGAAGTGGCAGACCGGCTGCGCGCCATGATCGACGCGCATACGCTCGTGCCCGGCGCATGGATCGACGAGAGCGCGATGGCCGAAACGCTTGGCATCTCGCGCACGCCGCTGCGCGAAGCGCTCAAGGTGCTGGCCGCCGAAGGCCTGGTGCGGCTGGAGCCGCGGCGCGGCTGCTTCGTCAATGAGCTGTCCGAGCAGGACCTGGACGAGATCTTCCCGCTGATGGCACTGCTGGAAGGGCGCTGTGCCTACGAGGCGGCGCGCAACGCCACGCGCGCCGACCTGGACGCACTGGACGGCCTGCATGCCGACCTGGCGCGCTATGCGCAGGCGGGCGACATCGACGCCTACTACGAAACCAACTTCCAGATCCACGAATCGATCCAGCGGCTGGCCGGCAACCGCTGGCTGTCGGGCCTGATCAGCGACCTGCGCAAGGTGCTGCGGCTGTCGCGCCACAAGAGCCTGAAGCTGCCGGGCCGGATCCAGGAATCCTGCGCCGAGCACCTGTCCGTGTTTGCCGCGCTCAAGGCCCGCGACCCGGAAGGCGCCGAGGCGATGATGAAGACCCACCTGCTGCGCCAGCGCGCGGCGCTCAAGACGCTGGATGCCGGCGCCACCGCCGGCGCAGCCGAGGCCCAGGCCGTGCGCGCGCCGCCGGTGCTGCGCGTAGCCGGCGCCGAAGAGTAGCCGGCGCCGCAACCCCAGTCCGACGTTTTTCCCACGTTCAGATCGATGCATCAAGGCAGGTACCGCATGAATTCCTTCGACACGGGTGACCAGAAGATCAGTGCGCCGCTGGGCGAAAGCGAGCCGGCAGGTTCCAAGTTCCTGTCGCGGCTGGGCCGCTGGTGGGGACGCAAGGGCGAGGGCGACACCAAGGCCCCGGCAACGCCGGTCGATGGCGAGGCGCCGCTGGCGGCGCGCGCGGTGCGCCGCCAGCGCGAGCAGCTGCGGCTTTGCTTCGACGCGCGCCTGACCGATGGCGCCGCCAATGCCGCCGCGCAGGCATGGCAGGCCGAGTATGAGGCTGCTGGCGAGGCCACCCGGCGCGGCATGCTGGCGGTGCTGGCCGAAGTCGCCAGCAGCGGCGGCAAGGGCAGCGAAGAGGCCGGGGCCGACGGCGACAAGGGCGCGCGCGCCGCCCGCGCGCAGGCCGCGTCTTCGGGCCTGGCCCAGGCCCTGTCCAATGCGCGCATCCGCTTCTTCAAGCGGCTGGCCGCGCTGCACGGCCAGCGCGGCAACAGCGCCTGCGGCCTGCACTTCCTGATCCAGCTGCGCGCCGACATGCTGCGCTGGCAGCGCCGCATGCCAGGGCTGCGCCCGCTTGACGACGATCTCGAGGCGCTGTTCTCCAACTGGTTCGACGTGGGCCTGCTGGAGCTGCAGCCGATCACCTGGGATTCGCCGGCATCGCTGCTGGAAAAGCTGATCCGCTACGAGGCCGTGCATGAAATCGCCTCATGGACCGACCTGCGCAACCGCCTCGATTCCGACCGCCGCTGCTTTGCGTTCTTCCACCCGCGCATCCCGCGCGAGCCGCTGATCTTTGTCGAGGTGGCATTCGCGCCGGAGATGGCGGCCAATGTCCATACATTGCTGGATGAAGCCGCGCCGCTGGAAGACCTGCGCCGCGTCAAGTGGGCCATCTTCTATTCGATCAGCAATACGCAGGCGGGCCTGCGCGGCGTGAGCTTCGGCAACTTTCTGCTCAAGCGCGTGATCGAGGAGGTCCAGCGTGAATTCCCAAAAGTGAATCAGTTCGCCACGCTCTCACCAATCCCCGGATTTGCCGACTGGCTGCGCAAGCAGGACGGCGATGCCGTTGCGCGCGTGCTGGGCGACAAGCGCCTGGCGCGCTGGAGCGAGCGCCACGGCAAGGCGCCAGCGGACGGCGCCGGGTGGCTGGAGGCGCTGGTGCCGGACGCCGCCGATACCGTGATCCGCGATACCGCGATGACCCTGGCCGCGCATTTCCTGGTGCGCGAGCGCAACCAGTCGATGCCCGCCGACCCGGTCGCGCGCTTCCACCTGGGCAACGGGGCATGCGTGGAGCGGCTGAACTGGGGCGCCGACCTGTCGCGCAAAGGCCGCAGCCAGAGCTGCGGGATGATGGTCAATTATCTTTACGTGCCCGAGGCGCTGGATGACAATCTGGCACGCTTGGGCGCCGGCAACCCGCGCATCAGCCGTAGCGTCGGGAAGCTGCTGTGACCCTGGTCCGGTCACGCGGGTCGCCCCCGCACCCGCGGCGCCTGGCGCGCCGCGTTTTCTTGTCGGGACCTGAGCAGTAACTTCGCGCCGCGGCAGTGTCGCGCGGCCATCAGATTGACTTTCCGCAGAAGAGAGAGGAGACAACCAATGAATCGTCGTCAGTTCAGCCTGGCCGCGTGCGCGCGCGCAACGGGCGTGGCCCTGGGCCTGGCCGGCCTGGGCGCCGGCGCAATGCTCGCCGCACCCGCCGCGCATGCCGACACCTGGCCGTCCAAGCCCGTCACCGTGATCGTGCCGTTTCCCGCCGGCGGCGGCACCGACGCCTTTGCGCGGCCGCTGACCGCGCAGTTGTCCAAGCAGCTCGGCAAGCAGTTCGTGATCGACAACCGCGGCGGCGCCGGCGGCACGGTCGGCGCCAGCATTGCGGCCAAGGCCGCGCCGGACGGCTACACGGTGTTCATCGGCGGCGCGCACCACGCGATTGCGCCGTCGTTCTACAAGAAGCTGGACTACGACATCGAGAAGGACTTCATCCCGGTCACGGTGATCGCGCAGCCGCCGCAAGTGGTGGTGGTCAATCCCAACCGCGTCAAGGCCAACACGCTGCAGGAGCTGATTGCCTACGCCAAGGCCAATCCTGGCAAGCTGAACTACGGTTCGGCCGGCAACGGCTCGTCGCACCACCTGGCGGGCGAGCTGTTCAAGCTCCAGACCAAGACCTTCATCACCCACATCCCCTACAAGGGTGCGGGCCCGGCGCTGTCCGACCTGATCGCGGGCCAGGTCGACCTGATGTTCGACGGCCTGGGCTCGTCGGCGCAGCATATCCGCGCGGGCCGCATCAAGGCGCTGGCGGTGGCTTCGAGCAAACGCTCGGCGGCGTTCCCCAACGTGCCGACCGCGGCCGAGGCGGGCGTGCCCAACTATGACGTGTCGACCTGGTATGCGATGTGGGTGCCCAAGGGTACGCCCAAGGAGATCGTCGACCGCCTGTACGCAGAGACCGAGAAGGCGCTGAACACGTCGGAGCTCAAGCAGGTCTGGCTTAACAACGGTTCCGAGACGCCGGCGTTTACGCAGGAACAGTTCGCGCAGTTCCAGCACGCCGAGATTCGCCGCTGGGCCCAGGTGGTGCAGCAGTCCGGCGCCAAGATCGACTGACGGGGCGCCATGTCAACGCTGATCCGATGCAAGGGGGCGCGGCGATGAGCGGCACCGTATTGTTTGCCACGCAGGGCACCACCGCCACCGTGACGCTGTCGCACGCGGGCAAGCTCAACGCCATTTCCGCTCAGATGTGGCGCGAGCTGGCCGCGGGCTTTGCACGCCTGTCCGCCGATACCTCGCTGCGCTGCGTGGTGGTGCGCGGGGCTGACGGCAACTTTGCCGCCGGCGCCGACATCGCCGAGTTCCCGGCAGAGCGCGCCGACGAGGCCGCGGTGCGCCACTACCACATGGCCACCATCGCGCCGGCACTGGCGGCGGTGGCGCAATGCACACACCCCACCGTGGCGATGATTGAAGGCGTATGCGTGGGCGGCGGGCTGGAAATCGCCAGCCACTGCGACCTGCGCATCGCCGCCTCGGACAGCCGCTTCGGCGTGCCCATCAACCGCCTGGGCTTCCCGATGGCGCCCGGCGAGCTGCAGGGCCTGCTGGCGCTGGCGGGCCGCGCCGCCGCGCTGGAGATCCTGCTGGAAGGCCGGGTCTTCGACGCCGCCGAGGCGCGCGACAAAGGGCTGCTGACGCGCGTGGTCGAGCCCGGCGCGCTGGCCGCGGAGGTCGAGGCCACGGCGCGCCGCATTGCCGCCGGCGCGCCCGTGGCCGCCCGCATCAACAAGGCCACCATCCGCCGGCTGGCGCCGCTGCCGGCACCGCTGTCGCCCGCCGAGCTGGACGCGCATTTTGCCTACGCCGAAGGCGCGGACCATGCGGAAGGGGTGGCCGCCTTCCTCGCGCACCGGCCACCGCAGTTCCGTGGGGAGTAGGGCACGCTGCCAGCACTGCTTCCACACGCCATTGTTTTCTTCGTTTTCCTTAGCCTTTCGTTCGATCCCCGACATGAACGCCAACCTGTTCGCCCTGTTCGAATCCCGCTTCCCCGCCGACCGCACCGCCTGCTGCATCGAGACGCATGACGGGCTGTATTACAGCTGGGACGACCTTGACCGCGCCACCGCCAAGCTGGCCAACCTGCTGGCCTCGCTGCACCTGCCCGAAGGCGCACGCGTGGCGGTGCAGGTGGAGAAGTCCCCCGAAGCGCTGTTCCTGTACCTGGCCACGCTGCGCGCCGGCTACGTCTACCTGCCGCTGAACACCGCCTACCAGGAGGCAGAGATCGACTACTTCGTCGGCAATGCCGAGCCGTCGGTGGTGGTGTGCAGCAGCAAGAATTTCGGCTGGGTGTCCAAGGTGGCGTTCCGCCACGGCGTCAACCACGTCTTTACGCTGGACGACGACCGCAGCGGCTCGCTGCTGTCGCGCGCGGCGGGCAAGCCAGATGCCTTCGAGACGGTCGCGCGCCAGGATGACGACCTTGCCGCCATTCTCTACACCTCCGGCACCACCGGCCGCAGCAAGGGCGCGATGCTGACGCACCGCAACCTGGCCTCCAATGCGCAGACGCTGCATGAATTCTGGGGCTGGCGCAGCGACGACGTGCTGCTGCACATGCTGCCGATCTTCCACGTGCACGGCCTGTTCGTGGCTTCGCACGGCGCGCTGCTGGCCGGTGCCAAGATGATCTGGGCGCCCAGGCTGGACATGGCGCAGGTGCTGAAATTCCTGCCGCGCTGCACGGTGATGATGGGCGTGCCGACCTACTACGTGCGCATGCTGCAGGAGCCGCGCTTCGACGACGACACCTGCCGCCGCATGCGGCTGTTCGTGTCGGGCTCGGCGCCGCTGCTGCTGGAGACCTTCGATGCCTTCCGCGAGCGCACCGGCCATACCATCCTGGAACGCTACGGCATGAGCGAGACCGTGATGCTGGTGTCCAACCCGTACGATGCCGCGCTGGGCGAGCGCATCGGCGGCACCGTCGGCATGCCGCTGCCGGGCGTGTCGGTGCGCGTGGTCGATGGCGAGGGCCAGCCGTGCACGCCGGGCGAGATCGGCAATGTCGAGGTCAAGGGTCCGAACGTATTCAAGGGCTACTGGCGCATGCCGGAGAAGACCAGGGAAGAGTTCACCGAGGACGGCTGGTTCAAGACCGGCGACGTCGGCCGCTTCGGCGGCGCCATTGCCAGCCAGGCCGGCGAGCGCGCGGTGCCGGACAACTACCTGACCATCGTCGGGCGCAGCAAGGACCTGATCATCTCGGGCGGCTACAACGTCTACCCGAAGGAAATCGAGAGCTTTATCGACGAGATGCCGGGCGTGGCCGAGAGCGCCGTGATCGGCGTGCCGCACGCGGATTTCGGCGAGGCCGTGGTGGCGGTGGTGGTGCGCAAGCCGGGTGCGGATATCGATGAAGCGGCGCTGATCGGCACGCTCAAGGGCCGCATCGCCAACTTCAAGGTGCCCAAGCGTGTGCACGTGGTGGACGAGCTGCCGCGCAACACCATGGGCAAGGTGCAGAAGAACGTGCTGCGCGAGCAGTTCGCGGTGCTCTGAGCGCCGTGATGGGCAGCGCCCTGCGCGATGGCGCAGGGCGCTGCTGTCTTACTTCAGCATCTGCACCGACCCGTTGACCGACACCGTCACCTGCGTCTTGCCGCCCTCAACCGGCACCGGTACCGCAGCGTCGGCCATCATGGCCTTGGCAGCGCCGTACATGCGCGGCATCGGCGGCACCACGCCGGTTTCATTCAGGCTGACTTCGCGGATGGTGTAGCTGTTGTAGCCGAACAGTTTGGTGGTCGACTGCGCCTTGCTGCGGAACGAGGCGATGGCCTGCTCGGCCAGCTTGGCTTCGGCCGCCTCGCGCGCTTCGCGCGACAGCGAGAAGGCGATGTTCTGCACCTGCATCTGGCTGGCCAGCTCGCCAGCGAGCTTGGACACGGCCGAGAAATCGCGCGACTTCAGGATGACTTCGGACCGCCCGCGCCAGGTGCTGATGCGGCCGTTGCGGTCGGTGTTGGGGTGGATGGTGAAGCCGCCCGACTCGGCGGTCACGCCCTGGACGCGGCGCGCCTGCGTGATGACGGCCTGCGTCCTGGTAGACAGGCCCGAGGAAATCGCGGCCGGTTCAGCGCCTTCCTGCTCCGCGGCAAGCGTCAGGTGCACGATATCGGTCGGCACTTCGGTGACGGCCTGCGCGTTCAGCGACAGCACGCCCGACGGCGTTTCAGTGGGGCCACCGTGCGCCGAGGCAACGATGGCGGTGGTGCCCAGCAGGGTGGCGGCTAGCCATTGTTTCATGTTGTTCTCCCGTTCAAACGTGATGGGTATCAGACGTGACCGGGTGCCCGATCGTTCCGCGACATTGCAAACGATTGTTGCGAAGCCGGCGCGGGCGCGCCTCCCCCGTCCGGGTCAGAATGCCTGCCAGGCCTTCCACAACATATAGCTCGCCAGGCACAGCAGCAACGCGGCAAAGACCTTGCGCAACTGGCTCACATCCATGCGGTGCGCGGTGCGCGCGCCCAGCGGCGCGGTCATTACGCTGGCCGCTGCGATCACCAGCAGGGCCGGCAGGTAGAGATAGCCGAGCGATCCCGCCGGCAGCCCCGGCGTCTGCCAGCCGCTCCAGACATAGCCGGCCACGCTGGCCGCTGCAATCGGAAAGCCGAGCGCAGCCGAGGTCGCCACCGCGTTGTGGATCGGCACGTTGCACCACGTCATGAACGGCACCGAGACAAAGGCGCCGCCCGCGCCAACCAGGCTGGACAGGAAGCCGATCACGCCGCCCGCGCCCGCCATGCCGGCAAAGCCGGGCAGCTGCCGGCCGGGCTTGGGACGACGGTTGCGCAGCATCTGCAGCGCGGAAAACCCGACGAAGGCGGCAAACGCCAGCGACAGCCAGCTGGTCTTGAGCGCCGCGAACACCTTGCCGCCGCCGATCATGCCGCCGAGCACGATGCCCGGCGCCAGCGCCAGCACGATCGGCCAGCGCACCGCGCCGCGCTGGTGGTGCGCGCGCACGGACGACAACGAGGTGAACAGGATGGTGCCCATCGAGGTGGCGATCGCCATATGGACGATGGCCTCGTCGGCAAAGCCCAGGCTGGTGAACAGCAGCGTCAGGAAGGGCACCATCATCATGCCGCCGCCGACGCCGAGCAGCCCGGCGCAGAAGCCGGTGAAAGCGCCCAGGGCAAGCAGGGCAGGGACCAGCACCGGCAGGTTGTCGAACTGCATCGTATCTTCAGGGTTGTTGTGATCAGCCTTGCCCGGGGCCGGCCGGGCAGGGTTCAGCGCATCAGCTTGCCGGTGATGAAGCGCCATTCGGCCGGTGTCACCGGCGTGATCGACAGCCGGTTGCCGCGACGTAGCACCACCATGTCGGCCAGTTCCTCATGCTCGCGCAAGGCGGCCAGCGGGATCAGCGCGCTCTTGCGCTCGAAGCGCACGTCGACCAGCAGCCAGCGCGGCGCGTCAGCCTTGGAGGCGGCGTCATAGTACGGGCTCTTGCGGTCGAACTGGGTGGGGTCGGGGTAGGGTACTGAGCAGACCTCGGCCAGGCCGGCAATGCCGGGCTCCGGGCACGACGAGTGGTAGAACAGCACGCCGTCGCCGATCCGCATGGTGTCGCGCATGAAGTTGCGCGCCTGGTAGTTGCGCACGCCGGTCCAGGGCAGCGTGCCTTCCCGGGCCAGGTCGTCGATGCTGGCTTCATCCGGTTCTGATTTCATCAGCCAGTACTGGCGGGCGCGTTGGTTCTGGTTCGGGCTCACGGCGCAGCTCAGGAATCGAAGCAGATCAGGGCGCCGCGTGCACAGGGTGTGCACGCGGACGCGCAGGCAAGAAAAAAGGCGATGGTTCAGAAAACCACCGCCTTTTTAAGGGGTCCCCGCCTTGGCCGCTGGGTCGGCATCCTGAACCCAAGTGAGGTTCAGAGTGGCTGCGGAAGTCGCATTTCGGGTACATCATCCACTCAGGGAGTCCAGGCCAGGCCCAGACTATGAATGCGACGACGCGCTCGCCCACGCGACATGATCCCGCACCATGCAATGCATATCGGTTCAAGGAGTTTATGACCCTCACGAACCAGGCAGGGAAACTGTCAAACGTCTGACTTTCCAGGCGCATCATCGTGCCCGGAAAACCGGATCCGCGTGCGGGATGTCAGACGTTTGCCGTTTCTGACTAGGATGGGATGAGAACGGCGGCCGGGCGCGATAACCTAGCCTGTAGCTGCACATCTATGGTGCCTCGTGCAGTCTGGCTACACTATACACCGCGTTGCAGGGCATACCAAGTCCACTCGCGCGTATCGTTACATTTTGCGCGGCAGCGCGGCATCCGCAGCACATCCCCCTTTCATTGCTCAGCCGCGCGTACCGGTGCCCACGTGCGCGTATTGGCGCAGGGCCTCGTCGGCGCGGTCGTTGAGTTCGCGGATGCGCGCGCGGATGGCATCGACCGGGATCGCGCCCTCGGCCTGCTGCTTGCGCTGCATCGACAGCAGGTCCGAGGCGATGCTGATGGCGGCCATGACCGCCACGCGCTCCACGCCCTTGGCCGCGATGCCGTTGCGCAGCTTGTTCATTTGCGTGTCGACCAGGGCCACGGCTTCGAGCAGCGCGGCCTCGTTCTCGGGCGCGATGGCGAAGCGGTAGGGCTGGCCGGCGATATTGACTTCGACTTGCTTGTTGCTCATGCGTGTTCTCCGGGGGCCTTGTGCGGCTCGGCGTCCTGCGCCGCAGCCTCTTCGCCGAGCAGGTCGAGCTGGCGCGTGTCGCTGGCAGTCGGCAGCTTGTCAAGGATGGACTGGATGCGCAGCTGCGCTTCCTCGATCTTGATATTGAGCAGTTCGCGGTCGGCTGCCATGGCCTCGCGCTCGCCGCGCAACTGCGCGGCTTCGCCCTCCAGCCGGGCGATCTCGTCGCGCAGCCGCTGGTTCTCCGCCGCCAGGGTGTCCGCATGGTGCAGCACGCGCCCGATCTTGGCGGCCAGTTGTTCGAGTTCGGTGAGCATAGGGCCTGTCATGATGGGAGAAGTGTCAGGTATCGCGATTCTAGCCGATGCGCCGGCTTGCACAATGCGGAGGAAAGGGTTTGTGACTGGCGACCCGCGTGGAAGTTGCAGGCTTCTGCACCTAAAACGCCACCAGAGTTGTGACAAAACACTACTGGCAGCCGCGTTGACGCGGGGGGCGAAACGCCCTAGACTCGCGCACGTTCCAGGTGCTCGCCCTTTTCGTCCCTGGCGAAAGGGCAGTTCAACGGGAAACAGGGAGCCAGGCCGGCTGCGCGCCGGACAGGCCAACCTGTGCTGCCCCCGCAACGGTAAGCGACCGCGGTGCGCATCTGCCAGACTCCGACATAGCCGACAGCCAGCCTGCCGGCAACGCCGCTGGCAAGGCCGGATCCCATTCCCGGCCACACGCACCGCAGGACCGGCCACACGCCACTGAACCGCAGGTTCGGGAAGGCGCCGGCCCAGTGTCGCCAGCCCGGATACCGGCCTGAACGCGGGCTGCCGCCCGTGCGCGGCACGCCTCATCGCCATATGGTCCGCGGGGGAACGGGCCCGGCCGTTCCTATCCAGTCCTGCATCATGCGTTCATCGCTCCATAGGTCGACCCGCCCGGCAACCCCGGCGGTGCGTCCGTCCGTGCCCGCCATCCTGGCGGCCATTGCCTCGTTCACCCTGGTTCCGGCCACTTCGTTCGCGCAGGCGGCCGACAGCGGCACCGACAGCCGCACCACGCAGCTCGCGCCGGTGGTGGTCACCTCCACCCGTACCGCGCAAGCCATTACCGAGGCGCTGCCTCACACCACGGTGGTGACGCAGCAGGACATCGTCAATTCGCAGGCGCCCGACCTGCGCACGCTGCTGCGCAACCAGGCCGGCGTGGAGTTCTCGGCCAACGGCGGCATGGGCACCAACACCACGCTGTTCATGCGCGGCGCCAACTCCAACCAGACGCTGATCCTGATCGACGGCGTGCGGGTATCGTCCGCGAGCAGCGGCACCGCGCAATTGGCCAATATCCTGCCCGACCAGATCGAGCGCATCGAGGTGGTGCGCGGCAATGTGTCGGCGCTGTACGGCTCGGACGCCATCGGCGGCGTGGTGCAGATATTCACCAAGAGCGGCGCGGGCCAGGCGCCGGCGGCCAATGCGCAGGTGGAATACGGCAGCAACAACACGCGCCAGGGCACGGTCGGCTATGGCGGCCAGATCGGCGATACCTCGTTCAACCTGACCGGCTCGGCGTTCAAGACCGACGGCTTCTCGTCGATCAACACGAAGCAGGCGCCGCGCGCCAATCCCAACGACAACCCGTACGAGAACCAGAGCGTGTCGGGCCAGGTCAAGCACCGCTTCGCGCCGAACTGGGACGCGGGCTTCACCGGCTATTACTCGAAGAGCAAGCTGTCGTTCGACAGTGCCTTCGGCCGCCCGACCGACGACAACCGCACCAACAGCGAGCTGTACACGCTGTCGGCCTTCGTCAACGGCAAGGTGGGGGCGGACTGGTCCACCCATTTCAAGCTGTCACAGAGCGAGGACCGCAGCGACACCTTCCTCAATGGCAGGCCCAACGGCACTTTCAATACCCGCAACCGCCAGTTCAACTGGCAGAACGAGTATGCGCTGGCCGCCAACCACACGCTGCTGTTCGGCACCGACTACCTGCAGCAGGAGCTCGACTCCAGCGCCTACGGCGCGCCCACGCGCAATGTGTTCTCGGTGTTCGGCGGCTATGACGGGCGCATCGGCAAGCACCAGCTGCAGCTCAACGCGCGCAACGACCATTATTCCGACTTCGGCAACCAGGGCAGCTTCCGCGCCGGCTACGGCTACTACGTGACCGATGCGCTCAAGCTGATCGCCAGCGTCAGCAATGCCTTCCGCGCGCCAACCTTCAACGAGCTGTACTTCCCCAACTTCGGCCAGCCGAACCTGCAGCCCGAACGTGCCAAGTCGGTCGAGGCCGGCGTGCAGTACGCCACCGCCAGCGCCGGCCTGCTGCGCGTGACCGCCTTCGAGACGCGCTACGACGACCTGATCGTGTCGGCGCAGCAGCCCAGCGGCATGTTCCTGGCGCAGAACGTCAACAAGGCCAAGGTGCAGGGCATCGAGGCTTCGTGGCGCGCCACCGTGTATGGCACCGACTTCGGCGCCAGCGTGACCTTCCAGAACCCGGTCGACGAGCAGACCAACACCCAGCTGCTGCGCCGAGCGCGCCGCCATGCCGCGCTCGACGTGGGCCGCGACTTCGGCAACTGGCGCTTCGGCGGCGAATGGCTGGTGTCGTCGTCGCGCATGGATTCCGGCTCGCGCCGGCTGGGCGGATACGGTATCGTCAACCTGAACGCCCGCTACAACATCGACAAGCAATGGTTCATCGCCGCCCGCGTCGAAAACCTGTTCGACAAGGATTACCAGCTCGCCTACCCCTACAACACGCAGGGGCGCGCGGGCTTCATCACGCTGGGCTGGCGCCAGCGATGAGCGCACGGGCGCGCCATGTCTGAGTTCCGGCGCGCCCTGGCGATCTGGCTGGTGCTGGCGCTCGCGGCGCTGCTGGCGTTCGCGTTGTCGCTGGCGCTGGGCAGCGTGCCGCTCGATGCGCGCGAGCTCTGGCTTGCGCTCAGCAGTGCCGACACCGGCACCCCCGCAGCGATCGTGCGCGAACTGCGGCTGCCGCGCGCGGCAGCGGCGTTTGCCTGCGGCGGGCTGCTGGCCCTGTCCGGCGCGCTGATGCAGGTGCTGCTGCGTAACCCGCTGGCCGAGCCCTATGTGCTGGGCGTGTCGGGCGGCGCCTCCACTGCCGCGCTGCTGGCCATGCTGCTGCTGGCCCCGTGGTGGGGCGTTCAGGCCGCCGCCGCCGCCGGTGCACTGGCGGCGATGGTGCTGGTGGCGTCGCTGGCGCGGCGCGACCTGCTGCATCCGCAGGTGCAGGGCGGCCACCGCGAGGCGGGCGCCCGGCTGTTGCTGACCGGCGTGATCCTGGCCGCGGGCTGGGGCGCGGTCATTACCCTGATCCTCTCCATTGCGCCGGAGTCGCGCCTGCGCGGCATGCTGTTCTGGCTGACCGGCGACCTGGGCGGCACCGCCGCCTACGGCGGCGCGCTGGCCATGCTGGTGGTGGCGCTGCTGCTGGCCATGCCGATGGCGCGCGCGCTCAACGTGATGCTGCTGGGCGAGACCGTGGCGCAGTCGCTGGGCGTGCGCGTGGGCCGCGTGCGGCTGGCCACCTTCCTGCTGGCGTCGCTGTGCATTGCCGCTGCCATTACCACGGCCGGCTCGATCGGTTTTGTCGGGCTGGTGGTGCCGCATCTGGTGCGCCTCGCCTGGGGCAACGACCAGCGCCTGCTGCTGCCGGCCGCCACACTGCTGGGCGGCGCGCTGCTGATGGCCGCCGACCTGATCGCACGCACCGTGGTCGCGCCCGCGCAGCTGCCGGTGGGCGTGATCACCGGGCTGCTGGGCGTGCCGACCTTCCTCTACCTGCTGCTGCGGAGGCCGCGATGAGCCTGGCCCCGCACTGGTCCCATCCGCTCACTGCCTGTCCGCAGATCGTGCTGCGCGATGTGAAGCTGCGCACCGGCCAGCGCGTGCTGGTGGAGCGCCTGACGATGACCATCGGCGCGGGGCAGCTATGGTGCATTGCCGGGCCCAACGGTGCTGGCAAGTCCACGCTGATGACGGTGCTGGCCGGGCTGCGCCACGCCGACGGCGGCAGCGCGGAGATCGACGGCGCCGCGGCGGCGCAGATCGCGCCGGCGGTGCTGGCGCGCCAGCGCGCCTACCTGCCGCAGGCCGTGCATGACACCTTCTCGATGTCGGTGCAGGATGCCGTGCGCGTGGGGCGGCATCCGCACCTGTCCGGCTGGGGCTGGACCGGGCGCGAGGATGACCGCATCGTGCAGGAAGTGATCCGAGCGATGGATATTGAAGCGCTGGCCGCGCGCGATGTGCTGACCCTGTCCGGCGGCGAGCGCCAGCGCGCCTCGCTGGCCGCGGCGCTGGCACAGCAGGCGCCGCTGCTGCTGCTGGACGAACCGGTCTCGCACCTGGACCTGCGCCACCAGATCCTGGTGCTGGAACAGCTGGCCGCGCTGGCCCGGGCCGGGCGCCATGCCATCGTGGTGATCCTGCACGACCTGACGCTGGCGCTGCGCTACGCCACCCACGCCCTGCTGATGGCCGAAGACGGCACTACGCTGCATGGCACTGCCGCCCGGGTGCTGACCCCTGAACACTGCTCGCGCGCGCTGCGCACCGCCATCGTCAGCGTCACCGACGGCGCGCATACTGCGCTGATTCCCGACGGGCGCCGCCCCACCCATACCCCACACACGTCATGACTGATACCCAGAACCCGCCTGCAGAAGACCCGGACCGCGATGCCCGCCACAAGGCGCGCATGGAGCGCAAGAAAGAAATCGTCGACGCCAGGATTGCCGCCGCGCAGGATGAGCGCGGCGTGATTGTCATCACCACCGGCAACGGCAAAGGCAAGTCCAGCTCGGGCTTTGGCATGGTGGTGCGCGCGCTTGGCCACGGCATGCGCACCGGCGTGGTCCAGTTCATCAAGGGCGCGCAGCCCACCGGCGAAGAGATGTTCCTGCGCCGCTTCCCGGACGAGTGCGCCTTCCACGTGATGGGCGAGGGCTATACCTGGGAAACGCAGGACCGCGCCCGCGACGTGGCCAAGGCCGAGGCTGCCTGGGAAGTGGCGCGCGGCATGCTGCGCGACCCCGGCATCGGCCTGGTGCTGTTCGATGAGCTGAACATCGCGCTCAAGCTGCACTATCTTGATGTGGAGCAGGTCATTGCCGACCTGCGCGCGCGCCCGCCGATGCAGCACGTGGTCATCACCGGCCGTGGCGCGCCGCCGGCGCTGGTGGAGACGGCCGACACCGTCACCGACATGACGCCGGTCAAGCATGCCTTCCAGCAGGGCATCAAGGCGCAGCGCGGCGTCGAGATGTAGCCGCATCGTTTTTGAATACAAGGTCAACGCATCATGCAGTTTCCGGAAATCACTCCCCTCGACGATGCCCTGCGCCCCGAGCTGCAGGCCGCCATCGACGACAAGACCAAGCCGCTCGGCGCACTGGGCCGGCTGGAATCGCTGGCCTTGCAGCTGGGCCTGATCCTCGGCACGGCGCGGCCGGTGTTGCAGCGCCCGACGGTGATCGTGTTTGCCGCCGACCACGGCGTGGCCGACGCCGGTGTCAGCGCCTATCCGGCCGAGGTCACCGCGCAGATGGTGCAGAACTTCCTGGCCGGCGGCGCGGCGATCAATGTGTTCTCGCGCCAGCACGGCATTGCGCTGGAGATCGTCGACGCGGGCGTGCGCGCGCCGCTGCCGGCGGCACCGGGCCTGGTCAACTGCCGCATTGCCGACGGCACCCGCAACTTCGCCGTCGAACCCGCGATGACGCCGGAGCAGGCCGCCGCGGCGATGACCGCGGGCATGGCGCGCGTGCTGCGCCATGCGCAGCAGGGCTGCAACGTGATCGGCTTCGGCGAGATGGGCATTGCCAACACTTCAGCGGCCGCGTGCCTGATGCAGCGGCTGACCGGCCTGCCGCTGGCAGACTGCATCGGGCGCGGCACCGGGCTGGACGATGCCGGCCTCGCGCGCAAGCGCGAGGTGCTGGAGCGCGCGCTGGCGCTGCATGCCGATGCGCAGGCGCCGCTGGACGTGCTGGCCACCTTCGGCGGCTTCGAGATCGCGATGATGGCAGGCGCCTTCCTGGCCGCCGCCGCGAGCCGCATGGTGATCCTGGTCGATGGCTTTATCGCCACGGCTGCGCTGCTGGTGGCGCAGCGCCTGGACCCCAATGTGCTGCAGTACTGCGTGTTCACGCACTGCTCGCATGAGCGCGGCCACCGTGCGCTGCTGGACCAGTTTGGCGCCGCGCCACTGCTGGCGCTGGACCTGCGCCTGGGCGAGGGCACGGGCGCCGCGCTGGCGTGGCCGTTGCTGGCCTCGGCGGCGGCATTCCTGAACGAAATGGCGACCTTCAGCGGCGCCGGCGTCAGCACCGCCTCGCCATGAGCGTGCCGTCCGACCCGGTGCCTGCACAAGCTGGCCCCGCCGGCGTGGCCGGCGAGCTGCGCTATTTCCTGACGGCGCTGGGCTACTTCACGCGCGTGCCGCTGCCGGGCTGGCTGGCGCGCTGGGCCGGATTCGAACCGCATTACCTGCACGCCGCCGCGCGCTACTTCCCGCTGGTCGGGCTGCTGGTGGGCGGCGTGGGCGCGCTGGTCACCTGGGGCGCGATGCTGTGGTGGCCGTCCGGCGTGGCCGTGCTGCTGGGCATGGCCGCCACGCTGCTGCTGACCGGGGCCTTCCATGAAGACGGCCTGGCCGATTGCGTCGATGCCTTCGGCGGCGCGTGGCAGCGCGAGGACGTGCTGCGCATCATGCATGACTCGCGCATCGGCGCGTTCGGTGCGATCGCGCTGGTGGTGGCGTTGCTGCTCAAGTGGCAGTTGCTGGTGGCGATTGCCGGGCGCGGCGGGTTGATGGTGCTGCTGGCGGTGATCGTCGCCGCGCATGCCGCCAGCCGCGCGATGGCGGTCAGCTATCTGGCCACGCTGACCTACGTGCGCGCGCAAGGCAAGGCCAAGCCGGTGGCGCAGAAGCTGGCCGGCGCGGGGCTGGCGTTCGCGCTGCTGTGCGGGCTGGTGCCGCTGTGGCTGGTGTCGCCGTGGTTCTGCGCGGCGGCAGTGGTCGCGCTGCTGGGGCTGCGCCTGCTGCTCGGCCGCTACTTCGTGCGCCGCATCGGCGGCTATACCGGCGACTGCCTGGGCATGGCCCAGCAGTGCGCCGAGATCCTGCTCTACCTGGTGGCCGCGGCATGGATGTGGTCCTGATCCGCCATGCGCAGCCGCAGGTGCCGGCGGGCACCTGCTATGGCTGCCTCGACCTGCCGCTGGTGGCGCCGCTGGCGCCCGCAGCGGCGCGGATCGCCGCGGGCCTGCCCACGCCTGATCGCATTGTCGCCAGCCCGCTGGCGCGCGCGCTTGGCACCGCGCAGGCGCTGGTGCAGGCGCTGCCGGGCGGCGCGCCGGCCATCGATACCGAACCCCGGCTGCGCGAGATCGATTTCGGCAGCTGGGAGGGCGTGGCCTGGGATGCCATCGACCGCGCCGCGCTCGACCAGTGGGCGGCCGACCTGCTGCACGCGCGCCCGCATGGCGGCGAAGCGCCGGCGCAGGCGATGGCGCGGGTTGCCGGCTGGGCGGGAACGCTTGCCACGGATGGCGCTGAATGTCTCTGGGTGGTCGGCCATGCCGGCCCGATGCGCATGCTGGCCGCGCACTGGCTGGGCGTGCCGCTGGCGACGACGGTCAACTGGGCGTTGGGCTTCGGGGCCAGTTGTGGCTTCACGCTGGGGCCGGGAGAGGTCCGGCTCGGCTGGTGGAACCGCGCCGCCTGATCAGCGTGCGGGCCGGCGCTTGCGCGCCGTTTCGAGGTCCTTGCAGATCAGCTCGGCGCCTTGCGCCACGCGCGGACCGGCGCGGTTGACCAGGTCGCCGTCGATCACGAACAGGTTGTTGCGCGCCACCGCCGTGACCTGCTTCCAGCGCCGCCACATCTCGAAATCCGGCAGCGGCTGATCCGAGCGCGTGGCGCCCATGCCCGCCGTCAGCATCGCCTCCGGGTTGCCCGCGATCACCGCTTCGACCGACACCGTCGGCACCAGCGGCGTCTCGGCCGCGAACAGGTTGCGCCCGCCGCACAGCGCCAGCATGTCGCTGACCAGGTGCTGGCCGTTGAGCGTCATCAGCGGCTGCTGCCAGACCTGGTAGAACACCGTCACCGGCGGGCGGGCCGCGTAAGTCTTGCGTAGCGTCTCCACCTGCTGGCGGAAGCCGTCGGCAGCGCGCCGCGCGGTGGCTTCGGTGCCCAGCAGCGTGCCGAGCTTCTCCATGTTCTCCGGGATCGCGGCCAGCCTGCGCGGCTCGCTGTAGAACAACGGGATGCCGAGCGCGCGCAGACGGTCGGTCTGCCTCTGCGCATTGCCGTGGCGCCAGACCACGATCAGGTCCGGCTTGAGCGCGGCGATGCGCTCCAGGTCCAGCGCCTTGTTGTCGCCCACGCGCGCGATCTCGCGCGCCTGCGGCGGGTAGTCGCTGTAGCTGACCGTGCCGACGATGCGGTCGCCGCCGCCGGCCGCGAAGATCATCTCGGTGACGTGCGGCGCCAGCGAGATCACGCGGCGCGCGGGCTGCGGCAGTGTCACCGTCTGGCCAGCGTCGTCGACGGCAGACACCGTGGCGGCGGCAGGCAGGGCTGCCAGCAGCAGCGTGGAAGCGATAACGGGCGTCAGGCGGTTCAGCATGGAATCGGGGAAAGTGGTTCAGGCAGTGACCGCGGCCAGTGCCGCGTCCAGCCGCTGCCAGGCGTGCGGCTGGTCCGGCGGCAGGCCCAGGCGCAGGCTCGGCGGGCAGCCGCCGGCGGCGTCGAAGCAGCGGGTCCAGACGCCATGTTGCGCGAGCCCGTGCTGCAGCCGTGCGGCGTCGCCATGCGGCACCCAGCAGAACAGCGGATGCATCACCGGCGCCAGGCCATGGCGGTCCAGCAGCGCGGCCAGCTTCGCCCCGCATGCTTGCAGCCGCGCGCGGGTGGCATCCTGCCAGCCGTGGTCGGCCAGCGCATGCCGCGCGACCTCGCGTGCCGGGCCCGATACGGTCCAATGGCCCAGGCGCTCGCGCAGCGCGTCCAGCAGTACCGGCTGCGCCAGCACGAAGCCGCAGCGGATGCCGGCCAGGCCATAGAACTTGCCGATCGAGCGCAGCACCACCAGGCCGGCCTTGCCGCTGTGCGCGGCCACCGAGCCATCGGGCAGGCAGTCGATAAAGGCTTCATCGACCAGCAGCGTGCCGCCGCGCGCCGCCAGCTTCGCGTGCCAGCGCAGCAGCGTTGCGGCGGGCAGCATGCGGCCGGTCGGGTTGTTCGGGTTGACGACGACGAGATGGTCGAGCTCGTCGGCCAGCGCCGCCTGCGCGAAAGCCGCTTCATCCAGCGGCGCCACCGCATGGCCCGCGGCAGCGAAGGCCGGCGCGTATTCGCTGTAGCCGAGCGCGGCGATGCCCACGCGGCCCGGGCGCAGCAGACCCGGCAGCGTGCGGATGGCGGCCTGCGAGCCGGCGACGGGCAAGGCCCGCGGCGCGCCGCAGGCCTGCGCGGCCAGCTCGGCCAGTCCGTCGTCATCCTGCGGCAGCCGTTGCCACGCTTGCGCAGGCAGCGCCGGCACCGGATAGCCGTCGGGATTGATGCCGGTGGACAGGTCGAGCCAGTCGCCGGCGGGGCGGCCGTAGCGGCGCACCGCGGCAAGCAGGTCGCCGCCGTGGCGGATCCGGGGCAGGGCGCTGCTCATGCCGGCGTGGCAAGCGCAAGGACGGCCAGCGCGCTGGCGCCTGCCAGCGCCAGCCACAGCCACAAGGTGCGCTCGACCAGCCGCAGGCAGGCCGTCACGTGCGCGGCTTGCGGCGCGGGGCCGGCGCCCAGCGGCGGGCGTTGCTCGATCTCGCCGTGATAGCGCGCCGGGCCGCCGAGTCGCACGCCCACCGCACCGGCGCCCGCGGCCATCACGGGGCCGGCATTGGGACTTGACCATGCCGGCGCCTGCGTGCGCCAGCAATGCAACGCCTGCGCGGTGGCGCCGAGCAGCGCATAGGACAGCGCGGTCAGGCGCGCGGGCACGAGGTTGAGCCCGTCGTCGATGCGCGCCGCGGCCCAGCCGAAATACAGCAGCCGCGGCGTACGGTAGCCCCACATCGCATCGAGCGTATTGGCCAGCCGGAACACGATCACGGCGGGCGCGCCGCCGACCAGGAACCAGAACAGCGCGCCGAAGACCGCGTCGTTGCCGTTTTCCAGCGCCGACTCGCAGGCGGCACGGGCCAGTGCTTCAGCATCGGCATCGGTGGTGTCGCGCGAGACGATGCGCGCGGTCAGCGTGCGCGCGGCGGGCAGGTCCGCCGCGGCAAGGGCGGCGGCGATCGGGGCGATATGCTGGTGCAGGCTGCGCGCGCCGAGTGCGGCGTACAGTGCCACCGCATGCAGCGCCAGGGCGGCAACAGGATGCAGGCCGGCCGCAGCGTCGACCAGCCACCATGCGAGCGTTGCCGGCACCAGCACCAGCACACACCAGCCGGCGAGACCGGCAAGGCGCTGGCGCCAGGGCGCACCGCGGTGCGGCGCAGGGTTGAGCCGCCGCTCAAACGCGGCAGCGATGCGGCCGAAGCCCACCAGCGGATGCCAGCGGCGCGGCTCGCCCAGCCAGAGGTCCAGCAGAACGCCCGTCAGTGCCGCTGCCACGCATGCCGGCCAGGCCAGCATCAGCATGTGGGATCGGCGCCCTTCACCGCAACCGGAATGCCTGCCACCATCAGCCGCACGCAGTCGGCGGCGGCGGCCAGCTTCTGGTTCAGGCGGCCCAGTTCATCGACATAGAAGCGGGTGATGGCGCCCATCGGGATCACGCCGAAGCCGATCTCGTTCGAGACCAGGATCACATGGCCCGGCAGCGTCGGCAGCGCGGTGAGCAGCGCTTCGATTTCCTCGGTGAAGGCATCCGGCGGCGTGATCACGCCATGTTCGGGATACGCGCGGCCGTCGGGGAAGATCAGGTTGTTCATCCACAGCGTCATGCAATCCACCAGGATGCAGCCGTCGTGGCGCGCGTTGGCGTAGAGCGCATCGGCCAGGTGCACCGGCTCTTCCACCAGGCGCCAGTCGGCGGGGCGGCGGGCGCGGTGCAGGGCGATGCGGACCTCGAGCTCCTGGTCGGCGTGCGCCAGGTCCTGGTGCGCGGTGGCGATGTAGGTGACCGGGCCGCCGGTGATGGTGGCATGGTCGGTGGCGAGCTGTTCGGCGTAATGGCTCTTGCCGGAACGCGCGCCGCCCAGCACCAGGGTGAGCTGGCGGTTACCGTGTCCGCCGGCGGCACGCGGCTGGGTGGCGGTGTCGGGGGCGGAGGCGGGTGCGATGGCCGGGGTTTCCATCCGCGTATTGTAGCCGCCGCATCCGGGCATCGCACGGGGGGTGTTGCAGGCACCGGTGCGATAATCCGCCAATGCAGACCGACTCCTCGCAATCCCTGCCGCCGGGTGCCCTGCGCGGCACGCTGATGGTCCAGGGCACGACTTCCGATGCCGGCAAGAGCACCATCGTGGCCGGCCTGTGCCGGGTGCTGGCGCGTGCCGGCACGCACGTGGTGCCATTCAAGCCGCAAAACATGGCGCTGAACAGCGCGGTCACCGCCGACGGCGGCGAGATCGGCCGCGCGCAGGCGCTGCAGGCACAGGCCGCGCGGCTGGCACCGCATACCGACATGAACCCGGTGCTGCTCAAGCCCAGCAGCGACACCGGCGCGCAGGTGATCATCCACGGCCGCGCACGGCTGGACCTGGATGCGCGCGCCTACCATGCCTACAAGCCCGAGGCGATGAAGGCCGTGCTGGCTTCGCACACGCGCCTGGCGCAGGCCTATAAGGTGGTGCTGGTGGAGGGCGCCGGCAGCCCGGCCGAGGTCAACCTGCGCGAGCGCGACATCGCCAACATGGGCTTTGCCGAGCGCGTCGACTGCCCGGTGGTGCTGGTGGCGGACATCGACCGCGGTGGCGTGTTTGCGCACCTGGTCGGCACGCTCGACTGCCTGTCCGAGAGCGAACGCGCGCGCGTGACCGGCTTCATCATCAACCGCTTCCGCGGCGATGTCGGCCTGCTGGAGCCGGGACTGGACTGGCTGGTGGCGCGCACCGGCAAACCGGTATTCGGCGTGCTGCCCTTCCTGCACGGCCTGCATCTCGATGCCGAGGACGCCATCATCGGCGCGCAAGCGGACAAGGCCGGCACGCCGGCGCAGCGCCTGCGCGTGATCGTGCCGGTGCTGCCGCGCATCGCCAACCATACCGACTTCGACGCGCTGCGCGCGCACCCGCAGGTGGACCTGCAGTTTGTCGGGCCCGGCATGCCGATCCCGCCCGCGGACCTGGTGGTGCTGCCCGGCAGCAAGAACGTGCGCGGCGACCTGGACTTCATCCGCGCCAATGGCTGGGACGCGGCGCTGGCCCGGCACCTGCGCTACGGCGGCAAGCTGATCGGGATCTGCGGCGGCATGCAGATGCTGGGGCGGCAGGTGCACGATCCCGATGGCCGCGAAGGCCCGGCCGGCAGCAGCGCGGGGCTGGGCTGGCTGGATTTCGAGACCACGCTGGCGGCAGAGAAGCAGCTGCGCCAGGTCGGCGGCCGGCTGGCGCTGGATCAGGCCGATGCGCCGGTGCGCGGCTATGAGATCCACCTTGGCGTCACCACGGGCGCGGGGCTGGAGCAGCCGGCCCTGTGGCTCGAGCGCGGCGACGGCACGGTGCGGCCCGACGGCGCGCGCTCGGCCGACGGCCAGGTGCTGGCCACCTATGTCCACGGCCTGTTCGACGAGCCCGCCGGCTGCCAGGCGCTGCTGCGCTGGGCGGGGCTGGACGGCGCCCAGGAGGTGGACCTCGACGCATTGCGCGAAGCATCGATCGAGCGGCTTGCCGACACCATGACCGCGCACCTGGACCTGGATGCGATGCTGGCGCCGCTGCGGCGCTGACGCATGCGGCACGGCCGCCTGGCGGGGCCCCTGCTAGAATCGCGAATCTTTCGCATTTGCATTCTGCGTGGAGGTGGCCTGTGCGCCATATTCCACGCATGGCAGCGTCCGCTCAACGTACTTCAGCCCCCACATGGTCACCGGCCGCCTGCGCGTCGCCCTCGTCAAACTGCACCTGTATATCGGCCTGAGCCTTGGCCTGCTGTTCGTCCTGTTCGGGCTGACCGGCATGACCATTGCCTGGCGGGAGGAACTGGATGCCTGGCTCAACCCTGACCTGCTGGTGGCGTCCGCGCCGATGACGGAGCCGGTGTCGCCGGCCACGGTCCAGGCAGTGACCGAGCGGCTGGCTGCACCCCCCTATGGCAAGCCCAACCTGCTGATGCTGCCCGTCCATGCCGACGGCGTCTTTATCGCCTGGTACCCGGTCAAGGGGCCCGACGGCGTGGTGCCGGGCCGCTCGCGCCAGGTGATGGTCGATCCGGTCACGCTTGCGGTGAAGGGCGAGCGGGTCTGGGGCGAGGCGGGCCTGTCGCGCCGCCTGTTGCTGCCCACGCTGTTTCACCTGCATCGCTACCTGCTGTCAGGCGACACCGGCAAGACCATCACCGGCGTGGCCGGCATGCTGCTGTTGCTGACCACGCTGGTGGGCGTGGCGGTGTGGTGGCCCAGGATGAAGCTGCGCTCGGTGGTGCAGGCGTTCCGCATCACGCACGGCGGCTCATGGTCGCGCTTCAACTATTCGCTGCATCGCGCCGGCGGCATCCTGGCCGCGCCGGTGCTGGCCATCATCGCCTTTTCGGGCTGGTACCTGAACCTGCCGAAGTGGGTGACACCGATGGTGGCGGGCGTGATGACCGTGACGCCGCCGGTGAAGCACGTCTCGGCACCGGCGCCGGCCGGGGCCCGGCCGCTGGGCGCGGGCGAGATCATGGCGGCGGCGCAGGCCCGGTACCCGCAAGCGCAGGTGACCCGCATCAGCTTCCCGCGCAAGCCGGGCGATGCGTTCGAGATCCGGCTGCGCCAGCCCGGCGAGGTGCGCAAGGATACCGGTGCCACGCGGCTGTGGCTCGATGCCTGGAGCGGCAAGCCGCTGGGCATGCGTGATCCGCAGCAGGCGCCGGCGGGCGACACGCTGCTGAACTGGCTGTTTCCGCTCCATACCGGCGAGGCCTTCGGGCTGCCGGGGCGGGTGTTTATCACGCTGTTCGGGCTGGCGCCGCTGGCGTTTGCCGTGACCGGCGTGCTGATCTGGTGGAAGCGGCGGCGGGGTCATCAGCGGCATGTGGTGAAGGCCGCACAGCGATCCGGCATGCGCCGGGCATGAAAAAAGCAGGCCGCCGGCCTGCTTTTTTTGCCTGGTGCGGCGCTGCCGCTCAGATTTCCAGGTTATCGATCAGCCGGGTCGCGCCCAGCTTGGCGGCAGTCAGGATTACCAGCGGCTCGCCGGCGAGGAATTCCTCGCGCGTCGGCGCCTGCAGGTCGACGCGCTTGCGGATCGACACGTAGTCCGGCTTCCAGCCGCGCCTGGCCAGCGATTCCTTCGCATTCGCCTCGACCGCAAGCAGGTCGGCCGAAGCGCGGTCGCTGCCCAGCACGGTGTCGCGCACGTCATGCAGCGTGCGGTACAGCACCGGCGCCTCGGCGCGCTCGTCGGGGCTCAGGTAGCGGTTGCGCGACGACAGCGCCAGGCCGTCTTCGGCACGGATGGTCTCGGCGGGGATGATGTCGATCGGCAGGGCAAACTGCTGCACCATGCGGCGCACGATCATCAGCTGCTGGTAGTCCTTCTTGCCGAACACCGCCACGCGCGGCTGCGCGCACGAGAACAGCTTCATCACCACCGTGCACACGCCCTTGAAGAAGCCGGGGCGGAACTCGCCTTCCAGGATGTCGCCCAGGTCATGCGGCGGCTCGACGCGGTATTCCTGCGGTTCGGGGTACATATCGCGCTCGGACGGCGCGAACAGCACGTAGACGCCTTCCTTCTGCAGTTTCTCGATATCGTCCTGCAGCGTGCGCGGGTACTTGTCGAAATCCTCGTTCGGGCCGAACTGCAGGCGGTTCACGAAGATCGATGCCACCACCGGGTCGCCGTGCTGGCGCGCCAGGCGCATCAGCGACAGGTGGCCTTCGTGCAGGTTGCCCATGGTGGGCACGAAGGCAGCGCGGTTCTGGCCGCGCAGTTGGTCGCGCAGCTCTTGGATGGAGGAAATGACTTTCATCTGCCTTGGTGTGCTGGTCGTGGTAGGTGTGACCCGGGCGCCGGTCCGTCGAGGGGCGGCACATGGACTACCGGTCTCGGCCTTCTGTCGGGCGCGGGGCCTTCGGGCACTTGCCTTCGGGGCCTGCACCGTGGGCCATTGGGCCGGCTGTCGGCGGATTGTAGAACATGTTGGGACGGGGCCGGACCCCGCAGCGCGGGTGGGTCAGGTCGGGCTGTACGCCAATCGCACATAAATTGGGGCGAACGGTTCGGCCTGGGTGATCTCCACCAGCGCTTCGCGCGACAGCTCCAGCATGGCGATAAAGTTCACCACCACCACCGGCACGCCCTTGCCGGAGCGCACCGCGTCCTCGAACAGCTCGGAGAATTCCATGAAGCGCGCGTGTTGCAAGCGGCGCAGGATCTGGCTCATGTGCTCGCGCACCGACAGTTCCTCGCGCGAGATCTTGTGGTGCTGGTTGAGCTTGGCGCGCTTGAGCACATCGGCCCAGGCGGCCTGCAGGTCGATCGTCTCCACTTCCGGGAAGCGCGGCGCCAGGCTCTGCTCGATATAGACCTGCGAGCGCAGGAAGTCGCGGCCCAGCTGCGGCACCGTGTCCAGGCGCTGCGCGGCCAGCTTCATCTGCTCGTACTCCAGCAGGCGGCGCACCAGCTCGGCGCGCGGGTCCTCGGCCTCATCGTCGCTGTCGGCCTTCTTGACCGGCAGCAGCATGCGCGACTTGATCTCGATCAGCATGGCCGCCATCAGCAGGTATTCGGCGGCCAGCTCGAGGTTGGTCTTGCGGATCTGCTCGATGTAGGACAGATACTGCCGCGTGACCTGCGACATCGGGATGTCGAGGACATTGAAGTTCTGCTTGCGGATCAGGTACAGCAGCAGGTCCAGCGGGCCCTCGAAGGCTTCCAGGAAGATCTCGAGCGCGTCCGGCGGGATGTACAGGTCCTGCGGCAGCTTGAACAGCGGCTCGCCGTACAGGCGCGCGAAGGCCATCCCGTCGACCATGTCGGCGGGGCCGGCAGGGCCGGCTGCAACGGCCGGGGCCACGGCAGGCAGCTCGACGGGCAGCGGCAGCTTGTCCTGGTCGCCTGCGCTCATGGGCGGCGTGCGCTCGCGGGGGCGGCGGGAATCAGTTGTCCTGCGCGTAGACGTATGGCTTCTGCGCCACGCGCGAAGCTTCGGCGCGGGCGCGCTCTTCCAGGTCGATCGGCGACTTGTCCCACAGCAGGGCACGGCCGTCGCGCTGTTCGGCCTCCAGCGTCGGGCGCTCTTGCTTGAGCTGCTTCAGGAACTGGGTGATATCGGATTCGTAGATGGCCATGTTCAACCGTGATGCGCCCGCGCGGGCGCCAGATAGGTACAGTGGGCCACGATTTTACAGTATCGGCCCCCCGGAATGCATCCGGGCCGGGTGCAAGGCGCCGGAAAGTTCCGGGCATAAGGCCGGGTGTGGTCAAATACCGACTTTGTATGTGTGGACAATCGGCGATGCCGCAAGACACCGCTATTACCGCTGACTCCGCTGGCCGCGCGCGCGTGGCCGTTCGCGTACTGGCCGCGCTGGGCGCGGTGCTGGCGCTGGCGGCCGCCCCGGCGCGCGCCGCCTACAAGGTCGAAGTCGAGGCGCCCAAGCCGATCCGCGAGATGCTGGAAGAGCATCTGGACCTGGCACGCTACCAGGACCGCGCCGACCTTTCGCCGGACCAGCTCGACTATATGATCGAGACCGTCGGCGAGCAGGTGCGGGCGTTCACCTCAACCGAGGGCTACTTCGACCCGACCACCACCACCCGCGTGGAAGGCGAGGGCGACAAGCGCGTGGTCCACGTGATGGTCGACCCCGGCGCGCGCACGCTGATCCGCAATGTCGACGTCCAGGTGACGGGCCCGGCGGCCACGCGTTCGCCCGAACAGGTGGCCGAGCTGCAGGCCAAGTGGGGACTGCCGGTGGGCGAGCCGTTCCGGCAGGGCGACTGGGACAAGGCCAAGGAGGACGCGCTGGTCACGCTGCAGAGCCACAATTACTACGGCGCGCGCCTGGCCGCGTCGCAGGCGCGCGTGGAGCCGGACGACCAGCGCGCGGACCTGTCCGCGCATTACGCCAGCGGCCCGGCCTACCTGCTGGGGCCGCTGAAGGTGACCGGCACGCGCCGCTATCCGCAACAGATCATCTACAACGTCAACCCGCTGAACGAGGGCGAGCCGTACCGCGTGGAGCGGCTGCTCGAGTTGCAGCGCGCGATCCAGAACCAGCCGTACTTCTCCAACGTGCAGGTCGACCTGGAACCGCCCCCGGACGCCGACAAGGCGGCAGACGGCGTGGTGACCGCGCCGGTCTCGGTGCGCGTGCGCGAATATCCGGCGCACCGGCTCAACAGCGGCGTGGGCTTTACCACCGACACCGGCGCGCAGATCGAAGGCCGCTATTCGTACTACAACCTGTTCAACCGCGCCTGGACCTTCGACTCGCAGGCGCGGCTGGAGCAGAAGCGCTCCTATCTGTTCGCCGAGGCCGCGATGCCCCCGGACAGGGGCAACTACCGCAACAGCGTGTACAGCAGCTACGAGCGCACCATCGACATCGAGAACACCGACACCACCAGCCTGCGCGCGGGCCTGAAGCGCTCGCGCTCGCGCGAGAAGTACGACGTGACGACGTCGCTGGATTTCTACTACGACAAGCTGCTGCCGGAGGGCCAGGCCGCCCAGATCAGCAAGGCGCTGGTGCCGGCCTTTGCCTGGACGCGGCGCGACGTCGACAATCCCGTGTTCCCGCGCCGCGGCAACGTGATCAGCACCCAGATCGGGGTGGCCGCCAGGGGATTCCTCAGCGATGCCACATTCCTGCGGCTGTACGGCCGTATCCGCCAGTACATACCGGTGGGCAAGCGCGACCTGGTGGTGGCACGGCTGGAACTCGGTGCCGACCTGACCGGCGACAGCTCCAGCCAGATCCCGGCCACGCTGCGCTTCCGCGCCGGCGGCACCGATTCGATTCGGGGCTACACCTACCAGTCGATCGGCACGCCCAGCGGCTCCAGCATCTTGCCGGCCAAGTACCTGGGCACCGGCAGCCTGGAGTACCAGTACTGGTTCAAGCCGGACTGGGGCGTGGCGGTGTTCTGGGATCTCGGCACCGCCGCCGACAACCTGCGCGGCGTGACCATCTACAACGGCGTGGGCGTCGGCGTGCGCTGGCGCACGCCGGTGGGCCCGCTGCAGCTGGACGTGGGCTACGGCATCCAGGAGCAGCAGTTCCGCCCGCATATCTCGCTGGGGGTGGCGTTCTGATGCGGCACCCTTGTATTTCACGCCTGACCCGGATGCCGGCATGAGCGCCCACGATCTGCCTTCGGTGCCCGGCGGCGATTCGGCCCGGACCCCGATCCCGCCCGCGCCGCGCAAGCGGCGGCGGCTGTGGCGCGTGCTGGCCTGGCTGGTCGGCATCCTGCTGCTGCTGATGGTGGCGCTGGCGGCGGCGGGCGTGGCGGCGCTGCGCACCGAGACCGGCACCCGCCACCTGTGGACGCTGGCCACGCGGCTGTCGGCCGGCATGCTCAGCGGCCGGCTGGAAGGCGGCACCGTGGCGCACGGCCTGCGCCTGCGCGACGTGGTGTTCGCCAGCGGCCAGACGCGCGTGGCGGTGGACCGCGTGGATGGCAACTGGGTGCTCGGCTGGCAGGCGCGGCGCCTGCACGTGCAATGGCTGCGCATTGGCAAGGCCGAAGTGAAGCTCGGCCCGTCCGAGCCGAGCACCGAGCCGATGCAGAAGCCCACCTCGCTCGAACTGCCGCTGGCCATCGATGTCGATTCGCTGACGCTTGAGCGGCTGTCGCTGCTGCAGGGTACGGCGCCCACGGCCGAGCCGATGGTGTTCAGCAACCTGGCCGGCGCGCTGCACAGCGACGGCCAGCGCCACCGCGTCAGCGTGGACAAGCTGGAAACACCATACGGCAAGCTGGCAGCCAACGCCCAGCTGGGCGCACGCGCCCCGTTCGCGCTCAGCGCCGAAGCCTTGCTGGAAAGCAGCTGGCAGGATGAGGCCTTTGCCGTCAATGCCACCGCCAAGGGCAACCTGGACGCGCTGCGAGCCGAGCTGCAGGCCAGCGGCGACCGCATCCACCTGCGCGCCGGCGCCGACCTGACGCCGTTCGGCAAGGTGCCGTTCACGCACCTGCTGGTCGATGGCGATCGCATCAACCCGCGCCTGTTCAGCCCGTCGGCGCCACAGGCCAACCTGACCGTGCATGCCGAGCTGCGGCCGGTGGGCGGCGTGGCGGCGGCTGCCGGCGCGCAGGCGGCCAGCGCCGTGTCGGCATCGCCCCCCCCGGCGGCATCGGGGGTCTCCGCATCCGCCCCTGCGGCCGCGCCTGCGCCCGCACCGCTGGCTGTCGCCGGCGACATCGAGATCAGCAACCTGGAAGCCGGTCCGCTGGACAAGGAGCGGCTGCCGGTGCAGTCGGTGCGCGCCCATGTCGAGCTGAGCGAGATGGCACAGGCCGTCTCGGACCTGCGCGTGGCGCTGGCCGGCAAGGCCGAGATCTCCGGCGGCGGTTCGCTGCGCGGCGGCCGTGGCGGTTTCGACCTGGACGTGCGCAGGCTGGACCCGGCCGCGCTGCATGGCTCGCTGACCAGCGCCAGCCTGTCCGGCCCGGTGGTGGTGCGGATGGAGCCGGGCCGGCAAAGCGTGGCGCTGGACCTGTCGGGCGGGCCGCTCAAGCTTTTCGCCGATGCCAGCATCGATGCCGAGGCGCTCACGCTGGCCACGCTGCGCGCCGCGGTGGGGCCGGGTTTGCTGACCGCGGAAGGCAAGCTCGGCCTGAAGGACAAGCAGCCGTTCAGCTTCAAGGGCAAGCTGGCCTCGTTCGATCCCTCGCGCCTGGCCAAGGTTGCCGCCGGCCGCATCAATGCGGACTTCACCGCGACCGGCGAGATCGCGCCCGAACTCGGTGTGGCGCTGGATTTCGCCGTGCATGAGAGCGAATACGCGGGCCTGCCGATGACCGGCGGCGGCAAGGTGCGCCTGGCGGACGAGCGGCTCTTGCCGAGCGAGGCTTCGCTCAGCATGGCCGGCAACCAGGCCAACCTGCGCGGCAGCTTCGGCGCGCGCGGCGATGCGCTCAAGCTGGCGGTCGATGCGCCGCAGCTGGAGCGGCTCAAGTTTGGCGTGGCCGGCAAGCTCAAGCTCGACGCCACCATCACCGGCACGCTGAAGAAACCCGAAGTGGTGGCCGACTACAACGCGCAGGCGCTGGAAATGGGCCCGCACAAGGTGGCCAGCGCCAGCGGCCGCGCCGAGGTGCGCGGCGGCCTGGACGGCCCGCTCTCGGTGCAGCTGGCCGCGCGCGACTACCGCGGCCCGCAGGCCAGCCTGAGCACGCTCGACGCCACGCTCGACGGCACCCAGGCCAACCATACCTTCGACGTCAAGGCGGCCGGCAGCCTGAACAAGCGGCCATTGCAGCTGGCGCTGGCGGGGCAGGGCGCGTGGAAGGGCAAGGACGGCTGGAACGGCACCATCCGCACGCTGGAAGAGCGCGGCACCGTCAACCTGCGCCTGGCCGCGCCGACGCAGCTGCTGGTGGCCGACCAGCGGGTGCGCCTGGGCGCGGCGCGCCTGCTGCTGGACCGCGCCACGCTGACCATCGACAGCCTCGACTGGGACCACGGCCGCATCCGCAGCGCGGGCAGCCTGGACGGCCTGCAGGTGGGCCATGTGCTGGAACTGATGGAAACCATCACCGGCGAGAAGCCGCCGGTGCGCTCCGACCTGGTCATCGACGGCCGCTGGAACCTGGCGCTGGCCGAGACCGCGACCGGCTTTGCCGAACTGCGCCGGCGCAGCGGCGACCTCTCGGTCAACGCCGGCCGGGGCTTCACCACGCTCGGCCTGGGCGAGACCAGCCTGCGCGCCGACGCCGGCGGCAACCGTATCGCAATGCGCGGCGGCATGGTGTCGGGCCGCATCGGCAAGGTGGTGGTGGACGCCTCCGCCGGACTGGTGCAGGAGCAGGGGCTGCAGACCGTGGGCCCGGCCTCGACCCTGGGCGGCACGGTCACCGTCGACGTGCCGCGGCTGAAATCGCTGGAAGCGCTGACCGGCCCGCAGTACGCTTTCGACGGCAAACTGGCCGCGGCGATGCGCCTGGCCGGCACGATCGGCGCGCCGCTGCTGACCGGCACCGTCGACGGCGACAACCTCGCCGTCACGCTGTACGACCTGGGCCTGCGCCTGACCGACGGCACTGTGCGCGTGGTGCTGGACCAGAACACGGTCGAGCTCAAGCACGTGGAATTCCACGGCGGCGACGGCAAGATCACGGCCACCGGCAACGTCAAGCTGGGCGAGGCCGATCCCAACCTGACCGGCAAGATCGTCGCCGACAAGCTGCAGCTGTTCGCCAGCCCCGAGCGCACGCTGGTGGTCTCGGGCGACGCCACCATCGCCAACGAGAACAAGCAGGTCGTGATCCGCGGCAAGATCCATGTCGACCGCGGCCTGTTCGACCTGCCCAAGGCCGGCGCGCCGGTGCTGGGCGACGATGTGGTGGTGATCCGGCGCAAGGACCAGCGCGCCGTTAAGACTGCCGCCACGCAGGCGCCGGAGACCAAGCCGGCAAGCAAGTTCAGCCCGGTGATCGACCTGACCGTGGACCTGGGCAACAACTTCCGCTTCCGGGGCGCGGGCGCGGACCTGTTGCTGGCCGGCCAGATGGGTGTCAAGAGCGAACCCCTGGTACCGATGAAGGCCACCGGCACGGTGCGCGTGACCGACGGCACCTATGAAGCCTTCGGGCGCAAGCTGGACATCGAGCGCGGCATCATCAACTTCAACGGCCCGATCGACAACCCGAACATGAACATCCGCGCCATGCGCCGCAACCAGGAAGTGGAGGCGGGCGTGGAGGTGACCGGCACGGTGCGGCTGCCGCGCGTGCGGCTGGTGTCGGAACCCAATGTGCCGGATGAGGATAAGCTCTCGTGGCTGATGTTCGGCTACGGCGCGGAAAGCGCCGGTGCCGGCCAGCAGCGCCAGCTGGGTGGCGCCGCGCTGGGCGGCGCGGCGCTGGGCATGATCGGCGGCAAGGCCGGCAAGGGCATCGTGCAGCATTTCGGCATCGACGAATTCTCGATCGGGCCCAGCACCGCGGGTCTCAATGACCAGCAGGTGGTCAGCATGGGCAAGGCCATTACCGAGCGTATGTCGGTAGGCTATGAGCAGAGCCTGACATCGGCCTCGAACGTGGTGAAGCTCACCTGGCAGTTCTCACGGCGCTGGTCGCTGATTGCCAAGGGCGGGTCCATCAACGGTTTGTCGGTCTTGTTCAACCGCCGCTTCGACAGCTGGGCGAACCTGTTCAGCGGGACCTCGGGTCGCAGCGACACCAGAAGGAGCCAGCAGGATGAGAGCCAGCCAACCAGTCCCGACAGCGCGGCACAGGCAGCCTCGGCAGTCATTTCCGAGCCCGTGCGCCGCTGACGTGCGCCCCTCCACTTTCGCGTCGCCGCGACGCCTTGCCGCCATGGGACTCTTTGCCTCTTTGCTTGCGCTGTTCGGCTGCGACCAGCAGAAGGTCGATGAAGCCATGAAGAAGGCGGGCGAGACCGCCCGCAACACCTGGAACGCGATCAAGCCCGACAGCGAGCTGTTCAAGGGCATCGTCCCCGGTCAGTCCACCGAGGAAGACCTGCGGCGCCAGGCCGGCAAGCCGGAGATCGTCTGGGAAGAAGCGGACGGCGGGCGCCGGCTTGAATACCCGCGCGGCCCCGAGGGCACCACCACCTGGATGGTCACCATCAGTGCCGATGGCAAGGTCGCGAAGATCGAGCAGGTGCTGTCGGCCGAGAACTTCGCCCGCGTGCGCGCCGGCATGAGCAAGGACGACATCCGCCGCCTGCTGGGCAAGCCCACCAAGGTGGAGGCATTTGCGCTGAAGAAGGAAGAGGTGTGGGGCTACCGCTGGATGGAAACCGCCACCGACAAGGCCTTCTTCAACGTGCATTTCAACAGCGACGGCACCGTCACCACGACCTCGCGCAGCGACGATCCGTCGAAGATGCAGGGCGGCTGACGCATGCCCCGGCGGTCAATGGAGCAGGTGGCAGGCGGCCACGTGCGCCGGCGCGGCTGAGCCGGCGGCCGGGTCCAGCCGCAGCATGCGGGGGATCTCGGTGGCGCAGGCCGGCACCGCGCGCGGGCAGCGCGGATGGAACTTGCAGCCCGCTGGCGGGTTCAGCGCCGAGCCGATATCGCCCAGGATCAGCCCCTCGGCCGGCTGGTGGTCGGGGTCGGGCCGCGGCGCCGAGCCCAGCAATGCCTGCGTGTAGGGGTGGCGCGGGGTGCTGAACACCGCGGCGCTGGGCCCGCTTTCGGCCATATTGCCCAGGTACATCACGCCCACGGCCGAGCTGAAGTGCTCCACCAGCGCCAGGTCATGGGCGATCACCACATAGGCCAGGCCGAAGCTGCGCTGGATATCGGACAGCAGGTTGACGATCTGCGCCCGGATCGAGACATCCAGCGCCGAGGTGGGCTCGTCCAGCACGATCAGCCGCGGCTGCAGCGCCAGCGCGCGCGCCACGGCAATGCGCTGGCGCTGGCCGCCGCTGAACTCGTGCGGGTACAGGTCGAGCGCGCCGGGCGGCAGGCCGACGATCTCCAGCAGCTCCAGCAGCCGCCGGCGCAGCGCGGCGCGGTCGCCGCCCTGGCCGTGCGCAAGCAGCGGCTCGGCCAGCAGCATGCCCACTTTCAGGCGCGGATTGAGCGAGGACGACGGGTCCTGGAACACCGCCTGCACCTGGCGCCGGTAGCCCAGCACGCCCTTGCGGTCCAGCGCCAGTACGTCCTGGCCGTCGAAGCGGATGGTGCCGGCGCTGGGGCGCTCAAGCAGCAGCAGCTGCCTGGCGATGGTGGTCTTGCCGCAGCCGGACTCGCCCACCAGCGCATAGGTCTGGCCGGCATCCACGGCAAAGCTGACGCCGTCGACGGCGCGCACTGTGCCGCCGCCGCGCGCGGGGAAATGCTTCTTCAGGTTTTCGACTTCGAGCAGCATGGCGCCTCCTGGGTTCTCAGCCGGCCGAAGCCAGCCAGCAGCTGACCTTGTGGCCGGATTCAAGTTCGATCTCGGGGGGATAGGCGTCATCGCACAGCGGCTTGCGGTGCGGGCAGCGCGCCGCGAAGCGGCAGCCGTGCGGCGGGTCGATCAGGCTGGGCGGGCTGCCCTGGATGGCGTAGAGCCGCTCGCGTTTTTCGCCGAAGTGGGGAATGGCCTGGAGCAGGGCCTGCGTGTAGGGATGGGCGGGGCGCTGGTACAGCGTGCGCACATCGCCGGTCTCGACAATGCGCCCGGCGTACATCACCGCCACCCGGTGGCAGATGCTGGCCGCCACGCCCAGGTCGTGCGTGATCAGGATGATGCCGACACCGGTCTGCGCCTGGATCTTGCGGAACAGCGCCATGATCTGCACCTGGATGGTCACGTCCAGTGCCGAGGTGGGTTCGTCCGCCACCAGCAGGCGCGGCGCGCTGGCAATGGCCATGCCGGTCACCACGCGCTGGCGCATGCCGCCGCTGAACTGGTGCGGATAGTCGTCCAGCCGCGTCTCGGGCGAGGGGATGCGCACGCTGTCCAGCACCTGCACCACCTGGCGCCGGCGCGCCTCGCGGCTGTCGGCGCGGCCATGGTAGCGCAGCGGCGCGCCGACCTGGTCGCCCACCGTGAAGACCGGGTTCAGCGAGGTCAGCGGGTCCTGCGAGATCATCGCGATCTTGCGGCCGCGGTACTGCGTGCTCATGGTCTTCTCGGGCAGCTGCAGCAGGTCCACGCCATCGAGCAGCACCTTGCCGCCCAGTTGCACGCCGCCCTGGCGCGGCAGCAGGCGCAGGATGGACAGAATGGTCATGGACTTGCCGGAGCCGGATTCGCCCACCACGCCCAGGGTCTCGCCTTCATGCACGTGCAGGTCGACGCCGTCCACGGCGCGCACCGTGCCGCGGCGCAGTCCTAGGTGCGTGGTCAGCCCCTGCACCGACAGCATGGGCGCGCCGCGGGGGGAGCCCCCGGCGGCGGGCGTTGGCGACGGGCGTTGCGTCACGTGCGGGTCGGGGCCGGTCATAGCTGCCTCCTTTTCGGGTCGAAGTGGTCGCGCAGCCAGTCGCCCAGCAGGTTGGACGCCAGGCAGGTGGCCATGATGGCCAGTCCGGGCATGGTGATGGCCCACCACGCGTTGGTGATGTAGTTGCGCGCATCGGCCAGCATCAGCCCCCATGACACATCGGGTTGCTGGATGCCAAGGCCGAGAAAGCTGAGCGAGGCCTCGAAGATGATCACCTGGCCCACCTGCAGCGTGGCCAGCACCAGCAGGGTGTTGAGCAGGTTGGGCAGCAGGTGGCGGCGGAAGATGGTGAGCGTGCCGCAGCCGGCCACGCGCGCCAGCGCCACGTAGTCGCGCTGCTTGAGCGACATCACCTCGCCGCGCACGATGCGCGCGTACCAGGTCCAGTAGGTCACCACGATCACCAGCACCACGGTATTGAAGCCCGGGCCCAGCACCGCGGCCAGCACCAGCGCCAGCGCCAGCGCGGGGATCGACATCTGGATATCGACCAGCCGCATGATGAGCGCGTCCAGGCGCCCGCCGAAGTAGCCGGCCAGCATGCCGGCGGCGGTGCCGATGCCGCCCGAGATCAGGATGGCGTACAGCGCGACCACCAGCGAGATGCGCGTGCCGGCCATGATGCGCGAGAGCAGGTCGCGCCCCATGTTGTCGGTGCCCAGCGGATAGGCCCAGCTGCCGCCCTCCAGCCAGGCCGGCGGCTGGAAGGCCAGGCCGAGGTCGAGGCCGTTGGGGTCGTGCGGCAGCAGCGCCTCGCCGCCGACGGCGCAGACCAGCAGCACCGGGAAGATTGCCAGCGCAAACCAGGGCAGGCCACCCAGGTCACGCCGCTGGCGCTTGCGGGCCGGCGCCGCCGTGGCGCTGGCGGGAGGAGCGGTGATCTCAGGCATGGCGGATCCTCGGGTCGATCAGGCCGTAGCTCAGGTCGACCAGCAGGTTGGACAGCACGAACAGCACGGAGGTGAGCATCACCCCCGCCTGCACCACGGGAAAATCGCGCGCGAACACGGCCTCGACCACGGTGCGGCCAACGCCTGGCCAGGCGAAGATGACTTCGACCACGAAGGCGCCGCCCAGCATCGCCGCGAAGTACACGCCGAGGATGGTCACCAGCGGAATCGCCGCGTTGCGCAGCGCGTACTTCCAGATCAGCACGCGCTCGGGCAGGCCCATGGCGCGGCCCATGCGGATGTAGTCGCTGTCCAGCACATCCAGCATGGCCGAGCGCACCACGCGGGTCTGCGCCGCCACCGGATACCAGCCCAGCGCAATCGCGGGCAGCACCAGGCTGTTCCACGAATCGCGCCCGAACGCGGGCAGCCAGTTCAGCTGCACCGCGAAGAACAGGATCAGCAGCAGTCCGACCCAGAAGTTGGGCATGGCCTGGCCGAGCATGGCGAAGACCTTGGCAAAGCGGTCGAACCAGGAGCCGCGGTAGACCGCCGACAGCACGCCGAACGGCACCGCCATCGCAATCGAGAAGCCCAGCGCGGCCAGCGCCAGCTCCACCGTGGCCGGCAGCCGCTCCAGGATCAGCCCCAGTGCCGGTTCCTGCCAGCGGTAGGAGTTGCCGAAGTCGCCGGTGACGGCATGGCCGAGGAAGACCAGGTACTGCGCCACCAGGGGCTGGTCCAGGCCGAGATGGCGGCGCGTTGCCTCGATCACCTGCGGCGGCGCGTCGGCCGGCAGCAGCAAGGCAAGCGGGTCGCCGGACAGGCGCGAGATCAGGAAGATGATCACGCTCGCGCCAAGGATGCTGATCAGGCCGTGCAGCACGCGTTTTGCAATAGGCATGACAGGCTCCGTCGGAGATTCGTCAGCGGGAATGCCGCGCCCGGCACGGGCGCCGGGCGCGGCGGCGGATCAGCGCTGCTTCCAGCTGACTTCCTGGAACGAGCGCCAGTAGTCGCGGATGGGCCAGGGCACGTAGTCGATCTTGTTGTCGCGCCAGGCAAAGGTCACCAGCGGCCGGTAGGTCGGCAGGCCACCCAGCACGCGCTCCTGCTTGAGCCGCGCGATCTGGCGCAGCAGCGCGGTGCGCGCCGCGGGGTCCATGGTCTGGCGCTGCTTCTCCAGCAGCGCGTCGACCTCGGGGTCGCTGGTGTAGGAATAAGTGCCCCAGCCGCCGCCGCCCTGGTAGCTGTGCAAATGGCCGGACCAGGCCAGGCCCGGGTCGCCGGGCAGGCCCTGCGACCACATCCAGCTCAGCACGCCGTCCATCTCCGGCGGGCCCGAGCGGCCGCGCTTGCCCAGGCTGATCCAGGCCCCGTACTCCAGGTTGCGCACCTGGCAGCGGATGCCCACGGAACTCAGGTAGGCATACATGGCTTCGCCCACTTCCTTCACGCCAGGTTCGCGCGGCGTGGTGAGGTTGTAGCAGGGGGTCTCGAAGCCATTGGGGTAGCCCGCCTGCCTGAGCAGCTCGCGCGCACGCTTCTGGTCGAAGGCGTAGGGCTTGAGCTCGGGGTCGTAGCCATTCGACTCCTTGCCCACCTGCGCATAGCGCTCGCCCTGGCCGAACAGCACGCGCTTGATGATGGCGTCGACATCGATGGCGTGCGCGGCCGCCTGCCGCACGCGCACATCGTTGAACGGCGACTTCGGCATCTGCGTATTGAAATTGAGGAAGAGGTTGTTGCCGCTCACCAGCGTGACGGTCTTCACGCCCGGCATCTTCTTGAACTCTTCGACCATCGAAGGCGGCACGTTGTCGATGAAATCGACCTTGCCGGTCTTGAAGGCCGCCACCCGGGTCAGGTCCTCGGGAATCACCTTGATGGTCAGCTCCTTGACGCCGGGCCGTTTCTCCTTGTTCCAGTAGCCGTCAAAGGCTTCCAGCTTCAGCTCGTCCTTGACCGTGCGCGAGACAAACTTCCATGGCCCGGTGCCGACCGGCTTGCGGGCGAACTCTTCTTCGCCGACCTTCTGGATGTACTTCTTGGGCATGGCCCACAGCTGCATGTTGCCGACGATGAACTGCGCATCCGGCTCCTTGAAATGCAGCCTGAAGCGGTGCGCATCCACGATCTCGAAACGCTCGACCGACGAGACATAGTGCGAGAAGAAGCTGCTCTTGGGGTCGCGCTGGCGTTGCCAGGAGAACTCGAGGTCCTCGGAGGTCAGCGGGTCGCCGTTGTGGAAGCGCACGCCCTTGCGCAGCTGCACGTCGAGCACGGGCTTGCCGTCCTTGCCGGTTTCCAGCTTCCAGTTCTCCGCCAGCCAGTTCTCGTCCTTGAGCGCGGCATTGCGGCGCACCAGCATCTCGAAGATCTGGCCGACAAAGTAGTGGTCGACGCCGGCCGAGATCTTGACCGGATCGAGCGTGGTCGACTCCGCGCCGAAGGCGACGGTGAGGCTGCCGGTGGCCGGCGAGGGCGGGGCGGCCTGGGCCGCGGGGATGGTGGCGGCGGCCAGCATGCCGGCCAGCAGGCGGCGCCGGGCGGCGTCGGTCAACTTTACTTGCATGGTGCTCCTCCTGTTGCGCCGTCTCGTGGCGGCGCTGTTGGTGTGAACAACGGATGCGCTCAGCGCGGGAAGCTGCCTTCCAGCTGGCGTACCACCTCCAGCAGGCGCGGGCGCACCTCGTCGAGCAGGAATGACGGGGACAGCCGGAACGACGGTCCGCCCACGTTGATGGCCATAGGCGGCATGCCATGGCCGGGCTCGAAGCCGCGCGCAATGCCGTTGACGTCTGGCTGCCACTCGCCCATCGAGCAGGTCACGCCCAGGGTGAGGTGGTCCGCCAGGCCCTGTTCGATGCCCTGGCGCAGGCGCGGCCACGCCATGTCGTCGACGTCGCGCACCTGTTCCATGAAGGCCTGCCGCTCTTCGTCCGGCACCACCGCCAGCCAGGCGCGGCCGATGGCCGAGGTGGCGACCGGAATGCGCGAGCCGGTATCGAGCGTCAGCGCAATCGCGGCGCAGCTGCGGCAGTGCTCGACATAGATCATCGAGAACCGGTCGCGCGTGCCCAGCGACACCGTGCCGCCGGAAAAGTCCGCCAGCTCCTGCATCAGCGGTCGCGCCACCTTGCGGATGTCCAGCCGAGACAGCATGGCGCTGCCCAGCCGCAGGCAGGCCGTGCCCAGGCTGTACTTGTGGCTGCCTTCGGCCTGCGCCAGATAGCCCAGCCGGGTCAGGGTGGAGGTCAGGCGCGATACGGTCGACTTGGGCAGTCCGCAGCGCCGGGCGATTTCCTGGTTGCCGAGCACGCGGTCGCTGGTGCGGAAGCAGGCCAGCACTTCCAGCCCGCGCGCCAGCGCGGTGACGAAGTGGCGGTCTTCCTTGAAGGCATTGCCGGTGGATCGGTCCTGCATAACCGTTGGCTCCCTCGTTGTGCCGTTGCACGCCAGCCGCGCTTGTTCGACGCGCAGGCGTGCCGGACGCGCGCTCGGCGTCCTCGTCCGGTACGGCGGTACTACCCGACAGCGGTCCCGTTCAGCCGCCGGCCTCGGTATCCAGCAAGGCCTGCAGCTCGACCTTGCGCACCTTGCCGGTGGCGGTCAGCGGGAACTCGGGCAGGATGCGGATCTCGGGCACCTTGTAGACCGCCATCTGCTCGCGGCACCATGCATGCAGCGTGTCGGCAGTGATGCCGTCGGCGTGCTCGGCGCGCAGGCGGATAAAGGCCACCGGCACCTGGCCCTTGTCCGGGTCGGGGCGGCCCACCACCGCCGAGCCCAGCACCGCCGGATGACGCGACAGCAGCACCTCCAGCTCGGACGGGAACACGCTCATGCCGCGCACCTTGAGCATCTCCTTGCGCCGTCCCAGGAAATGCAGGTAGCCCGCCTCGTCATAGGCACCGATATCGCCGGTGCGGAACCAGCCGTCGCGGAATACCTCGGCATCGACGTCGGGGCGGCCCCAGTAGCCCTTGAACAGCGACGGCGTGCTGACCACGATCTCGCCTTCCGCGCCGACCGGCAGCACCGCGCCGGTGTCGAAGTCGCAGATCTTGATGCGCGTGCCCGGCACCGGCAGGCCGACAAAGACCGGGCGGCCGCGCAGGTCCATGTCGTCGTCCTGCATGCCGGTGGTGAAGGTGTCGCTGGTATGGGTCTCGGTCATGCCCCAGGCGCCTTCGGCGATGATGCTGCCGGTCAGCGCGTGCCAGCGCTGGCGGATGTCGGGGGTGATCTTGCGGATGAACGAGGCGGCGCGCGTGTGCTGCAGCGAACGCAGGTCGTAGCGGCCGGATTCGGGGTGGTTCATCAGCTCGACCGCGTTGTCCACCACCACGAAGGTGCGGTTGACGCGATAGCGCTCGATCGCGGCCATCACCGCGACCGGGTCCCAGCGCGCCAGCAGCACCACGGTCGCGCCGCTGAAGATCGGGTAGATCAGCCCGAGGTTCTCGCCCGCGATCCAGAACATCGGCAGGAAGTTCAGCATCACGTCGCCGGAGCCTTCTGCCAGCCGTTCCGCATCGACACCGCCGGTGAGCGCGTAGGAAGCCGCCGCGGTGTAGACCATGTCGCGCTGCGTGTGCATGCAGCCCTTGGGCAGGCCGGTGGTGCCGCCGGTGTAGTTCAGTGCGGCCAGCGCGTCCATGTCGACCGGGGGCAGTGCGACCGGCGCGGTGTCGCGCAGTGCCTGCAGCAGGTCGATGGTGCCTTCCACGGCCAGCGGGGGCGCGTCGAGGCCCGCTGGCAGCGGCAGGTCCGGCTGTGCCGGCAACATCGCGCCGGCACTGGTGGTGTAGACGGTGCGCAGCCGCGTCTGCGCGCGCACCGACATCAGCAGCGGCGCAAGCTGGTCCTGCACGATGACGGTGGTGGCGCCGGCATCGTTCAGTTCGTAGACCAGCTCCTGTTCCTTGAAGAGCGGGTTGACCGGCACATAGACCGCGCCCAGCTTCAGGATGCCGTAGAAGACCACGTGGAACTGCGGGCAGTTGCCCATCATCACCGCTACCCGGTCACCCGCGCCCACGCCGCGGCCCTTGAGCAGCGCGGCGCAGCGCTCGGACAGGTTGTCGAGCTCGGCATAGGTCACGGTGGTGCCGTACCAGACCAGCGCGGCGTGGTCCGGGCGCTTGCGCGCCCACGCGCGCAGGTAGTCGCCCAGCGGGGCCTCGCCATGGGGGTAGACCGGTGCGTCGGGCAGGCCTGCGGGCCAGATCTTGCGATGCCGGGCTTCCAGGTCCTCGAAGAACGCCTGTTCGTTCATCTGCTGTCTCCTCTTGCTTTCGCTCTGGTTCTGTCCGCCGCCGCGCCTACCAGGCGTCGACGAAGGTGCGCATCGGGCGCTGGGGATTGGCGGCACCGGCCTCGAGCCCGCTGACCACCCACTGGCGGGTGGCGGCGGGGTCGATCACGGCGTCCAGCTCCAATGCCGCAGCGGCGTTGATGGCATGGCCGCGCTCGTACATCTGCGCCACCAGCTGTTGGTACAGCGCATCGCGCTGCGGGCCGGCCGGCAGCGCTTCCAGCTCCTTGCGGAAGCCCAGCCGCACCGCGCCCTCCAGGCCCATGCCGCCGAATTCGCCGGTTGGCCACGAGACCGTGAAGGTTGGCGCGCGGAAGCCGCCCGCGGCCATCGCCATCGCGCCCAGGCCGTAGCCCTTGCGCAGTACCACCGCCAGGAACGGCACGCGCAGCTTGGCGCCGGCGACGAACATGCGCGACACATGGCGCACCTGGGCGCGGGCCTCGACCTCCGGGCCCACCATGAAGCCCGGCGTGTCGATCAACGATACGATCGGCAGCCCGTGCGCATTGCACACCTGCATGAAGCGCGCGGCCTTGTCGGCGGCGTCGGCATCGATGGCGCCGCCGAGGTGGCGCGGGTTGTTGGCGAGAATGCCGACGGGCCGGCCTTCGATGCGCGCCAGCGCGGTGTGGATGCCGGTGCCGAAGCCGGCGCGCAGTTCCAGCACGCTGCCCGCGTCGGCCAGGCCGGCGATGGCGGCGCGCGTGTCGTAGACGCGCAGGCGGTTTTCCGGCACCACCTGGCGCAGCGCCAGCGTGTCAGGCGCCTGCCAGTCGTCGACACGGCCCTGGAACATCGACAGGTAATGCCTGGCCGCGGCCACCGCGTCGGCCTCATCGTCGACCAGCAGGTCGACCACGCCGTTGTGGTACTGCACCGTGGCCGGGCCGATATCCTCGGGGCGGAACACGCCCAGGCCGCCGCCCTCGATCATGGCCGGGCCGGCCATGCCGATATTGGCGTTGCGCGTGGCGATGATCAGGTCGCAACAGCCCAGCAGCGCGGCATTGCCGGCAAAGCAGCGCCCGGAGGCGATGCCCACCACCGGCACTTCGCCGCTGAGCTCGGCGAAGGCGGCGAACGAAGGCTGGTACAGGCCGGCCACGGTGGGGAAGTCGATGTCGCCCGGGCGGCCGCCGCCGCCTTCGGCAAAGATCACCGTGGGCAGCCGGTTCCGCAGCGCCACCTCCAGGATGCGGTCGGTCTTGATATGGTTGCGCTTGCCCTGGGTGCCGGCCAGCACGGTGGCGTCGTAGGCCAGCACCGCGCAGCGCGCGCGCTCCGGTGCGAACAGGCTGCCGTTGACGGCGCCGGTGCCGGTGATCAGCCCGTCGGCAGGGGTGTTGGCGATCAGGTCGGCCTCGCTGCGCCGGCTGGCCTGTGCCGCCAGCGCCAGGCCGCCGTATTCGCGGAAGCTGCCGGCATCGCACAGGTCGTCGACGTTTTCGCGCGCGGTGCGCTGGCCGCGCGCATGGCGGCGTGCCACGGCCTCGGGGCGGGCCGCGTCGTACAGGAAGGCATGGCGGTCGAGCACGCGCTGCAGGTCGGCGCGGATCGCCGACGGGTCGGTGTGCTCGGCCTCGCCATCGGCATGGGCGCCGGCGTCGGCAGGCTCCAGCACCAGCATGACCTGGCCCTCGGCGACTTGCTCGCCGGAAGCGGTGCGCAGGTCGATCACGCGGCCCGCATGCTCGGCCACGATGGCATGTTCCATCTTCATCGCATCGAGCACGGCCACGGTCTGGCCGGCCTTGACCAGGTCGTTCTCGCGCGCCAGTTCGATCACGCGTCCGTTCATGGACGCGCGCACCGCGCACAGGCCCTCGCCCAGTCGCTCCTCGAAGCTTGCCGTGCTGGAAGGTGCCGCCACCCTGGGGGCGCTGCCTCCTGCGAGGGCCTGCCGCGCCGCGTCCTGCGCCGCAATCTGCGCGGCGCGTTCCAGCAGGGCGGGCAGCGCGGCTTCCATATAGCGCGTATGCACGTGCTGGCTGGCAAAGTCGTCGCGCTCGGCCAGCGCCCGCAGCAGGTCGAGGTTGGTGACGATGCCGCCGATATTGAATTCCCCGAGCGCGCGCTGCAGGCGCCGCACTGCGTCAGCGAAGTTGTCGCTGGCCGAGGTGACGATCAGCTTGGCCAGCAGCGTGTCGTAATGCGCGGACGGTGCATAGCCGGTATAGCCGTGGGTGTCGACGCGCACGTCCGGCCCGGTGGGCGGATCGAAACGCTCCAGCCGCCCCTGTGCCGGACGTGCCAGCCCTTGCGCGTCGGTGGCCTCGGCATTCACGCGCACCTGGATGGCATAGCCGCGCACGCGCGGCGGGTGCTGCGGGTCCAGCCCCAGTTCCGCCAGGCGCCGGCCTTCGGCCAGCCCCAGCTGCACGGCCACCAGGTCCACGCCGGTGACCTGCTCGGTGACGGTGTGCTCGACCTGCAGGCGCGGGTTGGCTTCGATAAAGACAAAGGGCAGGGCCGCGCCATCGCGGCGCGCACCTTCCTCGGGCTCTTCGACCAGGAATTCAAACGTGCCCAGGCTGCGGTAGCGCGCTTCGCGCGCCAGCGTGCAGGCGGCATCGACAATGCGCCGGCGCAGCGCCGGATCGAGCGCCGGGCTGGGCGCGATCTCGACCACTTTCTGGAAGCGGCGTTGCAGCGTGCAGTCACGCTCGCCCAGTGCGATCACATGGTGGCCGTCGCCGGCGATCTGCACTTCGATATGGCGCGCGCGGGCCACCAGCCGTTCGGCGTAGATGGCATCGATGCCGAAGGCCGAGCGTGCTTCGGAGCGGCAGCGCGCATAGGCTTCGGGCAGCGCGTCGCGCTCGCGCACCACGCGCATGCCGCGCCCGCCGCCGCCGCCCACCGCCTTGAGCACCACGCCGGCGCCGTCCTGTTCGTCGAAGAATGCGGTCACCGCATCGAGCGTGGCGCCGCCCGCGGTGGCGGGCATCACCGGTATGCCGCAGCGCGCGGCCAGCGCCAGCGCGCGGCCCTTGTCGCCGAACAGGGCCAGCTGTTCGGGCTCGGGGCCGACAAAGATGATCTCCGCGGCTGCGCAAGCGCTGGCAAAGTCGGCGCGCTCGCTGAGAAAGCCATAGCCAGGGTGGATGGCGTCGCAGCCGGTGGCGCGCGCTGCGCTGATGATGGCGGGAATGTCGAGATAGGCAGCGGCCCCCTGGCCCTGCAGCGCGACAGCTTCGTCGGCCAGCAGGCGGTGCCGGCTGGCATCGTCGTCGGTGGCATAGACCGCCACGGTGGCGATGCCAAGGTCTCGTGCGGCGCGCTGCACGCGCAACGCGATCTCGCCACGATTGGCGATCAGGAGCTTCTTCACAAATGTCCCCTTCCATGCGAAGCGGCGTCGCGCAAGCAGCGTTGCGTGGCCGGCTTCTGTTTTTTGGTTTGTGATTCTGCGAGGTGGAATCTACGCGGCTCGTCCAGGGGTCACAAGCGCGATGCGCCAGAACCATGTATGACATGCCGCGCGTGCATAGCGCGCGAGCGAGGGGGAGGAGGGGTGCTGCCCGTTCTGTTCTGCATTGCAGAATCTCGGGCGGTGTGGCGGGTCGATCCAGAGGCCCGGCTGGCCTTGGATCGCTACCGATGGGACGCGCGGAACATGGCGTTACCGCGGGTTTGCCGCCCTCTCCCGCCAGCGGGAGAGGGGAACGGCAATGAGTGCCCTGCTTCAGCCGATGCGCATGCCCGGCACCGCGCCCTCGTGCGGTTCCAGGATATACAGGCCCGGCGTGGCCTTCTCATCCGCCGCAGACGCAGCCAGCACCATGCCTTCGGACACGCCGAACTTCATCTTGCGCGGGGCCAGGTTGGCCACCACCACGGTCAGCTTGCCGACCAGCTGCTCCGGCGTGTAGGCCGACTGGATGCCGGAGAACACATTGCGGGTGCGGCCTTCGCCCAGATCCAGCGTCAGCTGCAGCAGCTTGTTCGAACCTTCCACCTTCTGGCATTCGACGATCTTCGCGACGCGCAGGTCCACCTTGGCGAAGTCGTCGATGGTGATGGTGTCGGCGATCGGCTCGATCGCCGCGCCCGCGGCGGCCGGCGCCGCGGTTGCCTGCAGCGATTCGCGGTTGGCAGCCAGCAGCGCGTCGACCTGTTTGGCATCGACGCGCGTCATCAGGTGCTGGTAGGCCTGCACCGGGCTGGCGGCCGACAGCTGCTTGTCGATGGCACGCCAGTCCAACGGCTCGACGTTCAGGAAGCGCTCAACGCCGGCAGCCACGTTCGGCACCACCGGCTTCAGGTAGACCGTCAGCAGGCGGAAGGCTTCCAGCGAGACCGAGCACGCCGCATGCAGCGCCGCGCGCTTGTTTTCGTCCTTGGCCAGTTCCCACGGCTTCTCGGTGTCGACGAAGGCGTTGACCGCATCGGTCAGCTCCATCACCAGGCGCAACGCCTTGCTGTACTCGCGGGCTTCATAGAGGTGGGCGACCTGCGGTGCGGCCTGGCGCAGCTGTTCGAGCAGCGGGTGGGCCAGCGCGGCCTCGTCGACCTTGCCTTCGAAACGCTTGACCAGGAAGCCCGCGGCGCGGCTGGCGATATTGACGTACTTGCCGATCAGGTCGCTGTTCACGCGCGCAATGAAGTCATCGAGGTTCAGGTCGAGGTCTTCCATGCTCGCGTTGAGCTTGGCGGCGAAGTAGTAGCGCAGCCATTCCGGATTCATGCCGGTGTCGACATAGCTCTGCGCGGTGATGAAGGTGCCGCGCGACTTGCTCATCTTGGCGCCGTCCACGGTCAGGAAGCCGTGGGCGAACACATTGGTCGGGGTGCGGTAGCCCGAGAAGCGCAGCATCGCCGGCCAGAACAGCGTGTGGAAGTACAGGATGTCCTTGCCGATGAAGTGGTACTGCTCGGCGGTCGAATGCGGGCCGACCCAGGCGTCGAAGTCGATGCCCTTCTTTGCGGCCAGGTTCTGGAAGCTGGCGTAGTAGCCGATCGGGGCGTCCAGCCACACGTAGAAGTACTTGCCGGGCGCGCCGGGGATCTCGAAGCCGAAGTAGGGCGCATCGCGCGAGATGTCCCAGTCGGACAGGGTCGAGGCCTCGCCCTCGGCGCCCAGCCATTCCTGCATCTTGTTGGCGGCCTCGGGCTGGGCCAGGTCGGCCACCCATTCGCGCAGGAAGGTCTCGCAGCGCGGATCGGACAGCTTGAAGAAGTAATGGGCCGACGACTTGCGCACCGGCGTGGCGCCGGACACCACCGAATACGGGTTCTTCAGGTCGGTCGGCACATAGGTGGTGCCGCAGACCTCGCACGAGTCGCCGTACTGGTCCTTGGCGCCGCACTTGGGGCACTCGCCCTTGATGAAGCGGTCCGGCAGGAACATGTTCTTGACCGGGTCGAAGAACTGTTCGACCTCGCGCTCGGCGATCAGGTCCTCGGCCTTCAGGGCCAGGTAGATCTTTTCGCACAGCTCGCGGTTTTCTTCAGCGTCGGTGCTGTAGTAGTTGTCGAACGACACCAGGAAGCTGTCGAAGTCGCGCTTGTGCTCGGTCCAGACGCGGTCTATCAGTGCCTTGGGTGTGATGCCTTCCTTCTCGGCGCGCAGCATGACCGGCGTGCCGTGGGTGTCGTCGGCGCCGACGTAGTAGACCTCGTTGCCCATCATGCGCTGGAAACGCACCCAGATATCGGTCTGGATGTATTCCACCAGGTGGCCGATATGGATCTGGCCGTTGGCATAAGGCAGGGCGGATGTGACGAGGATGCGACGTGCGGTCATAAACAGGAGCCGGTCAGGAGCGGGGAAATATCAGGGGGACGGCGCCAGCCAGGAAGGGAGGGCGCGTGCCGGGAAGGGGCTATTTTAGCAACTGGCCAGCGCCTGCGCGCCGGTTCCGCATGGCGGAATGGCGAAACCCACGGATCCGTTCGGCCAAAAAAAAGCGCCGGTCAGAACCGGCGCAGCTTTCCACAACGGAAAAGGAGGAGAAATCAGGTACCGCCCGGGAGGTCAGCCACCCATCGCGAGCCAGCAACGGTGGCAAGCGGCACCTGTTTCTATGACTAGGTCATCCTTGAATTGGTTTCAAAAAAATTTCGACGCGGCGATTTTGTGCCCGTCCGGCCTCAGTGCCGTTGTCCGCAACCGGCTGGGATTGCCCGCGCCCTTCGGCCGTCAGTCGGTTGCGTGCGACGCCGCGATCACCCAGGTAGCCGGCCACGCTCTGGGCGCGGCGCTGCGACAGCTGCATGTTGTAGTTGGGGTTGCCGGTGCTGTCGGTATGGCCCACCACGTTGGCGCTCACGTCCTGGTGCTGGCCCAGGGTCTGCGCGACCTGGTCGAGCACCGAGCGGAACGACGGCTTGATGGTGGCGCTGTCGGTATCGAAGGTAACCTGGCTGGGGATGTTGACCTTGAGCGTGCCATCCGGCTGCTCGGTGATCTGAGTGCCCGTGCCCGCGGTGTCCTTGTTCAGCTTGCCGCGGATGGCGTTCCAGTTGTAGCCGGTTGCGCCGCCGATGGCACCGCCCACTGCCGCGCCCACCAGCGTGCCGGTGGTATTGCCGCCGATCAGGTTGCCAAGCCCGGCGCCGACCGCGGCGCCCACGCCGGTGCCGACTGCCGTATGGGTTTGCTGTTCAGTGGCGCAACCTGCGGCCAGCAGCGTGGCAGCGGTGAGCGAGACAGTAACGAGCTTGATCTTCATGCTTTCTCCTTCTGATGTTCCCGTAAATGTTCTTGGTACCGCATCGCGATGGTAACGCCAAGGCTAGCGGCAGGTAACCCTTTGTACGCGTCGGGCCCGGCCGGCCCGGGCACCGCCTGCGATGCCGGCGTACCGGGCCGACCAACCGCACTACAATATGGATATGGCGGCGCGCGCACAAGTGCAAGCTTGTGAGATTTGTAAATGTCTGTAATCCCACACCCTATGCAGGGTATTGCGCGCGGATTTCCGGCGTTCATGGCCGGTGCTGCATACTTTGATACATTAGGCGCAGGCCATCATGCGCCAGTCCCCCCAATCATCGAAGCGGAGTATGTCTTGAGCGTCAGCACTGAGCAGGTCACCGAAGCCCTGCGCACCGTCATCGACCCCAATACGGGCAAGGACCTGGTGTCCACCCGCTCGGCCAGGAACATCCGCGTCGACGGCGGCGATGTCTCGCTGGAAGTCGAACTCGGCTACCCCGCGAAGAGCCAGTTCGATCCGATCCGCAAGCTGGTGGTTGCTGCAGTGCGGCAAGTGCCGGGCGTGAGCAACGTCAGCGTGGCCGTGACCATGAAGATCGTCGCGCACGCGGTGCAGCGCGGGGTCAAGCTGCTGCCGGGCGTGAAGAACGTGATTGCGGTGGCGTCGGGCAAGGGCGGGGTGGGCAAGTCCACCACGGCCGTGAACCTGGCGCTGGCGCTGGCGGCGGAAGGCGCGCGCGTCGGCATGCTCGACGCAGACATCTATGGGCCGAGCCTGCCGATGATGCTGGGCATCGACGGCCGCCCGGAATCCGCCGACGGCCAGACCATGGAGCCGCTGGAAGGGCACGGCCTGCAGGCCAACTCGATCGGCTTCCTGATCGAGCAGGACAACCCGATGGTATGGCGCGGCCCGATGGTCACCTCGGCGCTGGAGCAGCTGCTGCGCCAGACCAACTGGCACGATCTGGACTACCTGATCGTCGACATGCCGCCGGGCACCGGCGACGTCCAGCTGACGCTGTCGCAGAAGGTGCCGGTCACCGGCGCGGTGATCGTCACCACGCCTCAGGATATCGCGCTGCTGGATGCCAAGAAGGGCCTGAAGATGTTCGAGAAGGTGGGCATTCCCATCCTGGGCATCGTCGAGAACATGGCGGTCTACTGCTGCCCGAACTGCGGCCATGTCGAGCATATCTTCGGCCACGGCGGCGGCGAGAAGATGTGCGCCGACTACGGCGTCGACCTGCTGGGCAGCCTGCCGCTGAACCTGCAGATCCGCGAGCAGGCCGACTCCGGCCGCCCGACCGTGGTGGCCGAGCCCGACAGCCCGGTGGCCGGGATGTACCGCGCCATCGCGCGCAAGGTGGCGATCAAGGTCGCCGACAAGGCGCGCGACATGACCAGCAAGTTTCCGAGTATCGTGGTGCAAAACACCTGAGCGCGCGCCGCGCGCAGCAACCATGGAAAGCCAGCCTGCCCCCGACCTGCCGGCACCCGCTGCCCGCCCCGCCGTCACCATGGCGGTGGTGATGCGCAAGGTCGCGCTGGCCAACCGCTGGCAGCCGTGGAAGTGGGAGCTGGACGCGGTGCTGCCGGACCTTGGCGAGTTCGGCACGCATCCCGTGTGCCTGGAGCACGACGCCCACGGCGCGCACTGGCTCTACCCGGGCTTCGAGGTGACGTTGTTCCGCGACCAGGGCGAAGGCTATTACCTGAACCTGACCTCGACCACGCCGTGCTGGTTCGTGCTGTGGCGCATGCCAGAGGACGACGGCGCTGGCGAAGAGGCCCATCCGGTGCCGATGACCGTGACGCTGTCGTACAACGAGGCCGGCCGCTGGCTCGATGCCGGCGAGACCGTCGAGAACGTGCCGCTGGCGCCCGAGCAGCGCGAGTGGCTGCAGGCCTATGTCGACCAGCACTACCGGCCCGAGCCCAAGCAGCGGCGCCGGCCCGAATCCTTCAAGGCGCCGGAAGACCGCGCCCGCTACTGATCCTGACGACCTGAGCTTGCCCTGCCGATGAGCGATTCGTCCTTCCTGTCGCGCTGGTCGCGCCGCAAGGCCGCGGTGCGGGAGGGCGTGCCCGTGCCGGCAGAACCGGCACCACCGGCGCATGCCGAAGCCGTCCCCGCGGCCACCGGGGCAGCACCCGAAGCGCCGCAAGTACCGGCCCCGACGCTGGAGGACGTGGCCGCGCTGCGCCCCGGCGACGAGATCGCCCGGTTCGTGGCCCGCGGCGTGGATGAGTCAGTCAAGCGCGCGGCGCTGAAGACGCTGTTCGCCGATCCGCACTTCAAGGTCATGGACGGGCTCGACATCTATATCGACGACTACAGCAAGCCCGACCCGATCCCGCCGGAGATCCTGCGCCAGCTGCGCCAGTCCGAGACACTGGGCCTGTTCGAGCCGACCGACGAGGAACGCGCGGCGGCACAGGCCGCGGCCGCCGCCGCAGGGCCTGTGGATGTACCGCCGGCGGCGCCCGCCGAGTTCGCCGAATCCGGCGAGACCGCCGACACTACGGACATACCCGCACCAGTCGAAACGCCGCAGCAAACTGTAAGTCAAAGCGCAGAACAGGGCCCGCAAGACCCGGATAAATGCGCGTAGCCTCACAGGTGCAGCGCAGCCTACAATAGGCATCCCCACAATCCGCCGGCCCGCAGACCCCTCGCCAAGAAGGACGTCCGGACCGGTCAGCCGCATTCGCCATGCCGACGCTGATCTGCAACTGCAACGACACCATGCCGCTTGACGGGGCGGCATTGTCCGAAGCAACCAAGGACGCCAACCAGGGCCCCTTGAAGGTCCATCGCCTGCTGTGCCGGCGCGAGATCGGCGACTTCACCGCCGCGCTCGACGGCACCGACGACGTCATCGTCGCCTGCACCCAGGAACGCCAGCTATTTACCGAAGTCGCGGCGCAGGCCGCGCAGGGCAGCGATGGCCGCCCGGTGGTGACCGCGCCGGTGCGCTTCGTCAATATCCGCGAGACCGGCGGCTGGTCACAGGGCGCCCGGCGCGACCCCAAGACCGCCAATGCCAAGATCGCCGCGCTGCTGGCCGTGGCAGCGCTGCCCGAACCTGACCCGGTGCCGGTGGTGGATTACCGTTCCGACGGCGCGGTGCTGGTGCTGGGCCCGGCCCAGCGGGCGCTGCCGTGGGCCGAGCGGCTGGCCGCGATGCAGCTGGAGGTCACGGTTCTGCTGACCGGCAGCGACATGCGTGAAGGCGCCGCGGCGCAGCCTGCGGCGCGCGCCTATCCGGTCCACAGCGGCCGGCTGGCCTCGCTGACAGGCTGGCTGGGCGCGTTCGAGGCCAGCTGGGAGACCGGCGCCGGCCGCAGCAACCCGATCGACCTGGACCTGTGCACCCGCTGCAACGCCTGCATCGACGCCTGTCCCGAGGACGCGATCGACTTCAGCTACCAGATCGACCTGTCGCGCTGCCGCTCGCACCGTGCTTGCGTGCGCGCCTGCGGCGCCGCCGCGGCGATCGACTTCGACCGCCCGCAGGGCACTGTGCAGGGACGCTTCGACCTGGTCTTCGACCTGTGCGACACGCCTGCCTTCACCATGCACCAGCCGCCGCAGGGCTATCTGCACGCTGGCGCCGATGCCGCGCGCCAGCAGGCCCAGGCGCTGATGCTGGCGGGGCTGGTGGGCGAGTTCGAGAAGCCCAGGTTCTTCCGCTACAAGGAAAACCTGTGCGCGCATGGCCGCAACCAGACCACCGGCTGCACCGCCTGCATCGACATCTGCTCGACCGAGGCCATCGGCTCGCGCTGGCACGACGGCAAGGGGCGCATCGAGGTCACGCCCAACTTGTGCATGGGCTGCGGCGCGTGCACCACCGTGTGCCCGAGCGGGGCCATCAGCTATGGCTACCCGGGGCCGGAAGTGACCGGCGCGCGCCTGCGCACGCTGCTGTCAGCGTACCGCCAGGCCGGCGCGCGCGATCCGGTGGTGCTGCTGCATGGCGAGGAATACGGCACGCCCGCGCTGCTGGCACTGGGCCGTTCCGCCCGCGGCGGCAAGGCCAGGGGAGTGCCCGCCAATGTGATGCCGTTGTCGCTGTTCCACCCGGCCTCGGCCGGGCTGGAGCTATGGCTCGCCGCGCTGTGCTGGGGCGCCAGCCGCGTAGCGGTGCTGCTGACCGGCGACGAGGCACCGCAGTACCGCACCGCGCTGCTGGAGCAGATCGCGGTCGGGCGCGCTCTGCTGGCCGGCCTGGGCTATGACGGCGAGGTACTGTCGCTGGTCGAGGCCGCCGATACGCCGGCGCTGGATGCCGGCCTGGCGGCGCTGCGCCCGGGCCGCAACGCAGTGCCGCCGGCGCCGTTCGGCCCCGTCGCGGCCAAGCGCGAGATGCTGGACTTTGTGCTGGATCACCTGGCGCGGCACGCGCCGGTGCCCGCGCCAAGCGTGCCGCTGCCGGCCGGCGCGCCGATCGGCGCGATCGCGGTGGATACGGGCAAGTGCACCATGTGCATGGCCTGCGTCGGCGCGTGCCCGTCGCAGGCGCTGCGCGACAATCCCGAGCGCCCGGTGCTCAGCTTTATCGAGCGCAACTGCGTGCAGTGCGGGCTGTGCGAGAAGACCTGCCCGGAAGACGCCATCAGCCTGGTGCCGCGCCTGCTGGCCGGCGACGCAGCGCGCCGCCCGGTGACCCTGAACGAGACCCAGCCGTTCCATTGCATCCGCTGCGCCAAGCCGTTCGGCACGGCGCAGATGGTGGAGTCGATGCTGGTGCGCCTGGCCGGCCATCCGGCCTTTGCCGGCGCCGCGGCCGAGCGCCTGAAGATGTGCCCTGACTGCCGCGTCATCGACATGATAGAGCGCGATACGGGAACCGCCACCGGCGCCACGCTGCGCTGACAGCGGCCAGGCCACCCAGGACAAATCATCACGACATGACAGATTTCCAGCCGATCCAGCTCACCGCCGCGCCGCCCGCCGACGATGCCGAAGACACCGCCCGCGCCGACCTCTATGGTCTGCTTGCCACGCTGTTCTACCACGCGCCCGACGCCGCGCTGCTGCACCACATCGCCGCCAACCGCGCCGTGGGCGAGGACGCGAACACCGTGCTGGGCAAGGCGTGGAACGCATTGTGCGATGCAGCATCGGAGACCACGGCGGCCGAGGCCGAGGACGAGTACCGGCAGCTGTTCGTGGGCGTGGGCCGCCAGGATGTGTTCCTGTACGGCTCCTTCTACATGACCGGTTTCCTGAACGAGCGCCCGCTGGTGGCGCTGCGCGAAGACCTGGCCCGCTACGGCCTGGAGCGCCATGAAGATGTCAGCGAAACCGAGGACCATATCGCCACGCTGTGCGAGGTGATGCGCTTCCTGGTGGCGGGCGACGACCTGGCGGTGTCCAACCTGGGCGAGCAGCAGCGTTTCTATGCGCAGCACCTGCAGCCCTGGGTGGAGCGATTGTGCGATGCAGTGACGACGCACCCGCAGGCGCGTTTCTATCGCAGCGTGGCAGGCTTGCTGGGCGCGTTTGCCGGCGTGGAAGCGATGGCGCTCGAGATGCATTGAGCGGGCGGCATTGAATATCGGCGCGCTTCGAGGCTTCTTTAGCGCAGCGGGCCCAAGGCGGCCATTTACACGAAAATGGGTTGGAAAGTAGGGAAAAACCCGTGCATATCATGGTCTTTCCTGCTAGTTGATTCTAGAATATGCATAACAACGCATAACGGCTAAAACCATCGGGCTTGGACAGCCGAGGAGCCCCCACATGACACAGAAGCAAACCAGGGTCGCGCGCCGCACGTTTCTCGCGGGCGCTGGAGTTGTGGCTGCCGCTACGGGTGCGGCAGCGCTGACCGCGCGCGGTCCGGCCATGCCGGACCAGGCCGCAGCTCTGCCGGAACCCACCGATCCTCCGTCGGCCAGCAAGGGTTACCGGGTCTCTGACCACATCCGCAAGTACTACCGGACCACGCTGGTGTAGCTGCCAGGGCGGTGTGGTCTGCCGCACCGCCTGCAACCGGACGCGACCTGCGTCCGCATCTGAGGTGAGACATGATCTTGACCCGCAAACGCGCGGCGCAGGGCGCATCCGCCCGCCTCGCTGACGGCCTGGCCAACCGGCCTGAACATGCCGGCGCAGCCTCCGGCCGACTCTCGCAGCGGCTCGCGGCCAGCCTGGCCGGCGCGATGCCGACCATGGACCGCCGCAGCTTCCTCAAGCGCTCTGGCATCGGCGTCGGTGCCGGGCTGGCGGCCTCGCAGCTGACGCTGATCCGCAAGGCGGACGCAGCCGACGACAAGAAGGCGGCTGCCGACGGCAAGACCGGCATCGTGGTCAGGCGCACCGTGTGCGGCCACTGCTCGGTCGGCTGCGCGGTCGACGCGGTGGTGCAGAACGGCGTGTGGATCCGCCAGGAGCCGGTGTTCGATTCGCCCATCAACCTGGGCGCGCACTGCGCCAAGGGCGCGGCGCTGCGCGAGCACGGCCACGGCGAATACCGCCTCAAGTACCCGATGAAGCTGGTCAACGGCAAGTACCAGCGCATCAGCTGGGACCAGGCGCTGGACGAGATCACCGCGAAGATGAAGGAGATCCGCCAGCAGACCGGCCCGGACTCGATGTTCTTCGTCGGCTCGTCCAAGCACAGCAACGAGCAGGCCTACCTGCTGCGCAAGTGGGTGTCGTTCTTCGGCACCAACAACACCGACCACCAGGCGCGCATCTGTCACTCAACCACCGTGGCGGGCGTGGCGAATACCTGGGGATACGGGGCGATGACCAACTCGTACAACGATATGCAGAACGCGAAGGCAGCGCTGTATATCGGCTCCAACGCGGCCGAGGCGCACCCGGTATCGATGCTGCACCTGCTGCACGCCAAGGAGAACGGCTGCAAGGTGATCGTGGTCGATCCGCGCTACACGCGCACCGCAGCCAAGGCGCAACACTACGTGCGCATCCGCTCGGGTACCGACATCGCGTTCCTGTTCGGCATGCTGTACCACATCTTCCAGAACGGCTGGGAAGACCAGAAGTACCTGCAGGACCGCGTCTACGGCATGGACAAGGTCAAGGAAGAGGTCATGGCCAAGTGGACGCCCGACAAGGTCGAGGAAGTCTGCGGCGTGCCCGAGGCGCAGGTGAAGATGGTGGCCGAGATCATGGCCAAGAACCGTCCCAGCACGCTGGTGTGGTGCATGGGTCAGACCCAGCACACCATCGGCAACGCGATCGTGCGGGCCTCGTGCCTCGTGCAGCTGGCGCTGGGCAATATCGGCGTGGCGGGAGGCGGCGCCAACATCTTCCGCGGCCATGACAACGTGCAGGGCGCCACGGACGTGGGCCCCAACCCGGACTCGCTGCCGGGCTACTACGGCCTGGCCACCGGCGCGTGGAAGCACTACGCCGCGGTGTGGGGTGTGGACTATGAATGGATCAAGAAGCAGTTCGTCTCGCAGGCGATGATGGAGAAGTCCGGCACCACGGTGTCGCGCTGGATCGATATCGTCACCGAGAAGAACGAGCTGATCGACCAGGACAACAACGTGCGCGGCGTGTTCTTCTGGGGCCATGCCCCGAACTCGCAGACGCGCGGCCTGGAGATGAAGAAGGCGCTGGACAAGCTCGACCTGCTGGTGGTGGTCGACCCCTATCCGTCGGCGACCGCGGCCATGGCCAACATGCCGCCGGCCGAGGGCGACAAGGTCAACCCGAACCGCGCGGTCTACCTGCTGCCGGCATGCACGCAGTTCGAGACCTCGGGCACGTGCACCGCGTCGAACCGCTCGCTGCAATGGCGCGAGAAGGTCATCGAGCCGCTGTTCGAGTCGATGCCCGACCATACGCTGATGCAGGCGTTTGCCGACCGGCTCGGCTTTGGCAAGGAGCTGTCGAAGAACATGAAGCTGATCGAGGTGAAGCGCGCCGGCCGCACCTGGATGGAGCCGGAGCCAGAATCGATCCTGCGCGAGATCAACGCCAGCAACTGGACCATCGGCTACACCGGCCAGTCGCCGGAGCGGTTGAAGGCGCATATGCGCAATATGCAGATGTTCGACGTCAAGACGCTGCGCTGCAAGGCGGGCAAGGACCCGGTGACCGGCTACGACCTGAGCGGCGACTACTTCGGGCTGCCGTGGCCGTGCTACGGCACGCCGGAACTGAAGCACCCGGGCTCGCCCAACCTGTACGACACCAGCAAGCACGTGATGGACGGCGGCGGCAACTTCCGCGCCAATTTCGGCGTGGAGCGCGACGGCGTCAGCCTGCTGGCGGAGGACGGTTCGTATTCGCTGGGCGCTGAGATCACCACCGGCTATCCGGAGTTCGATCATGTGCTGCTGAAGAAGCTGGGGTGGTGGGACGACCTGACCGATGCCGAGAAGGCCAAGGCCGAAGGCAAGAACTGGAAGACCGACCTGTCGGGCGGCATCCAGCGCGTGGTGATGAAGAACCATGGCTGCCACCCGTTCGGCAACGCCAAGGCGCGCGCGGTGGTATGGAACTTCCCCGACGCGATCCCGCAGCATCGCGAGCCGCTGTACTCCACGCGCCCGGACATGGTCGCCAAGTACCCGACCCACGACGACAAGATGGCGTTCTGGCGGCTGCCGACGCTGTACAAGTCGGTGCAGCAGCGCAATATCGAGAACAAGGTCTATGAAAAGTTCCCGATCATCCTGACCTCCGGGCGGCTGGTCGAGTACGAGGGCGGTGGCGAAGAAACCCGCTCCAACCCGTGGCTGGCCGAACTGCAGCAGGAGAACTTCGTCGAGATCAACCCGCGCGCGGCGTCCGACCGCGGTATCCGCAACGGTGACTTTTGCTGGGTGAAGACGCCCACCGGGGCCCGCATCAAGGTGCGCGCGCTGGTGACCGAGCGGGTGGGGCCCGATACCGCGTTTATCCCGTTCCATTTCTCGGGCTGGTGGCAAGGCAAGGACCTGAAGGACTACTACCCCGCGGGCGCGATGCCGGTGGTGCGGGGCGAGGCGGTCAACACGGCCACCACCTACGGCTATGACTCGGTGACGATGATGCAGGAAACCAAGACCACCGTTTGCCAGATCGAGCGGTTTGCCTAAGCGCAGAGGGACACCATGGCACGCATGAAATTTATCTGTGACGCCGAGCGCTGCATCGAGTGCAACAGCTGCGTCACTGCCTGCAAGAACGAGCACGAGGTGCCCTGGGGCGTGAACCGGCGCCGCGTGGTCACCGTCAACGACGGCATGGTCGGCGCCGAGAAATCGATCTCGGTGGCCTGCATGCACTGTTCGGACGCGCCCTGCATGGCGGTCTGCCCGGTCGACTGCTTCTACCGCACCGAGGACGGCGTGGTGCTGCACGACAAGGACGTCTGCATCGGCTGCGGCTACTGCTCCTACGCCTGCCCGTTCGGCGCGCCGCAGTTCCCGTCGACCGGCACCTTCGGCGTGCGCGGCAAGATGGACAAGTGCACCTTCTGCGCTGGCGGCCCGGAAAAGAACGGCTCGGAAGCTGAGTTCGAGAAATACGGCCGCAACCGCCTGGCCGAAGGCAAGCTGCCGCTGTGCGCCGAGATGTGCTCGACCAAGGCGCTGCTGGGCGGCGACGGCGATGTGATCGCCGACATCCTGCGCAACCGCGTGATCAAGCGCGGCACCGGCGGCGACGTGTTCGGCTGGGGCACGGCCTACGGCACCGCCAAGGGCGGCGCGGCCCAGCCGGCCCAACCGGCACAGCCGGCGCCCGCTGCACCGGCCGCACCCGCGGCCCCGGGAGGGCAAGCGTCATGAACCGCGTCCGCGTTGTTGCATTGGTGTCGCTGTGCGGCGTGCTGCTGGCAGCTTGCGGCGAGAAGCCGCAGACCATCAGCCCGTCGCACCGCAAGACTGACGCCCAGGCCTACCAGGGCGCCCCGGATGATCCGTTCGTGGCCAAGGGCTGGAAGCAGGGCGACAAGACCAGCTGGGACAACCAGATTCGCCAGCGCAACCAGTTGCAGAACGAGTACAACCGCACGCAATGAAGGCGCTGCAGCTGGGCCGCCCCGGCAGCCGGGCGCTGGCCCTCGACGATCCGAAGGAGTGCACATGACGCCGTCGCAGAATGCATGCCGCGCAGGCTGGCGGCGCTGGCTCAGCGCCGGCGCGCTGGCGCTGGCGGCCTTTGCCGGCACCGCCGCCGCACAGGCGCCGGCCTCGGCACCGCCGGCACCGGCCGCCGCGCAGGCCAATGCCGACACCAACAACCCGGCCACGCACCCGGTCCAGCCGCTGGCCGGCATCGCATCCGAGAATATCTTCAACATACCGCGCCGCGATATCGCCGCCGAGGCCCAGTCGCAGCAGCAGCGCACCGTCACGCAGCCCGGCAACAATGCGCCGGTCTGGCGCGAGGTCAATTCCGACCAGCGCCACTACAGCAGCCTGCCCGACAAGGAAGCCGGCGTGCTGATCCAGCGCACCGGGCAGCAATGGCGCCTGTTCCGCAACGGCGTCATCACCGTCTGGGGCGGCTGGCTGCTGCTGGTGGTGCCGCTTGCCATCCTGGGCTTCTTCCTCTGGCGCGGCGCCATCCCGCTGCGCACGCCGCGCACCGGCCGCATGATCGAGCGCTTCACGCCGCTTGAGCGCATTGTCCACTGGACCATGGCGATCTCGTTCGTGGTGCTGGCGGTGTCGGGCATCGTGCTGCTGCTGGGCAAGCATTTCCTGCTGCCGCTGATGGGCCACATGCTGTTCGGCTGGCTGACCTACGTGCTGAAGAACCTGCACAACGTGATCGGCCCGATCTTCACGCTGTCGGTGATCGTGGCCTTCGTGGTGTTCGTGCGCGACAACCTGCCCAACCGCGACGACATGCGCTGGGTCACCAGCCTTGGCGGCCTGGCGTCCGGCAAGCATGTGCCGAGCGGGCGCTTCAATGCCGGCGAGAAGATGTGGTTCTGGATCGGCGTGTTCGTGTTCGGGCTGGTGCTGTCGGCATCGGGCTGGGTGCTGGACATGATCGTGCCAGGCATGGACTACTACCGCGCGACCATGCAGATCGCCAACGTGATCCATGGGATCTCGGCCGTGCTGATGATCGCGATGGCGTGCGGCCATATCTACATGGGCACGGTCGGCATGGAAGGCGCCTACCGCGCCATGCGCGACGGCTGGGTGGACGAGGCCTGGGCCAAGGAGCACCACGAGCACTGGTACGACGACATCAAGTCCGGCAAGATCCCGGCCCAGCGTTCGGCCAGCCCGGAAGCCGCCGCGGGGCGCAACACCCGGCATACCCCGGGCGAAGCCTGAGGCCGGCTGCCAACCAGACCATGCGGAACCCACGATGACGATGACACGCACCCTGACGCTGGTTGCCCTGTGCGCGGGCGCCACCCTTGCCACCGGCGCGCTGGCCAAGCTGCCGCCGCCGACCGAGGCCCAGCAGGCCAAGGCCGCTGAGACCAAGGCGCGCACCGCCTGGGCCGACAAGGTCGCCGCCTACCAGTTGTGCCGCGCGCAGGACAAGACCGCGGCGCGTTACTTCGCCGAGCGCAAGGCCCACGGCCAGGAAACCCGCGCGCCGTCGCAAGCCGCCGCGTGTGCCGATCCGGGCCCGTTTGTGGCGCCGACCGCCGCTGCGCCTGCCGCCCCGGCGCCAGCCGTGGCCAGCACCGCGGCCGACGCCAAACCAGCCGCGGCCGGCGCGGTACAATCCCCTGCAAAGGCGCCGTAACCACAGCCCCATGCACGCCGCGCGCGGCGCGGGGCCCTCACCAGCAGTCCCGAGCCCCTCGTCATGACCCTGCGTCCCGAGCTTACCCAGGCAGCCGTTCCCCTGATCGAAGAGGTTGAAGTCGTCGACGAGCAGGGCCGCGTGCGCGCGGCCTACCTGCCGGGCGAGCGTCCGCTGACGGTCTACCTCGACAAGCGCGAGCTGGTCACGCTGATGACCCTGGGCGGCGCGCCCGAGCACCTGGTGCTCGGCTACCTGCGCAACCAGCGGCTGGTGGAATCGATCGAAGACATCGCCGCGGTGCAGGTCGACTGGGAAACCGAGTCCGCCGCCGTGACCACGCGCAATGGCGTGGACCGCATCGAGGAACGCACCGCGCGCCGCGTGGTGACCACCGGCTGCGGGCAAGGCACCGTGTTCGGCTCGCTGCTCGATGAGGTCGACAACATCCGCCTGCCGGTTGGCGCCACGCTGGACCAGGACACCCTGTACGGCATCATCGACACCATCCGGCTGCAGCAGTCGGTCTACAAGCAGGCTGGCTCGGTGCACGGCTGCGCGCTGTTCCAGGGCACCGAGCTGCTGATGTTCATCGAGGACGTGGGCCGCCACAACGCCGTGGACGCCATCGCCGGGCGCATGTGGCTGGAAGGCATGACGGGCAGCGACAAGATCTTCTACACCACCGGGCGCCTGACTTCCGAGATGGTGATCAAGGGCGCGCAGATGGGCATCCCGTTCCTGCTGTCGCGCTCGGGCGTGACGCAGATGGGCTACCAGATGGCCCGGCGCGTCAACCTGACGCTGTTTGCGCGCTGCACCGGCAAGCACTTCCTGCTCTACACCGGGCGCGAGCGCTTCCGCCACCGGCTGCCTGAAGACGCGGTGGCGTAAGCGGCACTTGGTTGCTTGCGTTTGCATAAAGGGGTGGGCGCGATTGGTTGTACAATGCGGCGCACTCCGAGCCAGTGTGTTTACCCTCCCAACCTTATGAGCATCAAATCCGACAAGTGGATCCGCCGCATGGCGGAGCAGCACGGCATGATCGAGCCGTTCGCGCCAGGCCAGGTCCGGGAGCAGGACGGGCGCAAGATCGTTTCGTACGGCACCTCGAGCTACGGCTACGACATCCGCTGCGCCGACGAATTCAAGATCTTCACCAATATCAACAGCACCATCGTCGATCCGAAGAATTTCGACGAGAAGTCGTTCGTGGATTTCAAGGGCGATGTCTGCATCATCCCGCCCAATTCGTTCGCGCTGGCGCGCACGATGGAATACTTCCGGATCCCGCGCAGCGTGCTGACCATCTGCCTGGGCAAGAGCACCTACGCCCGCTGCGGCATCATCGTCAATGTGACGCCGTTCGAGCCGGAGTGGGAAGGCTATGTGACGCTGGAGTTCTCCAACACCACGCCGCTGCCCGCCAAGATCTACGCCGGCGAGGGTTGCGCCCAGGTGCTGTTCTTCGAGAGCGACGAAGTCTGCGAGACCTCGTACCGCGACCGCGGCGGCAAGTACCAGGGCCAGCACGGTGTCACACTGCCGAAGACCTGAGCGCATTACAATGCCGGCGTTTGCCGGAAGGCTGGCCCCGAGAATGGCCGCCACACCTGACGTCAGAGCCACATGTCGCCGCAGCGGGGAACCTCATGCCGGCCATGTGGCTCAAGTCCTTTATGTCCTGCTTTCCATCAAGGATGCCCGATGAAATTCCGTTTCCCCGTCATCATCATTGACGAAGACTTTCGCTCCGAGAACATCTCCGGCTCGGGCATCCGCGCGCTGGCCGAGGCGATCGAGAAAGAGGGCATGGAGGTCATGGGCCTGACCAGCTACGGCGACCTGACGTCGTTTGCGCAGCAGTCCAGCCGGGCATCGACCTTTATTGTCTCGATCGACGACGACGAGTTCACGCGCGACGGCGATGACCAGCTCGAGGCCGCCGCCATCGAAAAGCTGCGCGCCTTCGTCACCGAAGTGCGCCGCCGCAACTCGGACCTGCCGATCTTCCTGTACGGCGAGACCCGCACCTCGCGCCACATCCCCAACGATATTCTGCGCGAGCTGCACGGCTTCATCCACATGTTCGAGGACACGCCGGAATTCGTGGCACGCCACATCATCCGCGAAGCCAAGGTCTACCTCGACACGCTGGCGCCGCCGTTCTTCAAGGCGCTGATCGACTACGCGCAGGACAGCTCGTACTCGTGGCACTGCCCGGGGCACTCGGGCGGCGTGGCTTTCCTGAAGAGCCCGGTGGGCCAGGTGTTCCACCAGTTCTTCGGCGAGAACATGCTGCGCGCCGACGTCTGCAACGCGGTCGATGAACTGGGCCAGCTGCTGGACCACACCGGCCCGGTGGCCGCGTCGGAGCGCAATGCCGCGCGCATCTTCAACTCCGACCACATGTATTTCGTCACCAACGGCACCTCCACCTCGAACAAGATGGTGTGGCATGCCAACGTGGCGCCGGGCGACATCGTGGTGGTGGACCGCAACTGCCACAAGTCGATCCTGCATGCGATCATGATGACGGGCGCGATCCCGGTCTTCCTGATGCCCACGCGCAACCACTACGGCATCATCGGCCCGATCCCGAAGAGCGAGTTCGATCCGGAGACGATCAGGAAGAAGATCGCCAACCACCCGTTCGCCAGCAAGGCCAAGAACCAGAAGCCGCGCATCCTGACCATCACTCAGGGTACGTACGACGGCGTGCTGTACAACGCCGAGCAGATCAAGGAAATGCTGGCCGCCGAGATCGATACGCTGCACTTCGATGAAGCCTGGCTGCCGCATGCGGCCTTCCACGACTTCTATCGCAATATGCACGCGATCGGCAAGGACCGCCCGCGCAGCAAGGACGCGCTGGTGTTCGCCACCCAGTCGACGCACAAGCTGCTGGCCGGCCTGTCGCAGGCCTCGCAGATCCTGGTGCAGGATTCCGAGACGCGCAAGCTGGACCGCTACCGCTTCAACGAGGCGTACCTGATGCACACCTCGACCAGCCCGCAGTACTCGATCATCGCCTCGTGCGACGTGGCCGCGGCGATGATGGAAGCGCCGGGCGGCACCGCGCTGGTGGAAGAAAGCATCCAGGAGGCGATGGATTTCCGCCGCGCCATGCGCAAGGTCGAGGGCGACTACGACGACGGCAAAAACGGCGACTGGTGGTTCAAGGTGTGGGGCCCGGACGCACTGATCGAAGACGGCATCGGCGACCGCGAAGAGTGGATGCTCAAGGCCAATGAGCGCTGGCACGGCTTCGGCGACCTCGCCGACGGCTTCAACCTGCTCGACCCGATCAAGGCCACCATCATCACCCCGGGCCTGGACGTGGACGGCGAGTTCAGCGAACGCGGCATCCCGGCGGCCATCGTCACCAAGTACCTGGCCGAGCACGGCATCATCATCGAGAAGACCGGGCTGTATTCGTTCTTCATCATGTTCACTATCGGCATCACCAAGGGCCGCTGGAACTCGCTGGTGACCGAGTTGCAGCAGTTCAAGGACGACTACGACCAGAACCAGCCGCTGTGGCGCGTGCTGCCGGAATTCGTCGCCAAGCACCCGCAATACGAGCGCATGGGCCTGCGTGACCTGTGCGATGCGATCCACAGCGTGTACAAGGCCAACGACGTGGCCCGTGTGACGACGGAGATGTACCTGTCGGACATGGAGCCGGCGATGAAGCCGTCGGACGCCTGGGCCATGATGGCGCACCGCGAGATCGAGCGCGTGCCGGTCGACGACCTGGAGGGCCGCGTCACCGCCATCCTGCTGACGCCGTACCCGCCGGGCATTCCGCTGCTGATTCCGGGCGAGCGCTTCAACCGCACCATCGTGCAGTACCTGAAGTTCGCGCGCGAGTTCAACAAGCTGTTCCCTGGCTTCGAGACCGACATCCACGGCCTGGTCGAGGACGAGGTCGACGGCAAGACGGCGTACTTTGTCGACTGCGTGAAGCAGGGCGGCTGAGCGCCAGTCCGCGTTCCGCTGACGTGAGCAGGGCCCCGCTATGCGGGGTCCTTTCTTTTGAGGTGGGGCTAGGTGAACGGATTCAGCAGCATCGCGCCCGTGCCGCGGAAATCCTCAACATTGCGCGTGACAATGGTCAGGTCATGGATCAGCGCGGTGGCGGCAATGAACTTGTCCAGCGCGTGCTCAGGCCGCGGCGCGCGCAGCTGGCCCCAGACCTGGGCGACGTCGGCATCGACCGGCAACACCAGCCGGCCAAAATCCTCCAGCACGGTCGCCAGCCATTGCTCCAGCAGCTCGGCCTGCGCCGTATCGCCGCGATGGCGGATCAGCGCTACGCCACGCTGGAGCTCGCCCACGGTCAGCGCCGACAGGTAGAGCGCGGCACCTTCCCGCGCCGCCTGCCGGAAGAACGCGCGCACGCCGGGGTTGGCGCGCTCGCGCTTGCGCGTTTCGCTGATGACGTTGGTATCAATCAAATACACGCGGCGCCTCGCCTGGATTCTGGATCCGCTCGAAGTCGGCGTCTTGCCCGACGTCCGGGATGCTGGCCAGCACCTCGGCCAGGCTGCGCCGGCGCGTGCCGCCCAGCGCCTGCGCCAGGATGGCGCGGTGCTCGGCCTCGGCGCTGCGGCCGTTGGCGACGGCCCGCTCGCGCAGGCGCTGGACCAGGGATTCATCGATGCCACGAACGAGTAGTGTTGCCATCTTGAGCTCCTCACCATCGGATGGAGCAAGGATAGCATTGTTATCAATACGGCGGTCACGTATCGACGGCAGGCTGTGCATCGTTGCCGTGTCCGGCCGGTACAAGGGTGTGGTGGGCATGGTGGCTCTCCTGGGGGTCAGTCTGCTGAACACAGGAGCCAGTCTGGGCCCCGCCGGAGCGCCGGTCGATGAGCCGATTCGCAATCGCGCGCCATGCCTTGCGGCGACACCAAAGCGCCACCGCGCCACCACCGCCGGACGGCGCCGGGGTGGACCCGCGCCAATGAAAAAGCCCCGCGTTGCCGCGGGGCTTGCCAGGCTTGCGCGTCCCCGGGGAGCTGGTTCAGCGCTTCTTTTCGAACTCAAACTGCGGCGCGGCCGATTCGCTTTCCGCGGGCGGCTGTGTCGGCAGCTCCAGCGATCCGCCAGCGGCGGGCTGCGACCCCGGTGCCGGTACCGACAGGCTCGGCGCCGGCTTGGGGCTGGTGCCTCCCAGGTCGAGGCTCAGGTCGCGCGTGATGCTGCGATCCTGTGCCTTTTGCGTGCCGGTGCTGACCAGGCCGGGGAAGACGATGATCAGCGCCACCATCACCAGCTGGATGACCACGAACGGCACCGAGCCCCAGTAGATATCCGAGGTCTTCACCTCGCGCGGCGCGACTGAGCGCAGATAGAACAGCGAGAAGCCGAACGGCGGGTGCATGAACGAGGTCTGCATGTTCACGGCCAGCAGCACGCCGAACCAGATCAGGTCGATGCCGAGCTTGTCCGCCACCGGGCCGACCAGCGGCACCAGGATAAAGGCCAGCTCGAAGAAGTCCAGGAAGAACGCCAGCAGGAAGAACAGCACGTTCACCGCGATCAGGAAGCCGGCCTGGCCGCCGGGCAGCGCGGTCAGCAGGTGCTCCACCCAGATATGGCCGTCCACGCCGTAGAACGTCAGCGAGAACACGCGCGCGCCGATCAGGATGAAGATCACGAAGGCCGACAGCTTGAGCGTCCCTTCCATCGCCTGCCGGGTCAGCCCCAGGTCAAGGCGGCGCTTCATCAGCGCCAGCACCAGCGCGCCGAGCGCACCCATGCCGCCGCCTTCGGTCGGCGTGGCCACGCCGACGAAGATCGTGCCGAGCACCAGGAAGATCAGCGCCAGCGGCGGGATCAGCACGAAGGTGACCTTCTCGGCCATGCGCGACAGCAGGTTCAGCTTCAGCGCCTTGTTGATCACCGCCAGCACGAAGGCGAACAGGATGGCCGCGCCGACCGAGATCACCAGCCGCTCATCCAGCGGTGCCTCGGGCTTGTACATCTTGTCCACCGCCACGCCCACCACGATCGACAGCGCGGTCAGCACCAGCACCGAGGTGGCGCCGCTCTTGCCGCTGGGTTCGCGGAAGGTGCGCGCCTCGAGCGGCAGCGCCGGCGCCGCGGCCGGCTTGATCAGCGTGATCAGCAGCACGTAGCCCATGTACAGGCCGGTCAGCACCAGGCCCGGCACGAACGCGCCCTTGTACATGTCGCCGACCGAGCGGCCGAGCTGGTCGGCCAGCACGATCAGCACCAGCGACGGCGGAATGATCTGCGCCAGCGTGCCCGACGCGGCGATCACACCCGACGCCAGCCGCTTGTCGTACTTATACTTCAGCATCAGCGGCAGCGAGATCAGCCCCATCGAGATCACCGAGGCCGCCACCACGCCGGTGGTCGCTGCCAGCAGCGCGCCGACGAAGATCACGGCATAGGCCAGGCCGCCGCGGATCGGGCCGAACAGCTGGCCGATGGTGTCGAGCAGGTCCTCGGCCATGCCTGAGCGTTCCAGGATCAGGCCCATGAAGGTGAAGAACGGGATCGCCAGCAGCGTGTCGTTCTCGATGATGCCGAACAAGCGGCTGGGCAGTGCCTGCAGCAGCGCGGGCTGGAGCAAGCCCAGCTCGATGCCGACGAAGGCGAACAGCAGACCGTTGGCGGCCAGCGCGAAGGCGATCGGAAAACCCGACAGCAGGAATATGACCAGCGTGCCGAACATGATCGGCGCCATGTTTTGGATCAGGAATTGCGTCATCGTAGGCGCCTGTTATTGTTTTGCCGACGGGCCGGGGCGATTGGCGTCCGCTATCGTCGCGGCGATTTCCGCTGCGGGGTCGATCGAATGCTTGCGGAATGCGGAGGCCGGCAGCAGGCCCTTCAGGTAGGCGAAGCGCTTGATCAGTTCGGACAGGCCTTGCAGGATCAGCAGGAAGAAGCCAGCCACGATCAGGAACTTGGCCGGCCAGCGGATCAGGCCGCCGGCATTGCCCGACATTTCATGGCCGACGTAGGACAGCCAGAAGTAGGGGATCGACAACCACAGAATGATCAGCGTGATCGGCATCAGGAAGAAAATGATGCCAAAGACGTCGATCCACGCCTGGGCGCGCTCGGACAGGCGGCCGGCAATGACGTCGATGCGGACATGCTCGTCGCGGCGCAGCGTGTAGGGCGCACCGAGCAGGAACACACCGGCGAACATATACCACTGCAGTTCGAGCCAGGCATTGGAGCTGATGCTGAAGGTGTAGCGAATGATGGCGTTGCCTGCGCAGACCAGTACGGCCAGCAGGATCAGCCATTTCGCCCACTGCCCGATGAAATCAGTCACGGCGTCGATAAGCCGCGAGATCCTCATAAGGAAAGACATGTGATCGTCCTAGGGATTTTGGGGATACAGGGGTGGCGCGTTAGTCTACGGTGTCAGCCGCTCCGTATCTTTAGGGTGAATCCCCAGTGCATCACATTTGCACCGATTTCCGCACCAATTAGGTGCGGTTTTCGATGGGATTCGGATATTTCAAGGCCGAATGTTTACCGGCGGAGAATGACCGCTACTTGCCATAAACCATAGCTAATACGTGCGTTTGCACACAGAAAATCAGAACGGGAGCTTGTTGCTCCCGTTCATGGCCGGCGGGTTACCCCTGAAGCGGGGGTCAGCCGTTCAGCGTCTTGCGTGCCTCGGCGATGGCGGCGCGCACCTGCGCCGGCGCCGTGCCGCCGATATGGTCGCGCGCGGCGACCGAGCCTTCCAGCGTCAGCACCGCGTGCACGTCGTCGCCGATCAGCGCGGCCTTGTCGCCCAGGCCCGAGACTTCGCGCAGCTCGGCCACGCTCAGGTCGGCCAGGTCGCACTGGCGGCTGTCGCAGGCGCGCACCGCGTGGGCCACGGCCTCGTGGGCGTCGCGGAAGGGCAGGCCCTTCTTGACCAGGTAGTCGGCCAGGTCGGTGGCGGTGGCGTAGCCCTGCAGCGCGGCGGCGCGCATCGCTTCGGGCTTGACGGTGATGCCCGGCACCATGTCGGCAAAGATGCGCAGCGTGTCCACGACGGTATCGACCGTATCGAACAGCGGCTCCTTGTCTTCCTGGTTGTCCTTGTTGTACGCCAGCGGCTGGCCCTTCATCAGCGTCAGCAGGCCGATCAGGTGGCCGTTGACGCGGCCGGTCTTGCCGCGCGCCAGTTCGGGCACGTCGGGGTTCTTCTTCTGCGGCATGATCGAGCTGCCGGTGCAGAAACGGTCGGCGATGTCGATAAAGCCCACGCGCGGGCTCATCCACAGCACCAGCTCTTCCGAGAAGCGCGACACGTGGGTCATCACCAGCGCGGCGGCGGCGCAGAATTCAATGGCGAAGTCGCGGTCCGACACGGCATCTAGCGAGTTGCGGCACACGCCGTCGAAGCCCAGCTGCTGCGCCACGAACTCGCGGTCGATCGGGTAGCTGGTGCCGGCCAGCGCGGCCGCGCCCAGCGGCAGGCGGTTGACGCGCTTGCGGCAGTCGGCCATGCGCTCGGCATCGCGCGTGAACATCTCGTTGTAGGCCAGCAGGTGGTGGCCGAAGGTCACCGGCTGCGCCACCTGCAGGTGGGTGAAGCCGGGCAGGATGGTGTCGGCGTTCTGTTCGGCCAGGTCCAGCAGCGCGGCGCGCAGCGCGCCCAGCAGCACCATGATGTTGTCGATCTCGCTGCGCAGCCACAGGCGGATGTCGGTGGCGACCTGGTCATTGCGCGAGCGGCCGGTATGCAGGCGCTTGCCGGCATCGCCCACCAGCGCGGTCAGGCGCGCCTCGATGTTCAGGTGGACGTCTTCCAGGTCCAGCTTCCACTCGAAGCCGCCGGCCTCGATCTCGGCCTTGATCTGCGCCATGCCGCGCTCGATCTCGGCGCGGTCGGCCTCGGCGATGATGCCCTGCTTTGCCAGCATGGCCGCGTGGGCCAGCGAGCCCTGGATGTCGAACAGGGCCAGGCGCTTGTCGAAGAACACCGAGGCGGTGTAGCGCTTCACCAGGTCGGACATCGGTTCGGAGAAGCGGGCGGACCAGGCTTCGCCTTTCTTGGCAAGTTGGGAGGTGGACATGGACGTCGGCTGCAGTGGCTCGCGCGGGCAGGCGCCGGCGTGCGGACGGCGGCGGGCGCGAGAAATTGGGAAACGGCGATTATATCGCCCGCCGGCCCGCTGGCGGCACTGGGTGGCGCTGGCCGGCCCGGCAGCGCCGATCATCAGAGCCGGCTGTGGATCACAGGCCCCTTGAACACCACCGGGCCGCTTGGCCCGTCGGCATTGGGCGAGCCGCCCGGCGGCTCGATGCTGACCGCCAGCGCGGGCACCGCCGCGGGCAGTTGCGCCAGCGCCAGCCGGGCTTCGGGTGCCCGCCCGATCACGCCGAGCGACTGCGGCTTGCCGCCCGCAGGCAGTGCCCACAACTGCAGTACCTGCTGGTCGCTCAGCGCCAGGTGATCCAGGCGGCGCACGATCAGGCTGCGTGCGCCGGCGTCCCACGACACCAGCATCGCAGGCTGGGCACGGTCGTCGTTCAGCACGGCGAGGACCTCGGCCGGCGCCGCCTGATCCTGCCGGGCCAGCTGGATGCCGATGCCGACGGCCAGCACCGCCACCATGGCCATTGCCGCCGCGGCGCCGCGCCAGAACACCGGGGCCGACCACAGGCGCTGCCACCAGCCGTCCGCGGGGCGGGTGTCAGGCGCCGGGCGGTCCGGCTGACTGGCCGGATCTGCCATTTTCCAGCCGAGGCGATCCTCGATCCCGCACCAGACCTTGTCGACCGGCTCGGCGGCCGCCTGCAACTCGGCCACGCCCGCCAGCCGCGCCTGCCAGCGGTGGATCGCGGCGCGCACCGCGGGCTCTTCGCGCGCGAGTTGTTCCAGGCGTCGGCGTGCGCCGCCGCGCAGCACCCCCAGCGCGTACTGCGCGGCGATGCGGTCGAGCAGGTCGGGATGGCTGGCCAGCTTCATGCCGCGCCCTCCATGCAGCTGCGCAGCCGCTCCAGGCCGCGCCGGATCCAGGACTTGACCGTCCCCAGCGGCGCGCGCAGGCGGGCGGCCAGCTCGGCGTGGCTCAGGTCCTGCAGGTAGGCCAGCATGATGGCCTGGCGCTGCGGCTGCTCCAGGCGCTGCAGGCAGCGGTTGAGCGCGCGTGCCTGCTGGCTGGCATCGGCCAGTTCCGCGGGCCCGGCGGTGTCGTCGGCCAGCCACTCGCCCAGGTCTTCGTCAAGCTCGACCGTCTGCCCGACGCGTGCCGCGCTTGCCCGGCGCAGGCAGTCCAGCGCGCGGTTGCGCACGATCGCGGTCATCCAGGTCATCGGCGCGGCCAGGTGCGGCCGGTAGTCGCCGGCGTGGTGCCAGATGCTGACAAAGCTTTCCTGCACGACATCCTCCGCCCAATCGCGCCTGCCAGTGATACGCAGCGCAAGGCCAAACAGTTTCGTCGCGGTGAGGTCATAGAGGCCGCGCAGCGCCTGCCGCTCGCCGATGGCCACGGCCTGGAGCAGGGCCGCAAGCCGCTCGGCGCCGGGCGGCGCGGCGTAGGTTTCGGCGGAAGGGGACACCGGAGAGGGGGGCACCGGGGCGTCTCGCGAAAGGGTGTTGCCGGATTATAGGCACGACCTTGCATCCGATTGGCCCCGGCGTGCGTATCAGGTGGCAGGCGCACGATGGCGGCCCCGGGCTGCGGGCCGCGGCGCCGTTGATCCCACACAGGAGAACATCATGGAACGCATGCGCACCACTGCGGTCACGACAGATCCGACCGATTCCCTTGACCGCATTGTGACCGCGCCCGATGCGCGCCGCCGCGGGCTGCTCAAGGCGCCGGGGCTGTTCGCGCTGGGCTCGCTCGCCGTCATCAGCCTTGGCGAGTCCATGCCGGCCTGGGCGCAGACCCAGTCGGGCAGCACCAGGGACGACATCAATATCCTGAACACCGCGCTGGGACTGGAATACCAGGCGATCGCGGCCTACCAGGTGGGCGCGGAAAGCGGCCTGCTGCAAAAGCCGGTGCTTGCCACCGCGGTCAAGTTCCAGGACCACCACAAGGCGCACGCGCAGGTGCTGGCCGGGACGGTGTCAAAGCTGGGCGGCACCCCGGTGGTGGCGAAGAAGGCGTCGGAATACACCTTCCCGACTGACAAGCTGAAGACCCAGGCCGATGTGCTGCGCTTTGCCGCGGGGCTGGAGAAGGGCGCCACCGCCGCCTACCTGGGCGTGCTGCCGAACTTCCACAACCGCGAACTGACCCGCGCCGCCGGCAGCATCCTCGGGGACGAGGCGATGCACTGGGCGGTGCTGCTGCACGCGCTGGGTGAGGATCCGGTGCCGGGGGCGTTTGTGGGGTGAGGGGTCAGACTGGCGCCATTTGAAAGAGCTGCCGCCCGATGTGGACGCGCCCCTCTCCCGCACGCGGGAGAGGGGCGCAAACCGGCAGCACTCTGACGCCAATCAGCCCGTATTGCGCAGGCCCGCCGCGACCCCGTTGATGGTCAGGTGGATGCCGCGCCGCACCCGGATGTCGTCGCCATCCTTGCCCGAGCGGTAGCGTTTCAGCAACTCAACCTGCAAGTGGTTGAGCGGGTCGAGGTAGGCAAAGCGGTTCTTGATCGAGCGCGCCAGCAGCGGGTTGTCCGCCAGCCGTTCCTGGTGGCCGGTGACCAGTGTCAGCATCTCGCAGGTCAGGTGCCATTCCTTGCTGATGCGGTTGAACACGGTGCGGCGCAGGGCCGCGTCATCGCACAGCTGGGCATAGCGCGAGGCCACGGCCAGGTCGGTCTTGGCCAGCACCATGTCCATGTTGGACAGCAGCGTCGAGAAGAACGGCCAGGTCTTGACCATGCGGCGCAGCGTGGTCACGGCCAGCTTGCGCGCCTTGTCGTCCGGCGCGGTGTCCAGCAGCGACTTGACCGCGCTGCCGAAGCCGTACCAGCCCGGCAGCAGCAGCCGGCACTGGCCCCACGAGAAGCCCCACGGGATTGCGCGCAGGTCTTCGATGCGGCGGTTCTTCTTGTCCATCAGCTTGCGCGAGGCCGGGCGCGAACCCAGGTTCAGGTCGGCGATCTCGGTGATCGGCGTGGTGGCGAAGAAGTAGTCCTTGAAGCCCGGGGTCTCGTAGACCAGGTCGCGGTAGGCGGTGAAGGCTCGGTCCGACAGCTGCTGCATCACGGCCTCGAACATGTCGAGGTCCTTGGGTGCGTTCTGCTGCGGCAACAGCGAGGCTTCCAGCGTGGCGGCGACCACCGTTTCCAGGTTGCGCCGGCCGATCTCGGCGTTGGCGAACTTGCTGTTGATGATCTCGCCCTGCTCGGTCAGACGGATCTGGCCGTTCACCGTGCCCGGCGGCTGCGACAGGATGGCCTGGTAGGTCGGGCCGCCGCCGCGGCCGACGGTGCCGCCGCGGCCGTGGAACAGGCGCAGCTTGACCTGGCGCTGCTCGAACAGCTGCACCAGCTCCAGCTCGGCCTTGTACAGCTCCCAGGTGGAAGTCAGGAAGCCGCCGTCCTTGTTCGAGTCCGAGTAGCCAAGCATCACTTCCTGCTCGACGCCATGGTGCGCGATCACCGAGTCGAAGCCCGGCAGGTCCAGCAGCGACTGCATGATGCCGGCGGCGTTGCGCAAGTCCTCGATGGTCTCGAACAGCGGGATCACCATCAGCTCCATGCGCGCCGGGTCGGTCTTGCTGCCCAGCGTGCCCTGCAGCATGCCGGATTCCTTCTGCAGCAGCATCACTTCGACCAGGTCCGACAGCGTCTCGGTGTGCGAGATGATGTAGTTGCGCGCAATGCGCTTGCCATAGCGCGCGCGCAGCTCGCGCGCGGCGGCGAAGATCGCCAGTTCCTTGCGGGTCTGCTCGGAATACTCGTGCCACGGCAGCGTCAGCAGGCGCGGCTGGCGCAGTTCGGCCAGCAGCAGTTCCAGCTTGCGCGCCTCGGGCAGGGCGGCGTAGTCGGGGGCGATGCCGGCGGCGGCGAACAGCTCGGCGATGACCGCCTCGTGCACGTCCGAGACCTGGCGCATGTCGACCGATGCCAGGTGGAAACCGAACACGCCGATGGCGCGCGCCAGCGCTTCGATACGGCCATTGGCCAGCGCCTGGCCATGGTTGGCGCGCAGCGAGTCGACCACCACCTGCACGTCGGCGGCAAAGGCCTCGGCGCTGTCATAGGGCTCGGCCGGCGCCACCGGGCGGCGCGGCACGGCGTGGCCGGTCAGCGCCTTGCTGGTTGCGGCCAGGCGCGCGTAGATGCCGATCAGCGCGCGGCGGTAGGGTTCGTCGGCGCGATGCTCGGAGTGGTCGGGCGAGCGCTCGGCCAGCGCCAGCAGTTCCGGGCTGGCGTCGACCATCAGCGTCGACATCGACAGCTCCGCGCCCAGCGCATGGACTTCATCCAGGTACCAGTCGATGATCATCTGCCCCTGCTGGCTGGCGGCATGCTCCAGCGTCTCGGCGGTGACGTTGGGGTTGCCGTCGCGGTCGCCGCCGATCCAGGAACCCATCTGCAGGAACGGCGCCAGCGGCGCCGGCTGCGCGCCCGGAGTGCCCTTGCGCTTGCGCGTGGTCGGGAACACCGCGGCGATGTCTTCTTCCAGCTCGCTCATCAACTGCGGGATGCCGCGCAGGAAACAGGTGCGGTAGTAGGACAGGGCGTTTTCGATCTCGTCGGCCACCGTCAGGCGCGAATCGCGCAGCATGCGGGTCTGCCACAGCGTGGTGACCTTGGCGCGCAGCTGCGCGGTGTTGTGGTCGCGCTCGCGCGCGGTCATCGGCAGGTCGCGCTCGGCCAGCAGGCGGGCGATCTCGCGCTCGGCGTCGAGAATACTCTTGCGCTGGACTTCGGTCGGGTGCGCGGTCAGCACCGGCACGATCAGGGCCTCGTCCAGGAACTTGCGCAGCTGCTTGCCGGTCACGCCGGCGGCGTCGATCGCCTCCAGCGCGTGGGCCAGGCTGCCCGCCTGCGGCGGCGAGCCGGCCAGCGCGTGCACGCGGCGGCGGCGGTTGTGGTGCTGGTCCTCGGCGATATTGGCCAGGTGCGAGAAATAGCTGAACGCGCGCACGACCTGGTTGGTCTGGTCGCGCGACAGGCGCTTGAGCAGGCGGTCCAGCTCGGCGCCGGCGGCGCGGTCGTTCTCGCGGCGGAAGCGCACCGCGGTCTGGCGGATGGTCTCGACCACCTCGAAGGCGGCGTCGCCTTCCTGTTCACGCAGGCATTCGCCCAGCAGGCGGCCCAGGAAGCGGATGTCCTCGCGCAGCGGCACGTCCTTGTCGGCGGTGCGGCGGGCGGTGGGGGCGATGGTGGTTCCGTTGCTCGACACGATGGAAAGCTTGGGCTTGGGGGAACGTTTGGTCCCGCTGCGGCTGGCGGGGCGTTTCGGTTCGGCGGCGGATGCGCCGTTTGCGTCACCCTGGGCGGCGCCGAGGGCAGGGCTTTGGTCTTTCGCAGCCGGGGCGGTCCGCCGGCCGTTGGGGCGCGCAGCATGCTGCGTCATGCAATCTCCTCGTTCTGCTTCTAGCTTATCTATTGGTGCGGAGGGACTATTGGGTCGCGTGCTACCATTGACGCATGTCGTCTGCCACCCTGTCTTCCTCTACCGCTGTCGTGTCTCGCAATCTTCCGCAAAAGCTCGTCATTGCCTCCCGAGAGAGCCGTCTGGCCCTGTGGCAGGCAGAACATGTGCGTGCTGCATTGCAACAATACTATCCCGCGTGCGACGTGTCCATTCTTGGCATGACCACGCGCGGAGACCAGATTCTAGACCGTACGCTGTCCAAAGTCGGCGGCAAGGGTTTGTTTGTCAAAGAACTGGAGTTCGCGATGGACGAAGGCCGGGCGGACCTGGCGGTGCATTCGCTCAAGGATGTGCCGATGGAGTTGCCCGAAGGCTTCGCCCTGACCGCGGTGATGGAACGCGAGGATCCGCGCGACGCGCTGGTGTCTTCCGCCTACGCCTCGCTGGACGAGATGCCGGCCGGCACCGTGGTCGGCACCTCCAGCCTGCGCCGTGAGGCCGCGCTGCGCAGCCGCTACCCGCAGCTGGTGATCAAGCCGCTGCGCGGCAATCTGGACACGCGGCTGGGCAAGCTGGATCGCGGCGAATACGGCGCCATCATCCTGGCCGCCGCCGGCCTCAAGCGCCTGGGCCTGGGCGAGCGCATCCGCGCGCTGATTCCCATCGACGTGTCGCTGCCGGCCGCAGGCCAGGGCGCCCTCGGCATCGAGATCCTGGCCAACCGGCCTGAACTTGCGCAATGGCTGGCGCCCCTGAACCACCAGCCGACGGCGCTGGCCGTGAGCGCCGAGCGCGCCGTGTCGCGCATGCTGGGCGGCTCGTGTCAGGTGCCGCTGGCCGCCCATGCGCGCTGGGAAGGCGATCAGCTGAAGCTGGACGCCTTTGTCGCCTTGCCCGATGGCACGCGCGCCATCCGCGCTGCCGCGTCCGGGCCGGCAGTTGACCTGGCTGCTGCCGAAGCGCTTGGCCAGGCCTGCGCGCGCGACCTGCTGGCGCAGGGTGCCGAAGCCATCCTCGCGGCACTGGCCGATTCTGGCGATCCCGCCGGCTCCCAAGCTCCTGCCTGAGGCTGCCCCATGCCCAGCCCGACCGTCGTTGTCACACGACCCGCCGGGCAGTCCCGGCAACTGACCGAGGCGCTGCAGGCCGCGGGCCTGGACGTACTCAGCTTTCCCTTGCTGGGCATCGGCCCGGCCGTTGACGACGCGCCGCTGCGCGCGGCGCTGGCGCGGCTGAACACCTTTGCGCTGGTGGTCTTTGTCAGTCCCAATGCCATTGCCTACGCGCTCGACGCACTGGCCGGCGTGCAGGGCGTGGCCGTGGCCCAATGGCCGGCGCAGGTGCCGGTGGCGGTGGTCGGGCCGGCCAGCGTCGCGGCCCTGGCCGAGCGCGGCATCGCGCCGCCCGCGTGCCGGGTGATCGCGCCCGCGGGCGCTGCCGCAAACGGGCAGGGCCCCGATGACGCCGCACCGGAGGCCGAAGCGCTGCGCTTCGACTCCGAGGCCCTGTGGGCCCAGCTCGATCCCGCCGCGCTGGCGGGCAAGCCGGTCCTGATCATCCGCGGCAACGGCGGGCGCGACTGGCTGGGCGACCGCCTGCGCGAGGCCGGCGCCCAGGTCGAGGCCGTCGAGGCCTACCAGCGCACGCTGCCCGAACCCAGCGCCATGCAGTGGCAGGCCGTGCGCGACAACCTGCGTCCCGGCGCGGCGCCGCATGCGTGGCTCCTAACCAGTTCTGAAGCGGTGCGCAACCTTGACGCGCTGGCACGCCAGCATCTGTCGCCTGAGGAAGACGCTGCCCTGCGGCAGGTGCAGTGCATCGCGCCGCATGCGAGAATCGCCGAACAGGCGCTGGCGCTGGGCTTCCCCCATATCCTGCGCGCCGCCCCGGGCGATGCCGGCCTGCTGGCGGCGTGCCTGCAGTGGGCCGATGCCCATGCCGGTCCCGCGCCGGCAAGCATGGCCAGCGCGTCAATCGAAGCCGGCCCGCCCAGCGCCACAGCCGAAGCGCCGCCGGCCCCCGTGCCGGACGCAGCAGTTCCCGCAACGTCAACGAAGGTCGAACGCGTGACGCAAGAAACCACGTCCTCCTCCGCTACGCCGCCGCCCACGGCGGCCTCCGCAGCATCGGCGCAAGCAGCGTCCGCGCCGGGCCCGGCTACCCCCGCTGCTCCCAGTGCAGCCTCACGGCGGTCCGCTGCGTTGTGGGCGCTCGTCGTCGTGCTGGTGGTGGCGACGGCTGGCGGCTTCTGGTGGCTGCAGCAGCGCGTTGACCACCTGACCGGCGAGCTGGCGCGCCGCCAGCAAAGCAACGATGCGCTGGTGCAGGAGTCGCGCGTGCTGACCCGCAACGCGCAGGACACGGTCAAGGAACTGCAGGCCAAGGTCGGCGCACTGGAGAACCAGGTCGGAGAGACCCGCGACAAGCAGGTGGCGCTGGAACAGGTCTACCAGGACCTGATGCGCAACCGCGACGACTGGGAAATCGCCGAGATCCAGCAGTTGCTGACCAGTGCCGGCCAGCAACTGCAGCTGACCGGCAACGTGCAGGTGGCGCTGGCCGCGCTGCAAAGCGCCGACGCGCGCCTGGCGCGCGCCGACAAGCCGCAATACAACCTGCTGCGCCGCGCGATCGCGCGCGACGTCGCGCGCATGAAGGCGGTGCCCGACACCGACCTGACCGGTGCTGCAATTAAACTGGACGAGGCCATCAACCAGGTCGACTCACTGCCGCTGCTGTCCAGCGAACGCATGCTGGAGCGCAGCGAGGCCGACGCCCGCAAGGGTGCCGCGGCCAACGGTGCCAGCGCGCCGGCCGCCGCCGCCAACGGCGCGGGCCCGGGCTGGTTCACGCGCCTGTGGGATTACCTGCGCGAAGAACTGGCGCAGGTGGTCCGCATCCGCAAGGTCGACGACGCCGAGGCGCTGCTGCTGTCTGGCGACCAGGGCTGGTTCCTGCGCGAGAACGTCAAGCTGCGCCTGCTCAACGCGCGCCTGGCATTGCTGTCGCGCAACGAACCCGTGTTCCGCAACGACCTGGCCGCCGCGCAAGCGATGATCAGCCGCTATTTCGATACCAAGTCGCGCCGGGTGCAGGGGGTGCTGACGCTGCTGCGGCAGGCGCAGGCCGGCGCGGTCACGGTGCAGCTGCCCACCATGTCCGAAAGCCTGGGCGCGCTGCATGCCCTGAAGAAGGAGTAAGCCCATGCGCCTTCTGTTCTGGGTTGCGGTCCTGTTTGGCGGCGCCGTCGGGCTGGCCCTGTTCACGCAGTTCAACCACAGCAATGTGGTGCTGTTCTATCCGCCGTATCGCGTCGAGCTGTCGCTGAACCTGGCGCTGGCCTTGCTGCTGTTGCTGTTCTTCGTGGTGTGGACGGTGATGTCCACCGTCCGCCATCTGGCCGACATGCCGCGCCGCGCCGCCGCCTACCGCGAGCGCAGCCGCATGAGCAAGGCACAGGCGGCGCTGCGCGAGTCGATCGAAAACCTGTTTGCCGGCCGCTTCGCCCGCGCCGAGCGCGCCGCGCGCGAGGCGCAGTCCTGGGATGACCAGGCCCAGACCGCCGCGCTGATCGGCGCCCGCGCCGCGCACCGGATGCAGGAAACCGAGCGGCGCGACGCCTGGATGGCGCAGGTCACCGACCCCGAGCGCGAGCAGGCGCGGCTGGTGTCGATGGCCGAGTTGCTGGTCGATGCCCGCGATGCCGACGGCGCGCTGGAGACCATCGCCCAGCTGCAGTCGCAGGGCGCGCGCCAGATCCACGTGCAGCGCATCGCGTTGCGCGCGCACCAGCACCTGAAGAACTGGACCGAGGTGCTGCGTCTGGCGCGCTCGCTGGAAAAGCGCAACGCGCTGCATCCGGTGCTGGCGCTGCGGCTCAAGCAGATGGCCGTCGAAGCCATGCTGGAGGAACGCCGCCACGACGCCGACGCGCTGACCGAGTTCTGGCGCTCATTGTCCGCCGACGAGCGCCGCGCCACCCGCATCGCCGAACCCGCGGCGCGTTACTTCGCGGCGCTGGGCCGGCAGAACGAAGCCCGCCGCATCATCGAAGACGCGCTCAAGGTCAACTGGGACAGCCGCCTGGTGCTGCGCTATGCCGATTGCGCCGTGCCAGGCCACGCGCTGCCGCAGATCCAGCAGGCCGAGAAATGGCTGGCCGCGCATCCCGCGGATGCCGACCTCTATTACACGCTGGGCGTGCTATGCCTGGGCGAGAAGCTATGGGGCAAGGCCCAGTCCAGCTTCGAGCGCGCGCTGAAATATGCAGAGCCCGACCAGCAGCGCCGCCTGCGCGTGCGCACGCACCTGGCGCTGGCGCGGCTTTTTGAGGAAACCGAGCGCTTCGACGACGCGCAGCGGCACTATCGCGAGAGCGCGATGCTGGCGGCCTGAGGATTTCAGGCTGCGCGTAAACTAACCGATTGTGTGCTCCCTCTCTCCCGCAAGCGGGAGTGGGGCGCACCGACCGCAGGCAAACTGCGGCAGCAATCCGGCCTGCCACCCAGCAGCCGCGTCACCATCCATCCCTACCACCATCCATTCCATGACTCTCGACCGCATCCTCCAATCCCAGGGCTTTGGCACGCGCCGGTACTGCGGCGACCTGATCGCCGCCGGGCTGGTCGAGGTCAACGGCGAACTGTGCGAAGACCCGCGCGCGCAGTTTGAAGTCGACGGCCTGCGGCTCACCGTCGACGGCGAGGAATGGCTGGCCTGCACCAAGGCCTACCTGATGCTGAACAAGCCCACCGGCTACGAATGCTCGCAGCGCCCGCGCCATCATCCCAGCGTCTACAACCTGCTGCCGGTGCCGCTGCGCCAGCGCGAGGTGCAGGCCGTGGGGCGGCTGGACCACGACACCACCGGGCTGCTGCTGCTGACCGATGATGGCCAGTTCATCCACGCCCAGACCTCGCCCAAGCGCAAGGTGCCCAAGATCTATGAAGTGACGACTGCCGAGCCGGTCACGCCGGAGCAGGCCGAAGCGCTGTGCAGTGGCGTGCAACTGCTCGACGAACCGGCGCCGATCGCTGCGGAAGCGTGCGAGATCACCGGCGAACGCAGCCTGCGGCTGACCCTGGTGCAAGGCAAGTACCATCAGGTCAAGCGCATGGTGGCGGCGGCCGGCAACCATGTCAGCGCGCTGCATCGCAGCGCCATTGGCGGCCTGCGGCTCGATCCGGCCCTGGCCGAAGGCGAGTGGCGCTGGCTGACGGCGCAGGAGCTGGCCGCACTGACCCGCAAGGATTGAGCCAAACTGCAACCCCAGACCGTGGCCGGGCGCTCATTGCTGCACTGCAGCGTCCGCCAATCTTTTCCGGAAGACCCCCGGCGATTTGATAAAATGCAAGGCATGGCGAAGCCCGAAGCACCTATCAATCTGACCAATCAGTTCCTGATTGCCATGCCTGGCATGGCTGATCCGACCTTTTCGGGTTCCGTCGTCTATATCTGCGAACACAATGAGCGTGGCGCGCTCGGGCTGGTGATCAACCGGCCCATCGACATCGACATGGCCACGCTGTTCGACAAGATCGACCTCAAGCTTGAAATCCAGCCAGTCGCGCACCAGCCGGTCTACTTCGGCGGCCCCGTGCAGACCGAGCGCGGCTTTGTGCTGCATGACCCGGTGGGCGTCTATGTGTCGTCGCTGGCCGTGCCCGGCGGGCTGGAGATGACCACCTCCAAGGACGTGCTCGAGGCCGTGGCCAACGGCAGCGGCCCGCACCGCTTCCTGCTGACGCTGGGTTACTCCGGCTGGGGCGCCGGCCAGCTGGAGGAAGAGCTCAGCCGCAACGGCTGGCTGACGGTCCAGGCCGACCCCGAGATCATCTTCAGCGTGCCGCCCGACGATCGCTTCGCCGCCGCCATCCGGCTGCTGGGCATCGACTTCACCATGCTGTCCGGCGAGGCCGGGCATGCCTGATGCCGTGGGGCGTGAACTGCCCCGCGACGGCACGGTCCTGGCATTCGACTACGGCGAAAAAAAGATCGGTGTCGCGCTGGGCAACTTCATCACGCGCGAGGCGCGTGCGCTGACCATCCTCCCCAATATCACCGTGGAAGGCCGCTTCGAGGCCGTGGCGGCGCTCATCCAGGAGTGGAACCCGGTGCAGCTGATCGTCGGCATGCCGGTCAACCCCGAAGGCGGCGAGCAGCCCTCGATGAAGCTGGCGCGGCGTTTCGGCAACCAGCTCAATGGCCGCTTCGGCCTGCCGGTGGAGTGGGTGGACGAGCGCTATACCTCGCGCGCCGCGTCGATGGCCGGCGCCCGCCGCGGCGAGCTCGATGCCGAGGCCGCCCGTATCATCCTGCAACAGTATTTCGACCAATTCCCGCTATGACGCAGATTTCCGTTCCCGACGCCGAGTCGCTGTACCGCAAGCTGCTGGACCAGGCCCAGGCGTTGATCCCCGAGGCCGAGCGCGCGCGCTGGTCGGTGGCCGGCATCTACTCAGGCGGCGCATGGATCGCCGCGCGGCTGGCCGCTGACCTGAAGCTGCCCGAGCATGGCGTGATCAACGTTGCCTTCCATCGCGACGACTATGCCAAGAAGGGCCTGCACAGCCAGGCCCAGCCGACCACGCTGCCGTTTTCGGTGGATGACCGCAACATCCTGCTGATCGATGATGTGCTGGCCACCGGCCGCACCATCCGTGCCGCCGTCAACGAGCTGTTCGACTACGGCCGCCCCGCGCGCGTGGCGCTGGGCGTGCTGGTCGACCGCGGCGGGCGCCAGCTGCCGATTGCCGCCGACCTGACTGCCGCCGAGATGGCGCTGCCGCCCGGCACCACGCTGGTGCTGTCGCGCCAGGGCGAGGGCGCCGGCGCACAATTCGCCTTTGCGACCGAACCTACCGATTCCGCCACCGGCTGAACCGGCCCGCATGCCCCAGGCGCGCCCGTGCGCGCCTGACCCCCAGCTCCGAGACCAGACCACCTCCGTTTTTTGCCCGCGCCCGACCAGCCATGACCAAGACGTTCCGCAACCCGCAGCTCACCAAGAACGGCGAACTGAAGCACCTGTTGTCGATCGAGGGGTTGTCGCGTGACATGATCACGCACATCCTCGACACCGCCAGCCAGTTCGTATCGCTGTCCGACTCAGACCGCGATGTCAAGAAGGTGCCGCTGCTGCGCGGCAAGAGCGTGTTCAACCTGTTCTTCGAGAACTCCACCCGCACCCGCACCACCTTCGAGATTGCCGCCAAGCGGCTGTCGGCGGACGTGCTGAACCTGAACATCAATGCCTCGTCGACCAGCAAGGGCGAGTCGCTGCTGGACACCATCAACAACCTGTCGGCGATGTCAGCCGACATGTTCGTGGTGCGACATGCCAGCTCGGGCGCACCTTACCTGATCGCCGAGCACGTCGCGCCGCACGTGCACGTGATCAATGCCGGCGATGGCCGCCACGCGCACCCGACGCAAGGCCTGCTGGATATGTATACGATTCGGCATTTCAAGAAGGACTTCACCAACCTGACGGTGGCTATCGTCGGCGACATCCTGCACTCGCGCGTGGCACGCTCCGACATCCACGCGCTGACCACGCTGGGCGTGCCCGAAGTGCGCGCCATCGGCCCGCGCACGCTGCTGCCGTCGGGGCTGGAGCAGATGGGCGTGCGCGTCTTCCACGACATGGAAGAGGGCCTGAAGGGCGTGGACGTGGTCATCATGCTGCGGCTGCAGAACGAGCGCATGAGCGGCGCGCTGCTGCCGTCGGCGCAGGAATACTTCAAGGCCTACGGCCTCACGCCGGAGCGCCTGGCACTGGCCAATCGCGACGCCATTGTGATGCACCCGGGCCCCATGAACCGCGGCGTCGAGATCGACTCCGCCGTGGCCGACGGGCCGCAGTCCGTGATCCTGAACCAGGTGACCTTCGGCATCGCCGTGCGCATGGCGGTGATGGGCATCGTGGCGGGAAATAGCGACGAATGATGCAGTCGAGCGACACGAGCCAGAACACACTGAACCAGCCAAGCGACACGACAAGCCAAGCTATGAAGATTCACATCAAGGGCGGCCGCCTGATCGATCCGGCCAGCAACACCGACGCCGCGCAGGACCTCTACATCGCCGCCGGCAAGATCGTCGGCGTGGGCAGCGCCCCGGCGGACTTCACCGCCAACAAGACCATCGATGCCAGCGGCCTGATCGTGTGCCCCGGCCTGGTCGACCTCTCCGCGCGCCTGCGTGAGCCCGGCTACGAATACAAGGCCACGCTCGAATCCGAAGTGGCCGCCGCCACCGCCGGCGGCGTGACCAGCCTGGTCTGCCCGCCCGATACCGATCCGGTGCTCGACGAACCGGGCCTGGTCGAAATGCTGAAATTCCGCGCCCGCACCCTGAACCAGACCCACGTGTACCCGCTGGGCGCGCTGACGCTGGGCCTGAAAGGCGAGACCCTGACCGAGATGAGCCAGCTGACAGAGGCCGGCTGCGTCGGCTTCAGCCAGGCCGAGGCCCCGGTGCACAACACCCAGGTGCTGCTGCGCGCGCTGCAATACGCCAAGACCTTCGGCTTCACCGTCTGGCTGCGCCCGGAAGACCCGTTCCTGGGCGGCGGCGTCGCCGCCAGCGGCGCGGTGGCGTCGCGCCTGGGCCTGTCCGGCGTGTCAGTGATCGCCGAAACCGTGCGCCTGCACACCATCTTCGAACTGATGCGCAGCACCGGCGCGCGCGTGCACCTGTGCCGGCTGTCGTCAGCCGCCGGGCTGGAACTGGTGCGCCAGGCCAAGCGCGAAGGCCTGGCCGTGACCTGCGACGTCAACATCCACCATGTCTCGCTGACCGACATGGATATCGGCTACTTCAACTCGCAGATGCGCTTCTCGCCGCCGCTGCGCAGCCCGCGCGACCGCGACGCCATCGTCGCCGCGCTGGCCGACGGCACCATCGACGCCCTGTGCTCCGATCACACCCCGGTCGACGACGACGAGAAGCTGCTGCCGTTCGCCGAGGCATCGCCGGGCGCAACCGGCCTGGAACTGCTGCTGCCGCTGACCCTGCGCTGGGCCGCCGAGCACAAGGTTCCGCTGGCCCTGGCACTGGGCCGCATCACCGCCGAGCCCGCCCGCGTGATCGGCCTGAAGGCCGGCACCCTGGCCGTCGGCAGCGCCGCAGACGTATGCGTGTTCGACCCCAGGCAGGTCTGGAAGGTCGACCGCCGCTCCATCAAGAGCCAGGGCAAGAACTCGCCGTGGCTCGGCTACGAGATGGAAGGCAAGGTCCGCATGACTCTGGTCGGCGGGCAAGTCGTCTACGGAAACCACGCCCACGCATGATCTGGCTGCGCAAGACCGCGCTGGTGCTGCACCTGCTGCGCGGGCTGGTGACCTGCGCCTTGCTGTTCCCGTGGCTGGGCGTGCGCACGCGCGAGTGGCATATCCGCCGCTGGTCGCGGCGGTTGCTGCGGATTTGCGGGGTGGAGGTCGAGGTGGTGGACGCCACCGGCGCAGCGCCGCACGGCGCCGGCCGCCAGGGTGCGATGGTGGTTTCCAACCACATTTCGTGGCTGGACATCTACGTCATCCACAGCTGGCAGCCGGTGCGCTTCGTCGCCAAGTCGGAGATCCGCAGCTGGCCGCTGATCGGCTGGCTGTGCGGGAAGACGGGAACGATCTTCATCGAACGGGCGCGCAAGCGTGACGCCCACCGCGTGCTGCATGACATCACCGACGTGATGCTGCAGGGCGACCTCGTCGGCGTGTTCCCGGAAGGCACGACGACTGACGGCACCGAGGTGCTGCCATTCCACGCCAACCTGATGCAGGCACCGATTTCTGGTGGATTGCCCGTGCAGCCCCTCGGACTGAACTACCTCGATGCCACTACGGGTCAACCAACGCTTGCCGCCGCCTACATCGGCGAGACCACACTGCTGCAGTCACTGGAAGCGGTCTTGCGCGCACCCAGGATCAAGGCCAGGCTGGTAATCGGGCCTGCGCTGGTGCCGGCCTCGGGCGACCGCCGCGAGCTTGCGAACTCCGCCAGGGAGGTGGTCGCCCACCTCAGCCAGGGCGCGCCGGAACACGCTGCCGCCGCGGCCCGGCGGCTGAACCACCCCGTTGAGCCCGGCGGCGTGCCCCAGCCGAGCTCCGCTGCCATCAGCTAGCCGTCCTGTCGTCCCCGCCAACGCGGGATTGCCAGTCAGGCCAGCGGGTCACAATATTGCGGGCAATCAACCTGAACGACGGTCCGTTCGGCAGGATCCTGTGCCAACCGGGCCGCCGTCAGCTTGCCACCCCAGACGCAGCCAGTATCCAGCGCCATCAGATTCGGCCGCATGACCAGGCCCAGCGTCGACCAATGGCCGCATACCACCGTCACATCCCCGGTACGCCGCCCTGGCACGTCGAACCACGGCATGAACCCGTCCGGCGCCTTGCCCAGGCCTTCCTTGGTCTTGAAGTCCATCACGCCATCGACAGTGCAGTAGCGCAGCCGGGTGAGGGCATTGACCACCACGCGGTGGCGATCAATGCCGCGCAGGCCGTCGTGCCAGCGGTCGGCGGCGTTGCCGAAGATGTCGGCGAGGAAGCCTTGCCAGTTGGGGCCTTGGAGTTGGTCTTCGACTTCGCGGGCGAGGTCGATGACTTGGGCAGCGGTCCATTGGGGGAGGACGCCGGCGTGGATTAGGAGGAAGTTGTTTTCTAGCAGGGCGAGGGGGCGGTGGCGGAGCCAAGTGAGTAGATCCTCACAATCGGGGGCGGTGAGGATGTCGTCGAGGGTGTCGGACTTGCCTTTCTTACGGACGCCGGCGGCGACTGCGAGGAGGTGGATGTCGTGGTTTCCCAGGACGGTTTCGGCGCGTGGACCCATGGCATGGACGGTGCGAAGGGTCTGCAAGGAGGAGGGGCCCCGGTTGATCAGGTCGCCGACAAAACGGAGAGGGAGTCCGGAGGGCAGTTTGGCCAGCAGCGCTTCCAGGGAAGGGGCGCAGCCTTGGAGATCGCCCACGGCATATGGTGATGGATGGGATGGTCTTGGTGTTGTCATCTGGGTGAACCATATCCGCATCCGAGCCGGTGCCTGTGATCTGAGGCTACCAAACGGGCGGCAGTGAACGTAGGATGGGTCATGTCAGCAGATAGAATACCGTCACTTTCGGGCAACGAACGACTAACGGTCCGCCTCGGATGGCGAGAGCCGGCGTGAGTTTGACGTCGAAGCATATTGATTGTCGGGAGCAAACTTTGTCGCACATTTTGGTCACCGGCGGCGCGGGGTTCATTGGCGCAAACTTTGTTATCGACTGGCTGCGCCAGGAAGGCGCCGCCGGGATCGTCAATGTCGACAAGCTGACCTATGCCGGTAACCGAAAGAGCCTTGCCGCGCTCGAGGGCGATGTCCGCCATGTCTTTTTGCAGGCCGATATCTGCGACACCGCGGCTGTAACCGCCTTGCTCGAAGCGTATCGGCCACGCGCCGTCTTGCATTTTGCTGCGGAAAGCCACGTCGACCGGTCCATAGTCTCTCCGGGCGACTTTGTGCAGACCAATGTTGTCGGCACGTTTCGGCTGCTTGAAACTGTTCTGGAATACTGGCAGGCACTGGATGCGCCCGCGCGCGCCGCGTTCCGTTTTCTCCATGTCTCGACCGACGAGGTATTCGGTTCGCTCGCACCTGCCGATCCCCCGTTTACAGAAGTCTCGCGCTATCTGCCCAACAGCCCATATTCTGCCTCGAAGGCAGCGTCGGACCACATGGTACGTGCTTACCATCACACCTACGGCCTGCCAGTATTGACCACGAACTGCTCCAACAATTACGGGCCTTTGCAGTTTCCCGAGAAGCTGATACCCCTCATGATTACCAACGCGATGGTTGGCAAGCCGCTGCCCGTGTATGGCGATGGGCTCCACGTCCGGGACTGGCTATATGTAGGCGATCATTGCGCAGCCCTTCGCGAGGTGTTGGCAAGCGGTCAGCCCGGTGCAACCTATAACATCGGCGGCTTGAATGAGAAGACCAATCTGGAAGTCGTGCAGGCGCTGTGCGATCTGCTGGACGAGGTGAGTCCGAAGACTGCCGGTTCGTATCGCAACCAGATCACGTTCGTCAAGGATCGTCCCGGCCACGACCGACGCTACGCGGTCGACGCGGGCAAGCTTGCCCGAGAACTGGGGTGGAAGCCGTCGGAAACCTTTGAGTCAGGGTTGCGCAAGACCGTGCAGTGGTACATGCAAAACGCGGAATGGGTCCAGGACGTGCTGTCGGGCAATTACCGCAACTGGGTAGGCAAGCAATATGTCGCGTAGCCAGGAATTTCCCACGATCCTCTTGACCGGCAGCAACGGGCAGGTCGGGTTTGAGCTGCGCCGCAGCCTGGCGCCGCTGGGGCGCATCGTGGCGCTTGACCGGTCAGCCTGCGACCTTGCGGATCCGGCCCAGATTCGTCGTGCCATACGCCAGTCCCGGCCCGACGCGATCGTCAATGCGGCGGCATATACGGCCGTGGACAAGGCGGAAACCGAAGCCGATCTTGCCTTTGCGATCAATGCTACGGCTGTAGCAGTGATGGCCGAAGAGGCGCGCCGCCTGGGGACATTGCTCGTCCACTATTCCACCGACTATGTGTTTGACGGCCGCAAGGATGGCCTCTATTTGGAGACCGACCCCGTCAATCCTCTGTCCGAGTATGGAAAGAGCAAGGTGGCTGGCGAAGAATCCATCCTTGCTGCAGGTGTCGCTTCGCTGATCCTGCGGACGTCGTGGGTGGCTGGCGCGCACGGTAAAAATTTTGCCACGACGATACTCGGCCTAGCCCGCGAGCGACGCGAACTGCGTGTGGCTGCAGATCAGCATGGTGCACCGACCTCCGCTTCCCTAATCGCCGACGTGACCGCGCAGATCCTTGCGCGCCACTGGCTTTTCAGCAACCGCGATACATTCCCCGCGGGTATCTATCATCTTGCCGCCTCGGGTGAGACCACCTGGCATGCCTATGCCACGGAAGTCTTGCGCCATGCCGCTTCCCATGGCGTCGTGCTGAAAATCAGGCCGGAGGATATCCAGGGCATTCCAGCGGCCGAGTATTATTCCGCGGCAGCACCCCGGCCGGCAAACTCTCGCCTGGACACCACCAAGTTGCGCAAGACCTTCGGCATCCATCTTCCGTCGTGGGAAGAGGGGGTGCGCCACCTGCTGGACCAGATCCTGACCAAGCGAGCTCTCCATGCGTAAAGGGATTATTTTGGCCGGCGGGTCCGGCACGCGCCTCTACCCGATTACGCGGTCGGTATCGAAGCAGTTGCTGCCGGTCTATGACAAACCGATGGTCTACTACCCGCTGTCGACCTTAATGCTCGCTGGCATCCGTGACATCCTGGTCATTTCCACGCCCGAGGACACGCCGCGCTTTGCCGGGATGCTGGGCGACGGTAGCGCCTGGGGTATCAACTTGCAGTATGCAGTCCAACCTACGCCCGATGGTCTGGCGCAGGCCTTTGTCATCGGTAAGGACTTCATCGGCAACCAACCTTCGACGCTGATTCTCGGGGACAACATCTTTTACGGCCACGACCTCGTCGCGCGGCTCAAGGGCGCCGCCGGGCAGAAAGACGGCGCTACGATATTCGCATACCACGTCCAGGATCCCGAGCGTTATGGGGTCGTTGAATTCGACGGCGACTTTCGCGCCAGGTCGCTCGAAGAAAAGCCGCTCAGGCCCCGTTCCAACTATGCGGTGACCGGGCTCTATTTCTACGACAATCAAGTGTGCGGCATTGCCGCTGCCCTGCGTCCCTCGGCCCGGGGCGAACTGGAAATCACCGATGTCAACAACCATTACTTGCAGGCCGGCCAACTGAATGTCGAGATCATGGGCCGCGGCTATGCCTGGCTCGACACCGGCACGCATGAGTCGCTGCTCGAAGCGGCAAGCTTTATCGCCACGCTGCAGAACCGGCAAGGGCTGATGGTGGCCTGCCCGGAAGAAATCGCTTACCGAAGCGGGTGGATCACCGCGGAGAAGGTTGTAGAGCTTGCCGGGACACTGGGCAACAATGGGTATGGCAACTACCTGCGGCAAATCATCATGGATCCGGTCAAATGAAGATCACAATCACGCCCACGGCACTGCCAGAGGTGCTTGTCATCGAGCCACAGGTGTTCAGCGACCAGCGCGGCTTTTTCATGGAAACCTTCAATGCCCAGGCCTTCGAGCAGGCTACTGGCATCCGTCGCACTTTTGTCCAGGACAACCATTCCGGCTCGGTGCGCAATGTGCTGAGGGGGCTCCACTATCAGATACAGCATCCACAGGGCAAGCTGATTCGCGTGATTGCTGGCGAGGTATTCGACGTCGCAGTCGATGTCCGGCTGGGCTCACCCACATACGGCAAGTGGGTAGGCGTAACGGTTTCGGCAGCAGACAAGAAGCAACTTTGGATACCCGAGGGCTTTGCGCACGGGTTCCTGGTCTTGTCGGAACATGCCGAAGTCCTCTATAAGACGACTGACTACTGGTACCCTGAGCACGAGCGGACGCTGTTGTGGAACGATCCCGCGGTCGGTGTGCGTTGGCCGCTCAACGGGGCGCCGCTCCTTACCGCCAAGGATGCGGCGGGGAAGCTTCTGACCGAGGCTGACGTCTCTTGCTGAGCTGTCGGCGACTGAGCGGATTCATCACCTGCAATGCGTGCGTGCATCAGGACCGATCACCGGAACCTGGGAACGCTCCTTGCTCCGACCATCCGTATCGATGGCGATTCTGTAAGTGGGTGTATCGTTAAATGCGGACCGTGTGTGCTTTAATAGGCACTCATCGGTCGCATTTTGCGAATTTTGGCGCTCCGTTCTGCCGCAGCACGGCCCCCAAGCCATACAATGCGCTCCCATTGAGCGCGCTAGCAACATAGTGCGATCTTGGCAAGAGGCATTGGCCTATTTGCCTTCAACGTTACAGATGGCAAGACAAAATTACATGGGTCTTACAGGGCTGCGAGAGCGCTCCGTTACAATTCGCCCCTGAGACTAAAAAGTGGTCAATCATGCAAATCATTCCAGTCATTATCTCCGGTGGTGCAGGCACCCGGCTCTGGCCGGTTTCCCGTGAGGCATTCCCCAAGCCGCTGCTTAAGCTTGCAGATGGTGAAAGTCTGCTGCAGAAGACTTTTAAGCGGGCAACTCTGTTTGAGGATGTGCCGGAGGTGGTGGTGGTCACTAACCGGGAGACCTTCTTCCTGACGCGGGATGAGTGCCAGGAGGTGAATGAGGACCATATTCCACTGGGATTCGTGCTGGAGCCGTTTGGCCGGAATACGGCGGGGGCAGTGGCTTCCGCGGCTTGCTGGGTCAAGAAACATCACGGCGAGGACGCCGTGATGCTGGTTTTGCCGGCGGATCATTTGATTGAGGATCCGGAGCAGTTCCAGGCCGCAGTGAATGCTGCTGCGGCCGCCGCTGCGGAAGGACGTATCGTCACATTCGGCATCCGTCCGACCGCGCCGGAGACCGGCTATGGCTATATCGAATTCGACAACGAGAAGGGGTTGGACGGGGTACACCCCGTGGTTCGCTTCGTCGAGAAGCCGAAACTCGAAGTAGCCGAGGCGCTGGTGGCAGGCGGCTCACATCTGTGGAACTCCGGGATGTTCTGCTTCAGCGTGAAGACCATCCTCAAGGATTTCACCCGTTTCACTCCGGAACTGCTCCACGCATGCGAGAGCAGCTTTGCTGCTGGTGCTGTATTGACCGCCGACGGATGTCGTTCGCTCGAACTCGAGCCCGGTCAGTTCAAGCGCGTCACGGATATCTCTATCGACTACGCGATCATGGAAAAATCGGATCGCGTTTCGGTCGTGCCGAGCAATATGGGGTGGAGCGATATTGGGTCCTGGCATTCCATCAGCGAACTGACGGCGCCGGACTCGCAGGGCAATCGTATCTATGGCGATGCGCTGCTGCATGGCGTCAGCAATTGCTATATCAAGAGCGATGATCGCGTGGTTGGCGCTGTGGGTGTGGATAACCTGATCATTGTCGACACGCCGGATGCGCTGTTGGTGGCCAACCGGGACTGCACCCAGGACGTCAAGCATATCGTCGGGCAACTGAAGAAGAACGGGCACGACAGCTACAAGATCCACAAGACTGCGCATCGCCCCTGGGGAACCTACACGGTGCTCGAGGAGAGCGACCGCTTCAAGATCAAGCGCATCGTCGTCAAGCCGGGTGCCCAGTTGTCGCTGCAGATGCATTACCATCGCAGCGAGCACTGGATCGTGGTGAGCGGCACTGCTGACGTCGTCAACGGCGAGCAGATAATTTCCCTTCAGCCTAATCAATCGACTTACATTCCGGCAGGCCACAAGCACCGGCTGATCAACCCCGGCGTGATGGACCTCGTGCTGATCGAAGTCCAGTGTGGCGAATACCTGGGCGAGGATGACATCGTACGCTTCGCGGATACTTACGGCCGGGCTGGGTAATGGCGATTGGTTTGATTCGATCCGCGTGGAATTATCGCGGTTTTATTGGCGGCAGCGTCAGGAGAGAGTTTCAGTCCCGCTACCGCAATTCGATGCTGGGCGCAGCTTGGATGATCATCAACCCGCTGGCGATGATCATTGTGTACACGGTGATCTTCTCCCAGATGATGCGCGCGCGGCTGCCGGGCGTGGACAGTCACCTCGGCTATAGCATCTATCTCTGTGCCGGCACGCTTACCTGGGCCTTTTTTGCCGAAGTCCTTAGCCGCGCGCAGAATGTCTTTCTGGAGCAGGCGAACCTGATCAAGAAGATCAGCTTTCCGCGCATTTGCCTGCCGATCATCGTTGTGCTGAATGCCGGGTTGAATTTCGCGATTATTTTCTCGCTGTTCGTGGCGTTCCTGCTGGCATCCGGGAGTTTTCCGGGATGGATTTTCCTGGCAATTTTCCCGGTGTTGGCTCTACAGGTGATGTTCTCCATTGGCCTAGGCATCATCCTTGGCGTGCTCAATGTATTCTTTCGCGACGTCGGCCAACTGATGGGCGTGGTGCTGCAGTTCTGGTTCTGGCTGACCCCGATCGTCTATCCGCTGACGGTGCTGCCCGAGGCGGTGCGGCCGTTTGTGGAACTGAACCCGATGACGCCCATCGTCAGCGCCTACCAGTCCGTGCTGGTGCGGGGCGTGGCACCTGACTGGTCGAGCCTGATTCCGATGCTGGTGCTGGCCACAGTGCTGTGCCTGGTTGGGATGGCTCTGTTCCGCAAGCGCTCTGGTGAAATGGTGGATGAACTGTAATGGGCGCCATTGTCGTTAACCAGGTAGGCAAGGCCTACAAGCAATATCCGACACGCTGGTCGCGTCTCGGGGAATGGCTCTTGCCGTTCAGCAAGGCGCGGCACTCGCTGCGCTGGGTGTTGCGAGATATCTCGTTCACCGTTGCGCCGGGAGAGGCAGTAGGCATTATCGGCATCAACGGGGCGGGCAAGAGTACGCTGCTAAAGATGATCACCGGCACCACGGCGCCGACCATTGGCAATATCTCGATCCAGGGTCGGGTGGCGGCCATGCTCGAACTTGGCATGGGCTTTCATCCGGATTTCACCGGGCGGCAGAATGTCGTGATGGCTGGCCAACTGCTCGGCATGAGCGCGGGCGAAGTGACTGCGCTGATGCCTGAGATCGAGGCCTTCGCGGAAATCGGCGACTATATCGACCAGCCGGTAAGAATGTATTCAAGCGGCATGCAGATGCGGCTTGCGTTCAGCCTCGCCACCGCGAAGCGCCCGGACGTGCTCATCGTGGACGAGGCGCTATCGGTCGGGGATGCCTATTTCCAGCACAAGAGCTTTGATCGTATCCGTGCATTTCGCGAGCAGGGAACGACGCTGCTGATCGTTTCGCATGACAAGGCGGCGATTCAGTCCATTTGCGATCGAGCGATATTGCTCGATGCTGGCCACGTGGCAAAGGAAGGCGCACCTGAAGCGGTGATGGACTTCTATAACGCGATGCTGGCAGCTCGGGAAAACCAGACCGTCGCGCAGAATGTCCTCGACGACGGCAAGGTACAAACGGTCTCCGGCACCGGAGAAGCGACCGTTGCCGACATCGCTTTGCTGGATGCGGACGGGCGCCGCGTGGAGGTGATTGACGTCGGTACGCCCGTGACCCTGGAGGTGCGCGTTGCGGTAAGGGCGCCGATTGAACGTCTGGTGCTTGGCTACATGATCAAGGACCGCCTCGGTCAACCTATCTACGGCACCAATACCGATTTGAAGAGTTGTCCCCTGCGCGATGTTCAGGAGGGCGATCGGATAATGTATCAGTTTTCCTTTCCAGCAAATCTGGGGCCCGGAAGTTATTCAATTGCCACTGCGCTCTGCAGCAGCGAGACCCATCTCGACAACAATTATGAATGGCGTGATCTGGCGCTCGTGTTCAACGTGGTGAACCTAGGCCGGCCGCATTTCGTGGGTTGCGCGTGGCTCGATCCCAAGATCTCAATCGTCCGGGATGCGCCCCTCGCGTCCGCGCAGGTAACGGAACCCATGCTGAACAGAGGCTGAGCGCGCGCTCATCTCCTATCTCCGAATCTAGTTTGATGACCATCACTTCGTACGCTCAGAATTTTGAGGATGTCATACTCTGGCGCGCCTTCAGGGATGTGCCCACGGGTTTCTATGTGGATGTCGGTGCGAACGATCCTGACGATGACTCCGTAACGAGGCTCTTCTACGAGCGCGGATGGTCGGGTATCAATATCGAGCCCGAACGGGGATTCTGGCGGCGTCTTTGTGAGGCGCGGCCGCGGGACACGAACCTGGCCGTCGCTGTCGGGGAATCGCAGGGGTCGCTGCAATTCCACTCAGTGCCAGTACGCGGCCTGTCCACGCTGGATGAAGCGATTGCCGCCGCTTACCGGGCCAGTGGCATGAAGGTGATATCGCAGGAGGTCGAGGTGGAAACCCTCTCGGCGCTCCTGGAGCGATACGCGAGCAATCGTACGATCCATTTTCTCAAGATCGATGTCGAGGGTGCGGAAGCAAGCGTACTCAAGGGGCTCGATCTGCGTGCGTGGCGACCGTGGGTGCTAGTGGTGGAGGCGACACGGCCGAACAGCACTGAGGAAAACTATGCCCTGTGGGAACCTTCCTTGCTGGCCAATGGGTATCGCTTTGCCTATTTCGACGGCCTGAACCGCTTTTACGTTGCCGAGGAGCATGAAAGCTTGCGGCAGAAACTCGCCACACCGCCGAATGTCCTCGACGACTTTGTCATCGATCGCATGGTCACGGCAGGTCGCCATATCGAGCGAGCTCATCTCAGGCCGGCCATGGATCGCCTGATCGACCAGGCCGCGCGTCAAGAGCAGCGCCTCGGCGAATCCGAGCTCAGCCTAGCGCGGCTGGAAGGCGAGCTTGCGCAGAAGACGGAACTGTTCTCGACGGAGCTGGAGCGCGGGGCAATGGAGCGAAGAGCGCTTCTTGCACGCCTGGAGGCGATCCACGCCAGCACTTCCTGGCGTATCACTGCGCCGATGCGCATGGCAATGCGTGCACTGCGCGCACTTGCGCGACCGAAGTCCAGCATGAAGTCGGGACTGAAGATCGTGATCAGGAAGGCCGTGCCGATCGTGCTTGACCAGGTCTGGCTGCGTCCGATTCTGAGGCGGGTCGCTGCTCGATTCCCGGGGCCCTGGGACTGGCTGATGCGTCGCATCCGCGGGGTGATTGTTGAAACGCCCGCTGCCCCTGTCGCGCCTCGCCTTTCGGAGGAGGCGCTCCTGTTCAAGGCTGCCCTCACCAAACGACTGGCAGGCAAGCGCAATATGGTGGGAGGCAGCTTCTGATGCGTCTGCTGGTCGATCTGTTCCCCTGTCAGACAATTTCGCGGCTACGCGGGATTGGACGGTACACGCTGGCGTTCACGCAAGCCCTGGCACGCGTCAAAGGCGGCCATCAGCTCTACGCCTTGGCGGACGCGCAATATGGCGAAGCCTACGATGCGCTTCGCACTGAGCTTTCGCCTTTGCTTGGTGCCGGACATTTCGCGACATATGCCCACTCCGGTGCGCCATTCGGCGCCTGCACGCCTGAGCAGCGACAGCTTGCCGACGACTTGGTCAGCGGGGCGTATCGCACACTGGCCCCGGACGTCGTGCTTTGCATGAGCCCGTTCGAAGACTGGGCCCAGGATGGCGTCGTGCCGGATCCGAGGACGCGCGTCGGTTCGAGCCTGCGTGCCGCGGTGCTGTATGACCTCATACCCTGGCTGTTTCCCGAGCAGTACCTGAATACGTCTCCGTCCTTCAAGGCCTGGTACACGGAACGGCTGCAAGCCCTGAAGAGCTTCGATCTGCTGCTCGCGATTTCGGAGGCAACACGCAGCGATGCCATCGAGCACCTCGGCCTGGACCCCGCCCGCGTGGCCGTGATCGGCGGCGCGGCGGACGAACGTTTTCGTACTCTGACCGCAGGTGAGAAGCCCAAGGACTTGTCCCGCCTGGGGATCCAAAGGCCGTTTGTGCTCTACACGGGCAACGCCGATTACCGCAAGAACCTGGCCGGCATGTTGCAGGCCTATGCACGCTTGCCTGAATCGTTGCGCAGCGGGCATCAACTTGTCGTAAATCAGGTCGGTGACAAGCACGCATTCTGGCGCGACGCGCAAAGGCTGGGCCTGAAAACCGACGACATCGTCGTCACCGGTCACGTTGATGACACTGAGCTTGTGGCCCTCTATCAACAGTGCGCGGCCTTTGTCTTCCCTTCACTCTATGAAGGGTTTGGCCTGCCGGTCCTGGAAGCCATGGCTTGCGGCGCGCCGGTTATCGCGGCGGACAATTCATCGATCCCGGAAGTGCTGGGCCGGGCAGATATCATGTTCGATGCGAAAGACCCCGACTCCATTAAGGCGACGCTGGAGAGAGTACTGACGGATGCACGCCTGCGGCAGGAACTGAAGGCGTTTGGCCCTGAGCGGGCAGCCACATTTAGCTGGGATGCCACCGGCAGGAAGGCATGGGAGGCATTCGAGGCCACCATGCCGCTGTCGCGGGCGCACGGGAATCAGGTACTTCAGATGGCTGACGCGCGCGCCGCGCGCTCCAACGGAACGGAGGGCAGCTTCCCAAGCTTGGGCCAGATCGCGGGACTCCTGCCTGCAGACGTTCGAATCGAACAGCCGGGCGACGTTGACGCGCCGCAGACGTGCTACCCGGAGGAATCCGCGGTGGCGTTGAGCAATGGCCTGCCCCTGTATTTTTCCTTGCAGGCGAGGCCGCCGGAGCATCTGCTGCAGCAGATGCGTACCAATCCGGGCGTGCTCTTGCTCGGCAGCGCGGGGCTTGAAGAGACGTATCCGGAAATAGGGGTTCGCTCGCTGCTGACTTCTCCAGCGGACACCGAGGGCTCCGCTATTAATGGCGTGCCGCCGCTGCATGATGTGGCAGCGAGCAGCCTCTACATGGTCGTCGAGAATGATGATGCGGCGCGGCGGCTGCTCAACCGGTATTCCTGCACGTGGTGCCCGCCCATCGCGACACTGGAAGCCGGGCACGGCGCGCAGGAGAATCTCGGAAGGGTGATCGACGCCGCGTTCCATATGTCAATGCAACGCCTCGTCGACGAACTGGCAGACACCCTGCAGAAGATGCCGACTCCCGACGGGTTGCTGATTGACCGCCTGTCTGCCTGTGCTGGCCGCAACATGCGTCTGAATCGTCAGCCGCGCCTGCTGATCGACGTTTCGCAATTAGCCAGATCCGATGCACGCAGCGGCATCCAGCGCGTGGTCCGCAATATGGCGCGGGAGCTCTGCTTGGGTGGCGAGACGCCGCCCGTGGAGATCGTCCAGATCAAGGACGGCGGGCTGGTGCGTGCCAGGGACGTGGTCCCATCGATTTTCAATCTGCCGTCCGACGCCTACGGTGATGCGTGCGTCGAGATCCACCCGGGCGATGTGCTGCTCATGATCGATTCGTCGTGGGAGCAGTATGAGCAGTTTCTGCCAGTCTTTGATGAAGTCAGGCAGTTTGGCGGCCGCATTGTCTCGGTCGTCTATGACCTGATTCCGGCTCTGCATCCGGAGTACTGCAGACCCGGTCTGGTTTCTGTTTTCAATAACTGGCTGCGGATGGCGGCCATGCAGAGCGACATGCTGATCTGCATTTCGCAGGCGGTAAAGCAAAGCGTAAGCGAATACATTGAGGCACAGGGCCTGCAGCCACCGAGACCGCTCGTGCTGGAACACTGGAACCTGGGTGCCGACCTGATCGACGATGAGAGCGACGCGGGCATCCGGCCAGCGGTGCTGGCGCTGATGGAAGACCGGAGCTCCCCCACTTATCTGATGGTCGGGACCATCGAACCGCGCAAGGGCCACGGTTTCGTTCTCGATGCCTTCGAACAGATCTGGGCTGCCGGCGGAGACGCCCGCCTGTGCCTAGCGGGCAAGGAAGGCTGGCATGTCGAAGCGCTGATGGACAGGATCCGCAATCACCCTATGAACGGCAAACGGCTGTTCGTGATCGACGATTTCACCGATGCGGAGATCAACCGTTGCTATGCGGGCGCCACGGCGCTGATCGCTGCTTCCACCATCGAAGGCTATGGCCTGCCCATCGTGGAGGCCGCCATGCACCGCGTTCCGGTGCTGGCGAGCGACATTCCGGTTTTCAGAGAGGTCGGAGGTGAAGGCGCGATTTTCTTCAGCTTGGACAATCCGTCGTCGCTGGCGGAGGCGGCCGCTCGCATCGCCGCAATGAGCAGGGACGAGCGACAGGCGTTAGCAGGTAAGATTCGCCCCATCACTTGGCGCGAGAGCGCCCAACAATTGGCTTGCAAGCTCTATCCGGATGGTATCGGTGGCAGCGGAACGCCGGCCAGCCAGCGACACAGTCTTAACTCTTCATCAGGAACAGAAGGATGAATCAGCGCGTAGCAGTAATCACCGGGGTGACCGGTCAGGACGGAGCGTATCTCACCGAACTCTTGCTCGAAAAGGGTTACACGGTCTATGGCACCTATCGCCGTACCAGCTCGGTGAATTTCTGGCGTATGGACGAACTGGGTGTGACCAATCACCCCAATCTCCACCTGGTCGAATTCGATCTGACGGACTTGAGCACCTGCATCCGGTTGCTCCAGACCAGTGGCGCTACCGAAGTCTACAACCTGGCGGCGCAGAGTTTCGTTGGCGTCTCTTTCGAACAGCCCGTGACCACGGCGGAGATCACCGGCATCGGTGCGGTGAACCTGCTTGAGGCCATCCGCATCGTCAATCCGAAGATCCGTTTCTATCAGGCGTCGACTTCGGAAATGTTCGGCAAGGTCCAGGCGATCCCCCAGACCGAGTCGACACCGTTCTACCCGCGCAGTCCGTATGGCGTTGCCAAGCTCTATGCGCACTGGATCACGGTGAACTACCGCGAGTCCTATGGCATTTTTGGCTCGAGCGGGATTCTGTTCAATCACGAATCGCCGCTGCGCGGTCGTGAGTTCGTGACGCGGAAAATCACGGATTCTGTTGCAAAGATCAAACTGGGCAAGCTCGATGTCCTCGAGCTTGGCAACCTTGACGCCAAGCGCGACTGGGGTTTCGCCAAGGAGTATGTGGAAGGGATGTGGCGCATGCTTCAGGCCGATGAGCCGGACACGTTCGTGCTTGCGACCAACCGTACGGAGACCGTTCGTGATTTTGTGACGATGGCGTTCAAGGCCGCCGGCATGTCGCTGGAATGGAAGGGCAAGGCCGAGGACGAAGTCGGCCTCGATACGGCCACTGGCAAGGTGGTGGTGCGTATCAATCCCAAGTTCTATCGTCCGGCCGAAGTCGAGCTGCTCATCGGGAATGCGGCCAGGGCTAAGGAGAAGCTTGGCTGGCAGCCCAACACGACGCTCGAAGAGCTGTGCCAGATGATGGTTGAAGCGGACCTTCGGAGAAATCAGATTGGCTTCTCGTTCTGAGGCAACGCCGCGAGCAGCGCTGATTACCGGGGTGCATGGATTCACCGGCAGGTATCTCAGGGATGCTCTGTGCGCTGGCGGGTTCGACATCGTGGGGACGTGTGCGCGTCCCAGCGAATCCACATCTGGCGAAGTCGTACTCGACATCACGGATCTTGAACAATGCCGTCGGGTGATAGATCAGCACCGTCCCGACTATATCGCTCATCTCGCCGCGATCAGCTTCGTGGCGCACGCCGACACGGAAGCGTTCTACCGGGTCAATGTGCTGGGTACGACCAATCTGTTGCAGGCCTGCGCGGACGTCGGGCATCAGCCGCGCAAGATCCTCATCGCAAGCAGTGCCAACATCTACGGCAATGCTTATGAAGGGATCATCACTGAGCAACAGGCGCCGCAGCCGGTGAACCACTACGCGACCAGTAAGGTAGCGATGGAATTTATGGTGCGGACCTGGTTTGACCGGCTGCCCATCGTCATCACCCGACCGTTCAATTACACCGGCCGGGGACAGGCGGATCATTTCCTCGTGCCAAAGATCGTGTCGCATTTCAAGCGTGGCGCTGCCTTCATCGAACTGGGCAATCTCGATGTCGCACGCGATTTCTCTGACGTGCGGATGGTCGCCGACGCCTATCGCGCATTACTCGAAGGCGAGGCGGCCGGCGAGGTGGTCAATATCTGTAGTGGCAAGCCGTACTCGCTGGGCGAGATCATTGCCGCGATGGGGGGAATTGCGGGACAGTCGATCGAAGTCCGAGTCAATCCAGCCTTCGTGCGTGCTAACGAAGTCAAGCTGCTGATCGGGTCTACCGAGAGGCTGGACGCGCTGGTGCCCGGGCTGCAGCGTCCGTCGTTCGAACAGACGTTGCGCTGGATGTTCGAAGGATGAGTATTCTGAAGGTGGGGCTTAGTTCCGGGCCGCTCTATCGCGGCGGGGACGGAATCAGCGTCTACACAGCAGCGCTCGCACGCGAGCTGGCACAGCTGGACTGTGCGGTTGTCCCATGCGTGTACTCGGAGAATGGCACCGCGGCGCGGGCGCCGGCGCAAGCGATACGGTTTTCGCGCTCGTTCGGACAGCAGGCGATGATGAGTGCTCTCGGCGTGCAATTGCATGTGGCCAGCCGGATCGCTGTCTATCATGCCACCGATTATCGCGTCGCTCGCATGGATTGCCCCGTCGTCGCGACCTTGCACGATGCCGTTCCATTGCGGTTTCCCCAATGGACTTCATCCCGGCTGCGGCGTCTGAAGAACTGGCAGATCCGCCAATCCGGCCGGCTCGCGGATCATGTCATCGCGCATTCGAAGGCGGCGGTGAGCGACCTGACCGAGTACTTCGGCATCGATGAAAGCAGGATTTCGGTGGTCCCGTGCGGGGTTGACCGTCACTGGCTCGCGCCGGTGGACCGCGCGAGCATCGACGCTGCGATGACGCTATACAGGCTCGTCCCCGGCTATTATCTTTTTGTCGGCACCTTGCAGCCGCGCAAGAATGTCGGGCGCATCCTGCACGCCTATCTCGCGCTGCCCGCCAGCGTTCGTCGCGACCGTCAGCTGGTCATCGTCGGGCGTGAAGGCTGGCGTTGCGAGGCCGACGTGGCGGCGATCCGTGCAGCACAAGCAGCCGGCGAGCGCGTGCTGTGGCTGGATACCGTGTCAAGCCAGGAAACCCTGCGCGCCATCTATGCACAAGCTGGTGTATTTGTGTTTCCGTCGCTGTATGAGGGCTTTGGCCTGCCGCTGCTAGAAGCATTCGCGTGTGGAGTTCCAGTGATTGCTTCGAACAGCTCCTGCTTGCCCGAAGTGGCCGGTGGGGCGGCCGTCGAGGTCGATCCGCTATCGGTGGAGGAACTGACCTCTGCCATGATCAGACTGGGAGAGGATGCTGGATTGCGAACGCGGTGTATCGAGCAGGGTCGCAAACGGGCGCTTGAGCTTTCATGGGAGAAGACAGCACGTGCGACCATGGATGTCTATCGACGTCTCGTCTGACAGATTGAATTGACATGCGCGTTCTCCACGTATTCAAGACCTATTTTCCCGACTCCTTTGGGGGCGTGGAGCAGGTCATCCGGCAGATCTGCCTTGGCGTCGAGGCGCAGGGCATGGAATGTCGCATCTTCACGTTAAGCAGGAATGCGAGGAACAAGCCGGTTATCCATGACGGGGCGACCGCAGTCTATCGCGCGCAGGTTAGCATCGATGTCGCCTCCACGCCGATGTCGTGGTCCGCGATGCAGTTGTTCAAGCGGCAGTGCGATTGGGCCGACATGATCCACTATCATTTTCCCTGGCCATACGGCGATCTGCTGCATACGCTCGTGAGGCCGGGGAAGCCCGCGCTGGTCACTTATCATTCCGATATCGTGCGGCAGCGCACGCTGCTGAAGCTCTATCAGCCGCTGATGCATCGCTTTCTGGGCCAAATGCGAGCCATTGTGGCCACTTCGCCGAATTATTTGGGCACGAGCGACGTTTTGGCGAAGTATCAGGACAAGGTCAGCATCATTCCTATCGGCGTGGATGAGCAAAGTTACCCGAAGCCTGACGAGCGTTTGATGGAACACTGGCGCGGCAAGCTGGGTGAGGGATTTTTCCTCTTTGTCGGCGTCATTCGCTACTACAAGGGGTTGCACATCCTGCTGGATGCCTTGAAGGGCACCGACCTCAGGGTTGCCATCGTGGGGGCGGGTCCTATCGAGAAAGCCCTGCGCGAGCAGGCGAACCGATTGCGCCTTACAAATGTGCATTTTCTGGGCGCCCTGCCGGAAGCGGACAAGATGGCATTGCTCCATTTGTGCGGGTGTGTGGTATTTCCGTCGCACCTTAGATCCGAGGCTTTCGGGGTCACCCTGTTGGAAGGTGCGATGCTCGGCAAGCCGATGATATCGTCGGAAATCGGGACAGGCAGCAGCTTTGTAAATATCAATGGCGAGACCGGCATTGTAGTGCCACCCGGTGATGTGAGTTCGTTCCGGGAGGCAATGCAAATCCTGACAGCATCGCCAGCTCTCGCGGAGGCGATGGGTAGCAAGGCGAAAGAGAGATTTGATACACTTTTTACCGCCAAGCGCATGGCGGATGCCTACGCCGAACTCTACGCCGACCTGGCGCGACAATGACAGGTTTGGGCTGTGTTGCCAGTGACCGCGCCTGGCCACTATTAGTAATTCGACTAGTCGAATCCCTGCTGGAAGCCGCTGATTGAGCAGGCAACTAGAGCAGCATTTTCCGGCACAAGAGATTGAATAACCTACTGAGATGAATAGCCTACTTAATTTTGAAAAAGCGCTGTCCGGCAGGAAGGTATTCGTCACCGGACACACCGGTTTTACCGGAGGCTGGGCCAGCGTATGGCTGCAAGCCATTGGCGCGAACGTAGCCGGCTTTGCCCTGCCGCCGGATACGACGCCCTCTCTGTTTCAGTGCCTCGGCGTTGACCAGCAAATCCCGACCGTCTTCGGCGATATCTGCGACTATCCCAGCCTGGCAGAGGCGGTCCGCGCCTTTGAGCCGGAGCTGATCCTGCATCTGGCGGCCCAGCCTTTGGTGCGCCGGTCCTACCGTGAGCCGCTGTCGACGTTTGCGGTCAATGCCCAGGGCACTGCCAACGTTCTGGAGGCGGCACGTGCCGTAAAAAGTGTCCGCGGCGTGCTGTGCATCACGACGGACAAGGTGTATCTGAACCGGGAGTGGCCATGGCCGTACCGCGAGAACGATCCGCTCGGCGGCAAGGACCCGTATAGCGCGTCGAAGGCCGCGGCCGAGATGGTGATACAGAGCTATGCGGCGTCCTATCCCTGGTCTGAAAACCGGGGGCCCGCCATCGCCATCGCGCGAGGCGGCAATATTATCGGCGGTGGAGACTGGTCCGAAGACCGCCTGGTTCCGGACTTTGTCCGTGCCGTAGTTGCCGGGGAAACCTTGACCTTGCGGTATCCGGACGCTACCCGGCCATGGCAGCACGTCCTTGCCCTCGTATATGGATACCTAGTCCTGATGGCGGGGCTGATATCCGATCAGCCAGGACGATTCGCGCGAGCCTGGAATCTCGGACCGCAGGACATCAGGCAATATTCTGTGCGCGATGTGCTGGAGTTGATGAGCCAGCACTGGAAACGACCGGCACTGGAGTATCTGGACAACCCTTTGCCAGAAGCAGGGGCCCTCGCCCTCGATAGCTCGCTGGCCAGGAATGCACTGGGCTGGCTGCCAGTCTGGGATACCGCTCGCGTCGTCAGCGAAACTGCCAGTTGGTACCGCGAGTTTTACGCGAATCCGGAGTCGGCGCGAGCCATCACCGAGCGGCAGATCAATTCGTGGCGCGAGGGTATCAAGGAATGAAATTCGTTATTGGAGCGGGCGGCCGTCTAGGTCAGGCATTGACCGCCTTGTATCGAGAAGACAATGTGGTTGTCGTCGATCGCCAGTGCTACCGGGATTGGTGGCAGGATGGCTCCCAGGCTGCCATTTCACGTTATTTCGAGCAGTGGTCCGGTGTCGACAGCACAATATTCATTGCGGCGGGGATTCTCGATCCGAAGATTTCCGGCGAAGACCATCTTAGAGTCAATTTCCTGCTGCCAAAGCACCTGATCGAGGGGACGGCCCAGGCAGGCATGCGGGTGGTGACGTTCGGTACGGTGATGGAAAAGCTGATTGCCAACCAGAACCCATACATCCACAGCAAGGCTATGCTGGGCCAATACGTGGCGGAGCGCGCTGACCGGCTTGCTCATCTCAGGGTGCACACCCTCTATGGCATCGGACAGCCCAGTCCCTTCATGTTTCTCGGCCAGATTTGCCAGGCCCTGCGGCAGCAAACGCCTTTCGAGATGTCGCCGGGGAATCAGTTGAGGGAATACCATCACATCGAGGACGAAGTTCGGGCGATTGCAACACTGGTCGAGCAGCGGTCAAGCGGCGTGATCGACCTGAGTCACGGTCAGCCGGTACGGCTGAAGGATCTGGCAACGCACGTCTTCCGTAGCTTCGATGCGGAGTCGCTGCTGCGCATCGGTGCTTTGCCCGACCCCGGCGACGAGAACTACCAGACGTTTTTCGAGCGCCCGAAGTCGTTGCAGAATATTCGCTTTCGTGAAACGCTTCCCTCGGTTGTGGACTATCTGAAAGCCTGCTCCCTAGGCTGGGAGGTGGCGTGATGACGGCAGCGGAACAAGTGATGGCAGAGCGCAGGCCGCTGATTTCGATTTCCATCCCGGTTCTGAATGAGGCCGGGAATATTAATGCGCTGTACGCTCGCCTGACAGCGGTTGCCGAGAAGATGCGCGACCGGTGCGATCTCGAATTCGTATTTTCCGATAACCACTCGGATGACGATACGTGGGATATCCTGAAGCGACTGGCAGCCACCGATCCACGTGTAAAGGCAATCCGCTTCTCCAAGAACTACGGCTTCCAGCGCTCCATTTTTGCAAATTATCTCCACACCCGTGGCGATGCGGTCATGCAGATTGATGCGGATCTGCAGGATCCGCCGGAATTGCTGGAATCGTTCTTCGAACTCTGGCAACAGGGATACCATGTAGTCTATGGGATTCGCAAAAAGCGCCCTGAAGGATGGCTGCTGAACAATTTCAGGCGCCTTGGCTATTGGGTCATCGACAAGATCAGCGAGCACCCGATTCCGCGCGATGTGGGTGATTTTCGCCTGATCGACCGGAAGGTGATCGAGGCCCTGTCGGGAATCCGGACGTCCAGTCCTTACCTGCGTGGCATGATTGCCGGTCTTGGATTCAATCAGACCGGCATTCCCTATGATCGCGATGCGCGGGTAGCGGGGGAGAGCAAGTTCAATGTATCGCGGTTGGTCCGGCTGGGACTGACTGCGGTCTTCAACCACTCCACCGCACCGCTGCGCGCTGCCTCGTTTCTGGGCGCTGTCATCCTGGCGGCCAGCTTCCTGGGTGCTCTGTACTATGTCGTGCTTCGCCTGTTTCATCCGGAACTGCCACGCGGACTGGCAAGCATTCACGTTCTTGTCCTGTTTGGTATCGGGTTGAATGCGTTTCTGCTCGGTATTATCGGGGAATATATCCTGAGAATATATCTGGTGCTGCGTGCCGAGCCGATCGCCATTATCGAGCAAAGCATCAACTTTTCCAGGTCTGAACTCAAACTCTAGGGGGAAATCGATGAAGGCAGTCATTCTTGCCGGCGGTCTCGGGACTCGAATTGCCGAGGAATCGGATACCAAGCCGAAGCCGATGGTGGAGGTGGGCGGGCGGCCACTGCTCTGGCACATCATGAAGATCTACGCGCATCATGGCATCAAGGACTTCATCATTTGCCTGGGCTACAAGGGCTATGTGATCAAGGAATTCTTCTTCAACTACTATCGGCACATGGCCGATATGCAGATCGACCTCAAGACCGGCGATCACCAGATCCTGAACAGCCAGTCCGAGGACTGGCGCATCACGCTGGTCGACACCGGCTCCGAGACGATGACCGGCGGGCGGCTGAAACGTGTGGCAAGTCATCTGGGCAACGATACCTTCTGCCTGACCTACGGAGATGGTTTGTCCAATATCGATATTACGGCGGAGCTGCAGTTCCACCGGCGGCATGGAAAGCTTGCAACCGTTGCCGCGGTTCAACCTCCTGGCCGTTTTGGCGTGCTCAATCTGGATGCCAACCAGAATGTCTCTAGTTTCGAGGAGAAGCCTCGTGACGAAATCGGCTGGATCAATGGTGGATTCTTCGTCCTGGAGCCGTCGGTCGTTCGCTATATCGAAGACGATGCGACTTCATGGGAAGCGGCGCCGCTAATGAATCTCGCCAAAGACGGTCAGCTTGCCGCCTTTCAGCACACCGGATTCTGGCAGCCGTGTGACACGCTGCGCGATAAGCGCGAACTGGAGAGCCTCTGGAACAAGCGGAAGGCGCCCTGGCGCATTTGGGAATAGCGATGACGGAAGGCGGGAAAGGAAGGCGTGACTGGATAAAGCAACTGGTGGGAGGGGCGATCACCCTCGTCTGTCTGTTCATCATTGCCAGGCAGGTCGATGTTGGCGAAGTCGTCAAGGCACTCGAGCATTTTCATTGGCCGTTTCTCACGCTTGGCATTGCATCACTGAGTCTGGGCTACGGGCTCAGGATTCTGCGCTGGTCGCTGATGCTACGTGCCGCGGGTGCCGACGCTAAGTGGCGGAACTGTGCCACGCCGTTTCTTGGCTCGATTGCCTTGAATAACGTGCTGCCGTTGCGGCTGGGTGATTTGATCCGTGCTTTCGTGTTTCCCAATGCCATGGGAATCAGCAAGACCACGGCCGCTAGCAGTCTGTTGATGGAGCGCCTGATCGATCTCATGACGCTGCTGGGCTGTCTTGCGATCGGGCTGGTGGCGAGTCAGGGTACGCGCTTGCCGGGCATGCTGGCTGAATCGGTCGTCGGCATCGCCATTGGCGGCGGCGTCATCCTGATTGCCGGTTTTCTATTCAGCGGAAGACTGGCCAACCTTTGTCAGAAGTTCGCGCAGGGGAATGCGGCATCGCGGCCATCGGCAAGTTTTTCGCGAGCCCTGCTGATACTGGCCAGCTTGCTGCGGAGTTTCGAGGCGATGTCGAGGCCGCGTGTGCTATTGACTGTCGTTGCAGTCTCGATGCTGGTCTGGGCCGGCGAATCGGGTCTGTTCTATTTCGTATTACGGGGTTTCGGATTTGATGCAAATCCGGCCCTTGCTGTGGTGGTGATGGCGATCGCAACCCTCTCGACGCTGGTGCCCTCATCGCCTGGCTATATCGGTCCGTTTCATCTGGCTGCCTTCACGGCGGTCTCGCTGCTCGGTGGTACGTCCGCGCAAGCAGGAAGCTATGCCGTACTGGTCCATCTAGCGTTATGGCTGCCCACCACCCTTGCCGGCGCAGTGGCAATCTGGATGCGCCCGTCACTGTTCAGGGCAATCCGCTCCGGACCGAATCCCGAATTGAAGATTAATTGAGTGGTAAACCATGAGTAATTACGATGTCGTTGTGGTCGGTGCCGGCTTTACCGGGCTGACGGCAGCTTATGCCCTTGCCAAGCAGGGAAAGAAGGTTCATGTCGTCGAGGCCGATGCTACCCCGGGTGGACTGGCCGGAACGTTCGAATTCGCCGATGGCGTCAAGCTGGAGAAGTTCTATCACCACTGGTTCAACAATGACGTCTACGTCCCGGAACTGGTGAAGGAACTCGGCATGGAGGGGGATGTGATTCTTCTTCCTACCCGCACCGGCATGTACTTCAACGGGCGCATGTGGAAGCTGTCGACCCCGCTCGACCTGCTGAAGTTCAAGGCGCTATCGTTCATCGACCGGATCCGCCTTGGCTTGCTCGTATTCCAGGTCCGTCGGATCAAGGACTGGAAGACTATCGAGCATCTGAGCATCCGTGAATGGCTGGAGCCGATCTGCGGGAAGACCGTCTATCGGATCGTCTGGGAGCCTCTTATTTCGTCGAAGTTTTCCGTTTATGCGGAAGCAGTCAACGCTGTCTGGATGTGGAAGAAGCTGGTACTGCGTGGCAGCACCAGGAATGACAAGGGCGGCGAGGAACTCGCCTACTTCAAGGGGGGCTTTGGCCGGTTGGCGGAGGCGATGGTCGCGGCAATCGAACGGGCCGGCGGCGAGGTCACGTTTAAGAACAAGGTAAATGGTGTTCTTGCCGACGGCAAGAAAATCACGGGCCTGGAGACCGAGCAAGGCGAACTGAAGGGGAAACAGTATCTCTTCACGCCGTCTTTCCCGATTATTGCCGACATGTTTGAAGGCACAGCCCCGCCCGAGTGGCTGGCCCGTCTTCGCCGGGTACGCTACCTGGGCAACGTTTGCCTGGTGCTGCGCCTTAATCAGAGCCTTTCGGAAACCTATTGGCTGAACGTGAATGACCCCGGCTTTCCTTTTGTCGGGGTAATTGAACACACCAACTTCGACAAGCCGGAGAACTATCAGGGTTCTCATATTGCGTACCTGTCGCGATATCTTGCGGTCGAGGATCCGGTGTGGGGCTACACCGATGAGCAATATGTTGACTTCGCGTTTGAGCACCTGAAGCGCATGTTCCCGAAGATGGACCGCTCCTGGATTGTCGAACACCGTGTGTGGCGTTCGATGTACGCACAGCCGGTTACCGAGAGACAGTATTCGGAGTATGTACCCAGCGAGGAGACGCCCTACGAAAACGGATGGATATCTACCATGGCGCAGATCTATCCAGAGGATCGAGGCACGAACTACGCCATCCGCGAGGGCAAGAGAATCGTCGAGAAGCTTGCGTAGTGGGATCGTTGGACGGGGACGTTTCTGGAACTGAGAAAATGCAAAAAAATCTATCGGCATTTCAGATAGGGTTGATGGCAGCAGTGGCCGCGATCCTCATTGTTTTCAATGTGGATTCGATGTGGAGCCAGAGTGTCGATTTGGCTCATCACTATGCACTCGCATTCAGAATTTCCGAAAACTGGACCTTGACGCCCGGGGACCCGTCGATTGCGGAGATGAATTTCTATCCCCGCACAAGCCATATCCTGGCGGCGATTCTCGGGCTCATCTTTAATTCAACGTTCCTCGGCATTCATTTGCTTAGCCTGATTGCACTTGTCGTGCTCTGGGGTTCTGTGGTCTTTGTGCTCAGCACGCTGCCGCGGCGTGTTGCCAGTGTGTCCATTCTCGCATTGACGACACTGCTGGTCCTGAATCGCGTGGTGCTTCGGCTCGAAATCCATGGTGCGGAGATAGATGATAATTTTTTCTTCTCGCAGCTAGTCGCACAGGGAATGGTGCTGCTGATTTTGGCGGTCGCAGTGTTCGTGGAGGTGCACTCGCGCATTAGTTATGCCTTCGGCATCTTTCTGGTGGCGGCCGTCTATATCGTTACCGGAACACATCTCCTGCCTGCGCTCGAATTGCTCGGGGTACTGCTGGGCATCGTCATACTGAATGCCTGGACTCGGTCGGCCGGCACACTCGGGAATCGAGTGCGGACTTATCTTTGGTACGCATTGATCGCCATTTCAGCGATAGCAGCCACCTTTTTGAATCCAGCATTTTCCGCGATGCGGAAAATTTCTGAGAATAACGGTGCTTTGCATCTGGTGCGAATTCCGGGTGCAGGGATGCTCGTGACGCTAGCGTTGCTGGTGGCAGTAGTTTCCCTGGCGCTAATGATCATATGGTGGCGCTCCGGAAAAGACACGGTGCGCTTCAATGTGGCACTTAAGTACTTCGGACTTTACGGCGGGTCGATTGCTTGCCTGTGCATATGCCAGATTGTGCTCTTGCGATTTGGATATGGCAGCGAATATGCGGCTAAGAAGTATGCCTTTGGTTTGTCAACGCAATTATTTATCTCCGCTGCAATCCTGATTGGCCTTTACTTCAATCGCGGCCGTGCCACGGAGGACCAGGGCGGATGGTCCGGCAACGAGCATGGTTTATCTTTGCTGGTGCTGGCCTCATTCACCGGCATCATCCTGTTGATACTTCCATCCTCGAAACGGCTAGATACTTCGGATGTGGTCTCCCTCGAGCACCAGCTGATCGTTCTTCGTGATGTCGGACTGTCCCCGTCGAGTGCAAAGCAGAATGTTGTAATTGGCTTGCGAAACATGTCGCCGGTTATCAACTACATGTTTTCGGTTGCCGTCGCAAAGACCTATAGAGAATTTGCGATAGACGTTTTGATGGGAAACAAGCTGGGCAATATCTCAAGCTACGGCACTATTCTGACTTCGACGGGGTTTGCGCCGTATTATCGCGCCGATTGTGCGCGTTCTGTCGCATCGGGCGCTGTTTCTCTCGTTGACGCCACCTGCATGGCAGAATCGTTGGCAAAGCCGGAAATCTGCAAGGGCAAGCTTGACTTTACTTCGAGGGGCTGGATGAATGCGTCTGCTATTCCCGGATTCAGCTGGGCGGAGGATCACGGGCGCTGGACAGATGGTCGAAGTGCAGCGATCACATGTTCGGTTAGCGACGACATGCCGAGCCGGGTGAAGATTCGTCTGGCGCCTTTCTTTTATGGTAGCCACCGTACGCAACGTCTCATTGTCAAGGTGGGATCGTCCAGCAGCGAGTACAGCTTTGCCCAGGAAAACGCGCCAGGATCGATCGATGTGGCCCTCCCGCAGACGCGGCCGGATGAAAATCTGACCATTCGGTTGCAAATGCCGGATGCAATTTCGCCGATGCAGGCAGGAATGAATCCAGACGAACGCATGCTGGGATTCCTGATTGAATCGGTTACGTTCGAATAGGATCTTGACCTCGGGCCTAGGAGACTCGCCGTGGTTGTGTCACGGCGAGCCCATGACCGCCATCCTCAAGCGGACTTGCGGCGCCTGATCAGTGCGATCGCCTTCATATAGATATCTATCACGCGGCCCTCGCTAAAGCGCGCATCCACATCCAGTCGTCCGGCCTTGCCCATTTGCCGCAGCGTTTCCTCCTCGCTTTGGCAAAGCTCGAGCATGGTTTGCGAGAGATCCTCTGCACTGCGTGGGCGACACAGTCTTCCTGTTACCCTATCGCGCACAACGTCCCGGCATCCCGGCACGTCCGTGGCCACAATCGGCTTCTCCATTGAAGCAGCTTCAAGCAGTGTGCGAGGCACGCCTTCGCGGTATGAGGGCAAAACAATACAGTCCGCCTGCGCTATGGCCCCTCTGACATCCGTTGCTGTACCAAGATATTCGATGAGCCCTTCATCCTGCCACGCCAGGAGTTGCGTCCTTGAAATGGCGCTGGGGTTCTCGACATCGGCAGGCCCGAGAAGCTGAAACCGGGCTGTCGGATAGACGGCACGAATGCGGCGTGCAGCCTCGACATATTCGCCGACCCCTTTGTCCCATAGCATTCGCGCAATCAGGAGGAAGCGGAATGTGTTGTTTTCTCGTGGCTGCCGCTCGCCTGGTGTGTAGTGCTCGAGATCAATCCCTTCGCTGGGAAGCACAAAGGTTCGTTGCTCGCTGACCAAGCTCCGCTTGACGAATTCGCGACGGTCGTCTTCGTTGAGAAACCATACTTGATGCACTGAGCGCAGCGCCAGACGGTATAGCGCGCGTCCGATTCGTGCGACAAAGTTATTGTTGATGAAAACGAAGCCAAGCCCGGTCGTCACTGCAATGCACGGGACGCCGGATAACCTTGCGGCCAGCGAGCCATAAATGTTCGGCTTGATCGTGTACTGAAATGCGCAGTCCGGTTTAAGCTGCCTATACAACCTGGTCAACTGGCTGAAGCACTTCCAGTCAGCTAACGGATTGGCACTCCTGGCCGATAGTGTCAGAGGGTGGAATTCGCAGCCAAGTGCCTGTAACGCTTCAGAGCTGCGATCCACAGGTGCAATGATACTGACCTTCGCTCCGTGCGCGAGTAAAGCACGCACGACCCCGCCACGGTACTGCTGTATAGACCAACTCGAATTGCCGACGAATGCTATATGGATGCCGTCCAGATGCAGCTTGCCGGGCTGATGGGCCACCTCTTCAAATCGCTTTGATACCGCGTGGGCCGGATGTTCGTCAATACTGTTCAGCATCCTTGTCACATGCCAATTCGGCGGTCACACAGGGCCAAAAAGTTGCGGTTGTGCTCCGTCTTGCATTCCTGATTCCTTGTACAGAAGATCTGCGCTGAAGACAGTGGATTTTAGCAGAACCCCTGCAAGGGCCCCCTTATGGGCTACTGTGTCACCGCACAACCAGGAGAAGGCGCTCCGGGCTGCTACGAGCGATCTGGTTGCGGTAGCATTACCAGCTCACGCAGCTTGCTTTGCGGCATCAGACTCGCGAGCCAGCACGACGAACCCCAAGCTCACAACAACCGCCAGTGCATTGGCCGCTATATATCCGTAGACCGCACCCTGCACACCATACTTGGGGATCGTGAACAGGTCGACAGCGGCTGTTGCAACTAACACGAGCAGCGATTTGCCTACTAGCCAAGCTGGCTTGCGCAGATGGACGGCAAGCAAAGCCAAGCCCGCATCCGCGAAGATCAGTCCAGAGGCAATGGCGCCTTGCTGCAGAAGGTTCACAGTTGCCTCAAAACGCTCACCATACAGAAGTTGCACAATCCACGGTGCGCCGATAGCAATGAGAATACCGCCCGCCATTCCGATCGCCGCCATGCCTCCCGCCACACGCAAGACGTTGTAACGCGCCTTGGCCAGGCTCGGCTGCGCATAGACCGCGAGCGGTGCAACCGCGCTCGCGATGATTGTGGCCAGCAGGGAGAAATTGTCAAGTACCTGCATGCACGCCGCATAGGCCCCAAGGTCGACTAAGGGGACGCGTGGTTTCAGCAGCAACTGGTCGATCCGCCGCGCGCTGAACAGAAGGATCATGCTGATCCAGAATACGGAGCCGTCGCGCACCAGGCGGATAAGCAATCCACGATCCGGCGAGATTCGGATACGTGGGCGCCGGCGGGCATAGTACCAGGCGAGCATCGTTGCCAGCAGTCCTGATTCCAAGGCAAAGGTCCAGGCGTACTCGTGGACGGCGTGCACGGCGGAAAAATAGAGTGCAGCGATCAGGACAGCCTTGAACGCCAGCGCGGACAGGCTGAAGACTACGCTAGGGCGGTTGTCGGTGTGCGCCTGCATCCAGGCCGTCACGACACCGAACGGTTCGCGCAGCAGGATGGAAATACCCAGAATGGCTGCGATATGCACGGTGGTGGCATCTTGCCCGGTCAGCACGCTGCTCACGAGCAGAGCCAGGTAGCCAGCAATGGAGGCAAGCGCACGCAGGCCGAAGGCATGTGCGATCAGATGGGACTGGGCATCCGGTGACGGATGCGCGACCAGCCGCGGCACAACAACTTCAGCACCACAAATCAACCCAATCGACGCCGCAATCAGCACCAGCGACTGCGCATACTGAAAATGCGCAAAGCCCTCCGGTCCGACGCCGCGTGCAATCAACGCCACGATGGCGATGCTGACAGTGATCTGAAGAGCCCGCTCGCCCAGCAGCCAGACGACATTGCGCGCGATCTGCCTACGCATGGTCGGCCTTGCCGGGAGCGGGCAGCGCGGCTCCCCGACGCTGCACGAGTTCCCGATACAGGTCGATCCAGCGCTGCGCGACACTGGCCAGGCTGTATGCCGCAACGGCGTGGGCGCGGCCTGCCGCGACATCCTGCCGGCCCAGCAGGGCCGCACGCATGCCGCGCGCAAGCGCATCGGTGTCGGCTGCCGGCACTATGCTGCCCGACGCCGCCAGCAGCGCGCGGATGCCTGACACGTCGGTGGCCACCACCGGCGTTTCGCAGGCCAGCGCCTCGGCCACCACGAGGGGCAGGCCTTCGCGAACGGAAGACAGCACGAACAGGTCGGCGGCGTTTATCAGCGCGGGGACGTTGTCACAAGGGCCGAGCAGCCGCACGGCGTGCGAGAGCCCGAGCGCCGCGGCGTGCCGCACCAGCGTCGCCTTCAGCGGACCATCGCCGGCAATTAGCAAGCGAATGCTTGCGCCAGTTTCCGGATCGCCCGCAAGTTGCCGGAACGCTTCGATCAGGCGCTGCTGGTCTTTCTCATGGACCAGGCGGCCGACATTGAGCACGACCTTTGCATCGGGGCCGAGTCCCAGCGCCTGCCGCGTCTGCGCACGCGCCTGCGGGTCGCGGCGGAACCGGTCGGTATCGATGCCATTGGGCATCACGCTGATCCGCCCGGCGGTCGTGGCACCGACGTCCAGCATGTACTGTCTGCCTTCCGCGCTGACATGGGTGGTGGCCGCACACAAGCCATCCGTCAACCGATACGCCAGCATGCGCAGCCTGCCCCCCTCGCGCGAGCTGTGCGCGGTGCAGAGGACGGGGATGGGCGCGCCACCGGCCCGCTGCGGCCGCAGCAGCCGCGCGAAGATGTTGGCGTGGAACATGTGCGCGTGGACGATGTCCGGCTGCCAGCGCCCGACCCACTTGCGCACGGCCTGCAAGGTGAGTAGGAAACGCAGTGGGTCTTTGCGCAGGTCGACGCGATGCAGCGTCACTTCCCTGGGCAGCGCCACCTCTTGCGCCAGGGTCAGGCTGACTACAGCCACCTCATGGCCGAAGGCGACGAACTGGCGTGCGAGGTCCGCAACCTGGCGTTCGGCGCCGCCAAGCCGAAGTCCTGTCGTCAGCAGCAGGATGCGCATCAGGCGGGGAGATAGATCGTGTGGGCCACACCGTGCATTAGCGTGCGCCGTAGCCTGTCAGCAGTGTGCGCATGGTCTTGCCGGCGATCAGCAGGTCCATTGCCATCGAGCAATGCTTGACGTAGTAGAGGTCATAGCAAAGCTTGGTGACGGTTTCCTCGTGGCTCGCGGCATAGCCTTGCTGGACCTGCGCCCAGCCCGACAGGCCAGGACGGACCAGGTGTCGGTAGGGATAGAACGGGATCGTCTCGGAGAAGGACTCGACCATCGAGGACTGTTCGGGACGCGGTCCGATCAGGCTCATGTGGCCGACCAGGACATTCCACAGTTGTGGAATCTCGTCGAGCCGGTATTTGCGGATGATCCTGCCCACGCGCGTAACGCGGGGATCGGAGTGCGCGGCGAACTGGGCTTCGGTATCCGGTTCATCGGTCATGCTGCGGAACTTCAGCATCGTGAACACTTTCCCGTAAAGGCCCACGCGTTCCTGGCGGAAGATGGCCGGACCGCTCGACTCCATGCGGATGGCCAGGGTAACGGCCAGCCCGATGGGGATGGCCAGAGGTGCCAGCAGCAGCACCGCGGCAATATCGCCCAGCCGCTTGAACGGCGCATAGAGGAAGTTCTGTGCGTGGTCGTCCAGGAAGTTCTCGTCGATGTGCGTGAGGGCCAGGCGGCCGGTCAGCAGTTCCGCGATCCGTTCGACCGAATAGACGTGGACGTGGCTAAGCTTGTAGCGGGCCAGGGTACGGGTGCGATGCGGGTCGACGGCAGCGCTGCGCTCCATCATCAGGCCGTCGCAGTCGGCGGCTTCCGCCAGCGTGGTGATGCGGTGGAACTCGGCGTGCCAGTTGCGCGCTGCGCCAGGCATCGCCAGCAGTTCGTCTAGGTGTTCGAGGGCCTGGGGATCGGTGTAGCCGAACTTCGGTACGTAGCGGCGCACGAAGCGCAGGTAGCCACTCCACAGCCAGACCATTGTGATCGTCATGCAGACCAGCATCGCGCCACGTGAATAATCGATGCGGAAAACCGCACAGGTGGCGAGGAGGACTGCGAAGGGCAGCAGTGTCGCAAGCGCCACTATGCTGTTCCCCTCGACTGGCGGAATATAGATAGTGCGATCCAGCAGCATGAAGGCGATGGCATACGGCACCACGGACAGGCCGATGGTATTCAGGAAGACTTGCGTGACCCAGCCGTGGCGGGCGGCTTCATGGCCCCCGAGGGCGGCCAGTCCGTACAGCAGGAGGCCCAGGGCACCCCATGCGAGCATGCTGCGGCGGCGGGTGGTTTCTGACGATATACGCGTTGGCAGCTTCATCTTGTGATGCTCGGCTGGCGCCAAGGTATGACCAACTGGCTCTGGGGAGTACGACATACGGACAGGAACAGGCTGGCCAGGAACAATGGCGCCGTCGGCACCGGAATCGTTGGCCTGCAAAGGCCGGGGCGGTCTGTCGGGGTAGTGCCAACAACGGGCATACTGCCACGAGCAAACCAGCGGAGCGCATTATAAACCCCCCAGGAAACCGGCCCCCGATTTCAAATCCGGCACAATAGCGGCTGAGTTGACTTCTTGCGACTGCGGCGGATCGTCGCGTATTTGGAAAAAACTATGGCAATCGACCCCACCATGTTCAAGGCTTATGACATCCGCGGAATCGTAGGCAAGACCCTGACGCGCGAAGTGGCTCGGGATATAGGCTGGTCCTTTGGCACGGCCGCCGCCGCCGAGGGCGAAAAAACCGTCGTAGTCGGCCGCGACGGCCGCCTCTCCGGCCCCGACCTAATCTCCGGCCTGGTAGAAGGCCTGCGCGCCGCCGGCCTGGACGTGATCGACATCGGCCTGGTCGCCACCCCGATGGTCTACTTCGCCACCAACATCGAGATCGACGGCGTCCGCCCGACCTCCGGCATCATGGTCACCGGCAGCCACAACCCGCCGGACTACAACGGTTTCAAGATGGTGCTGGCCGGCAAGGCGATCTATGGCGAGCAGATCCAGGCGCTGCGCCAGCGGATCGAAGCCGGCCAGTTCAGCAGCGGTGCCGGCACCTACAAGCAAGTCGATGTGCGCCAAAAGTACCTCGACCGCATCATCAGCGACGTCAAGCTGGCCCGTCCGATGAAGGTTGCCCTGGATGCCGGCAACGGCGTGGCCGGTGCCTTCGTGGGTGACCTGTTCCGTGGCCTGGGCTGTGAGGTGACTGAACTGTTCTGCGACGTGGACGGCAACTTCCCGAACCATCACCCTGATCCCGCACATATCGAGAATCTGCAGGATCTGATGAAGGCCCTGCGCGAGACGGACTGCGAGCTTGGCCTGGCCTTCGACGGTGACGGCGACCGCCTTGGCGTGGTGACCAAGGACGGTCAGGTGATTTTCCCGGACAGGCAACTGATGCTGTTCGCTGAAGAGATCCTGTCGCGCAACCCGGGCGCCCAGGTTATTTACGACGTGAAATGCACCGGCAAACTGGCCCCCTGGATCCGCGAGCACGGCGGTGAGCCGCTGATGTGGAAGACCGGCCATTCGCTGGTCAAGGCCAAGCTGAAGGAAACGGGCGCGCCGATCGCGGGCGAGATGAGCGGCCACGTGTTCTTCAAGGACCGCTGGTATGGCTTTGACGATGGCCTGTACACCGGGGCGCGCCTGTTGGAGATCCTGTCGCGCCACGCGGATCCGAGCGCGGTGCTGAACGCGCTGCCGAATGCCAACAACACGCCGGAACTGCAGCTCAAGTGTGCCGAGGGTGAGCCGTTCACGCTGCTGGACCAGATCAAGGCGAACGCGAAGTTCGAAGGGGCGCGTGAGGTGATCACCATCGATGGCGTGCGCGTGGAGTATGCCGATGGCTTCGGCCTGGCACGCCCGTCCAACACCACCCCGGTGGTGGTGATGCGTTTCGAGGCGGATAACGACGCCGCGCTGGCGCGTATCCAGGCGGAGTTCAAGCGCGTGATCCTGGCAGAGAAGCCGGATGCTCAGCTCCCGTTCTGAGCGCGCGACGGTGCCGGCGGCATCGTCGGACGCGGCCGGTGTGGCGCAGCCCACGCCGGCCGCGGTGCCTTTCACACTGCCGGAACGGCCGCGCATCCTGCTGGTCAAGGTGTCGTCGCTCGGTGACGTGGTGCACAACATGCCGCTGGTGCACGATCTGCGCGCGCGCTGGCCGGGTGCCGAGATCGACTGGGTGGTGGAAGAGGGCTATGTCGAGCTTGTCCGGCTGTTGCCGGAGGTGCGCCGGGTAATTCCGTTTGCGCTGCGGCGCTGGCGCAAGCGCATCCTGCAGGGCGGCACCTGGCGCGAGGTGGGCGAGGTGCGTGACTTGTTGCGCCAGGAGCGCTATGACGCGGTGATCGAAAGCCAGGGTTTGCTCAAGACCGCGGTGGTCGCGCGCGTGGCCGCGCGGGCGCCCGGCGCGCCGATTATCGGGCTGGGCAATGCCACGCAGGGCTCCGGCTATGAGCCGGCGGCGCGGCTGCTATACACCGATCCGGTGCGCGTGCCACGCCAGACGCATTCGGTGCGGCGCTCGCGCTTGCTGGGCGCTGCGCTGACCGGGCTTGTGCCGGCGGAGCCGCCGCAGTTTTTCGGGCCTGCCGCGCAGTCGCTGCATGTGGACGATCCGCTGTGGGGCGATCTGCCTGCGCGCTATGCCGTGTGCTTCCATGCGACCGCTGGCGCGCGCAAGAAATGGGCGGTGCAGAACTGGCATGCGCTGGGCAGGCGGCTGGCGGATGAGGGTCTGGTGATGTTGCTGCCGTGGGGCAATGACAAGGAACGCCAGGCTGCCGAAGAGATCGCTGCTGGTGTGCCGCAGGCGAGGGTGTTGCCGCGATTCTCGGTGATGCAGGGTTTCGGGCTGATCAACGGGGCCGAGGTGGTGATCGGGGTCGATACGGGCCTGGTCCATATTGCCGCGGCGTTGTGCCGGCCGACGGTGGAGATCTATACGGCCACGTGGCGCTGGAAGACTGAGGGCTACTGGTCCGGGCGCATCGCCAATGTCGGTGACGACGGCGTGGTGCCGTCTGTCGATGAGGTCTACGACGCGGCTTGCCGCGTGCGCGGAGTGGCTGCCTGATGCTGCGTTTGCTCTATAGCATGTTATGGGTGGTGGTGCTGCCGCTGGCGCTGCTGCGCCTGGCCTGGCGTGCGCGCAAGGAGCCGGGCTACTTGCAGCATGTCGGCGAACGCCTGGGTATATACGGCAGCCTGCCCCGGAAAGGTCCGTGGCTATGGGTCCACGCCGTGTCGGTGGGCGAGACCCGCGCCGCGCAGCCGCTGATCGAGGCGCTGCTCGGCGCCTATCCGCACCACCGCCTGCTGCTGACGCACATGACGCCGACCGGCCGCCAGACCGGTGCGCAGCTGTTCGGCAAGGAGCCGCGCATCCTGCAATGCTACCTGCCGTATGACCTGCCATGGCTGGTGGGGTGTTTCATGCGGTATTTCCGGCCGCAGGCGGGCATGCTGATGGAGACGGAGGTGTGGCCCAACCTGGTGCGCGGCGCGCGCAAGGCCGGAGTGCCGCTGTTCCTGGTCAATGCGCGCCTGTCGCCGCGCAGCTTCCGGCGCACGGCGCGGTTTGGGCGCGCTGCGGCGGTCATGTATGCGGATTTTGCGGGCGTGCTGGCGCAGACGGCGGGTGATGCCGAGCGCTTTCAGGCGTTGGGCGTGCCGGCGGTGCAGATCACCGGCAACCTGAAGTTCGATATGCAGCCGGCGCCGGCAGGCGTTGCGCTGGGCGAGCAGTTGCGCAAGGTCATTGGCACGCGTGCGGTGCTGGCAGCCGCCAGCACGCGCGAGGGAGAGGAGCCGATGTTGCTCGACGCGTTCTCCCGTTGGCAATCACTGGCGGGCGATGTCCCGCGTCCCGCTCTGCTGCTGATCCCCCGTCACCCGCAGCGCTTCGATGAAGTCGCCGCGATGGCGGCGCGTGCGGGGTTCTCGGTCGAGCGCCGGAGTGCACTGGATCTTGACGGCATCCAGTCGCCGCTGACTGCCGATATCGTGCTGGGCGATTCGATGGGCGAGATGGCGATGTACTTTGCTGCGTCGGATCTTGCCTTTATCGGTGGCAGCCTGTTGCCGCTCGGGGGGCAGAACCTGATCGAAGCCTGCGCGGTCGGCACGCCGGTGCTGGTCGGTCCGCATACCTTCAACTTTGCGCAGGCGACGGAAGACGCGATTGCCGCGGGCGCTTGCCTGCGCGTCGACAATGCCGATGCGCTGATGCGCATCGCGGCAAGCGTGCTGGCCGATCCAGCCCGGCTGGCGGATATGCGCGCGCATGCGCAGACCTTTGCAGGCCTGCATCGGGGCGCCACCGTGCGCACCCTCGCTGCGCTGGCCCCGGCGCTGGAAGGCTGATCCGGTGCCTACCCTGGTGCCTTGACCAGGGCATCCCACTGCAGCGCAAGCCGCTCCAGCGTGAATTGGCTTGCCTTGTCGCGGCCGCCGGCGCCAAGGCGGCTCGCCAGTTCCGGCTGGCGGATCACTGTCAGCAGCGCCTTGGCCAGCGCATCGGCATCATCCGCGGCAACCACCAGAGCATCCTGCCCCGGGGTAAGCAGTTCGCGGGGTCCGGTCTCGCAATCGGTCGATATGATCGGCAGGCCAAAGGCCATCGCTTCGATCAGCACCAGCCCGAATCCCTCATAGCGCGAACTCAGGCAGAAGATCGATGCATGCCCGTAGGCCTGCGCCGGATCCTGGCAGATACCCGGCAGGCTGGCCCGGTCTTGCAGTTGCAGCTGGCCGATCAGTGCAGTGAGGGCAGGGCGCTCTTCGCCTTCGCCGTGGATGACCAGTTGCCATTCCGGTTCCGCTTGCGCCACCTTCTGCCAGGCGCGCAGCAAGACATCGAAGCCTTTCGCCGGAACCAGCCGGCCCATGGCCAGCACGGTCTTCTGCATGCGTGGCGCGGGTTCGGCCGGGATCGGAAATGGCAGCGGATTCGGCAGGCAGACGACCTCGCTGCGCGGCCGCAGTGCCTCACGCCAGCGGCGGCGGTCCCGTTCTGTCAGCACGACCACCTGCCGGCAGAACTGCGCGGCCAGCCGACGTGCCACCTTGCGTGCCGGCTTGCCGAGATCCTCGTCGAAATGGCAATGCTCCCACGCGATATGGTGCAGGCCCAGGCCGAGGGTGGCAGGCAGCACGAAGAGTTCAAGCATGGTGTCGACCTGTACCAGCACATCGATGCGATGCGCGGTGCAGTGCCTGCGGATGCCGGCGACCGTGGCGAAATAGGCGCGTTTGAAGGAGGGCCGTTGCGCGAACAGCGCTTCATGGTGCACGCGTGGATGCAGAGGGAACCGGCTGGCAGCATCCCAGAGGCTCAGGATCGTGACACGATGGCCAAGATCGGCCAGCGCATTGGCGATCGTTGCGGTCATCCGCTCCGCGCCGGCCATCGCGTTCAAGGTACCGGTCAGGAAGCAGATGTGGCGTCGTGAGTCCTGGCTCAACTGGCCGCCCGCGCAGGCAATGCGTCCTTGCGCGCAACCACATAGGCAAAGCAAACGGCCATGATCAGGCTGTAGAAGGCATTGACCAGGGTCGTGGCGAACATGACCTCGGTCAGGCCGAACACCATGAAGCCGCAGCACAGGGCCAGGCCCATGGCGCTGGCAACCTGCGTGCCCCGGTCTGCATTGCCAAGGTGGCGCAGGAAGAAGGCGGCCGGTACCAGATACAGGGCAAGGATTGCCAGTAGTCCCGGGATGCCGAGTGTGGCCGTAGCATGCAGGAGTTCGTTGTGTGAATGCGGCATGGTGGCAGCCAGCGGGGTGATCACATGCTGCGCCTCAAGCGTTTGCAAGGTCCGCTCGAAGTTCTCTGGCCCCACGCCGGTCCAGGGGTGAGCCTGTATCAGTTCCAGTGAGGCTCGCCAGAGCTGTAGCCGTATCCCGGTTGGGGTGTCCGGGGTTACATGCTGAGCGAATTGAGACACTTCGGATACAACGTCTGCCGTGCGCTGCTGCACGCGGGCGCTGCCGAGCCACGCGAGGCCCATGAGGCCAGCCAGCCCAACCATGGCCGCCGCCTTGTGCATCCGCGTCAGCCTGTGTGATGCAGCTAGCGCAATAAATGCCAGCACGGGGATGGCGAGCCAGCCGCCACGCGTGCCGCTCATGTATGAGGCGTACAGGCCGGCAAAGCCTGCCAGCAGCTTCAGGCCCGATTGCAGGTAGTCCCTGGGACGATCCCATCCAATTGAAATCAGGGCGAGTATTCCCATCAGCATGGAAAGATTGCTAAGGGGAATGATATTCGAGGACCCTACGTGAACTGGGCGACCGGCAGCTGTCGCCTCGTGGATCCAAGCCGCGGAAAGGAGTGCACAGACCACGAAACCCCACTGCACGCTCCGCATCCCACCCCTGCCAAGCCGTACCATCCCAAAAACCAACGGAATGAACAAAGCAAAGCGCAGGTAAAGGTAAGAAACATGCGGCTCCTCCGCCCCCGACAGCAGTTGCTGCAACAGCACTGCCAGCGGCAACGCCGCCATGGCCAGCATGAAGAACCAGTACCTGCGCAACAGCCCCCCACATTCCGTCCGGCCCTCGCGCCCGCCGGCAACGAGAGTGATGGCGCTCCAGCCGAGCAGGAGTCCGTAGCAGAGGTTGCTAACCGTCGGCTTGACAAACATCAGCGCAGGGAACGCTGCCAGAACGGCACAGGCGGCCAGGTACAGAGCTTTGTCGACCCCATACGATTGGGATCTCTGCAATCTCGTCATCAAGAGCATGGAGAGAGGTTTCCGGAGGAAGGGTTGTGCACTCGGGATGCGGGCCGATCCATCCTTCTTATTATTTTGTTGCCGCCTGTTGAGCAGCGGAGCCTGTCGGTCACATTGCTGCGCCGGGCGAGGCAATTATATCGGATGGTCAGGGTGGGATTTCTTGATGTTTCGCATCCTAGCCCGCCGAACCGGTTGGGACGTTACAGAATGTATGTGATTCAATCGATGCTTCACCGGCGCTTTGGCGCAACCGCCTTGCTAAACTGATGTATCAGTAGGGTGCACTTTTCGGCATGCCCTTTGTCAGATCTGTCGATTGCATCCATGCGGCCGTCTTGAGCGGCCTGTTACAGGAGTCCTTCATGCACAGCCGTACCAGCCTGTTCCCCTTCTCCCTGGCTGCCCGCAGCGCGGCCGCCTTGCTGGTGGCAGTCATGCTCGGGGCCTGCACGACCGCGCCGGCGCCTGATCTCCCCTCCGCCGGCACCAACCTCAACCAGACCCAACCCTCCGGCCCCAGCCGCTGGGAACTGGTGCGCTGGCAGCAGCCCGACGGCGCGCAGCGCGATATCCCGCACGGCGACAACGGCCAGCCCATCATTTTTGAGTTCAATGAGGGCATCGATGCCGCGCAGGGCACGGTCAGCGGTACCAGTGGCTGCAACCGCTTTACCGGCAGCTATGGCAAGACCGATACCGGCATCCGCTTCGACCGCATCGCCGGCACGCGCATGGCTTGCCCGCCGCCGCGCATGGAACTGGAATCGGCGTTGCTCAAGGCGATGCAGACGCCGTTTGCCACGGTCGGCACGCAGCCGTCGGCGGGCAGCACGGGCCGGCAGATCATCTGGAAGACCGCCGGCGGCGACCTGCTGCAGTTTGTCGAGCGCGAAGGCGTGGGCAGGCGCGGTGCGAGCGTGGAGGCCGGCGGCGTGGAGAAGGTGGTCTATATCGATTCGCAGCGCGTGGAGTGCTCGGGCGTGGGCAAGATGACGTGCTACCGCTGGCGCGAATCGCCGGAGGCGCCGTGGCAGCTCTGGTATGGCCCGATCGAGGGGCTGGATTTTGAGCCGGGCGTGGCCTACACGCTGCGAGTGCGCGAGTACCAGGTGCCGAACCCGCCGGCGGATGCGTCGTCGATCCGCTGGCAGCTGCTGAAGGTGGAGTCGCGTACGCGGGCGAAGTAGTGCGACGCCGTTCACGCAAACGGGCCGCAGTTGCGGCCCGTCTTGCTTTGCGGCGTGCTGCGGAGGATCAGGAGCGCGGTGCGCCGGCAGGCGTGGCTTCGCGCCGCGTGCCGCGGCGCTCGACCGAGGCGCGCGGGTTTGCCGGGGCCCTGGCGCCGGCCTGGGCGGGCGCGGGCAGCTTGTACAGCGCGCCCGGCGAAGAGGTCAGCAGGGTGTTGATCTGCACCACATCGGCTTCCTGCAGCACGCCAGTGGAGGCCTTCAGCCTCAGGCCGTTCATGATGGTGTCGTAGCGGGCCTTGGCCAGGTCGCGCCGGGTCGAAAACAGTTGCGCTTCGGCGTTGAGCACGTCGATATTGATGCGCACGCCCACTTCATAGCCGAGCTGGTTGGATTCCACCGCACTGGTGGCCGAGCGTTCGGCGGCTTCCAGGGCCTTGACCTGGGCCAGGCCGTTGGACACGCCGGAGTAGGTCTGGCGGGCCGTCTGCGCGGCGCTGCGGCGCGCGAATTCCAGGTCGCTGGCGGCCTTGTCGGCCAGGGCCAGGGTCTCGCGCACGCGCGACTGGATCTGGCCGCCGGCGAAGATCGGCATGGTCAGCTGCACGCCGATCTGCGAGGCGTTGTAATGGGTGGAGATCGCCTGCGTGGCGCTGCCGGTCTGATTGGTGAAGCCGTACGAGGCCACCAGGTCGACCGAGGGCAGGTGGCCGGCCTTGGCCTTGTTGGTTTCGCGCTGGGCGGTTTCCAGGTTGTAGCTGGCCAGGTTCACCTGCAGGTTGCTGGTCTCTGCCTGCGCGGCCCAGGCGTTGACGTCGGGCGGCTGCGGGCCGGGGATGGGTGCCTCGGGGCGCAGGCCCAGCACTTCGTCGACCGGCTTGCCGGTGATCTGCTGCAGCGTGGCGCGCTTGATCTCAAGGTCGCTCTGCGCGGCGATTTCGGTCGAGGTGGCCAGGTCATAGCGGGCCTGGGCGTCGTTGGTGTCGGTGATGGTGGCGGTGCCGACTTCGAAATTGCGCTTGGCCTGCTCCAGCTGCTCGGAGATGGCCTTCTTCTGCGCGCGTGCCAGGTAGAGGTTGTCCTGTGCCGCCAGCACGTCGAAGTAGGCCTGCGCGCTGCGCGTGATCAGGTCGAGCTCGGCCTGGTGGAAGCTGACTTCACCGGCCAGCGACGCCAGTTCGCCCTGCTTGTAGGTTTCCCAGCGGTCCCAGCGGAACAGCGGCTGGCTCAGTTGCAGCTGCCAGTTGTTGTTGTTGAAGAAGCGCGTGCCGGAGGCGCTGGCCCCGGCGCCGACCGGCAGCGAAGCGGTCTGGTCGAGCTTGGTGCGGTTGGCGCCCGCGGTGCCGACCACCTGCGGCAGCAGCCCGGCGCGGCCCTGGGGCAGCCGCTCGCGCGTGGCCAGCAGCTGCGAGCGCGCGCTGGCAAACTGCGCGTCATTGGCTTGCGCATCGCGATAGACCTGCAGCAGGTCGGCCGCGCTTGCCGGTGCCGCCGGCATCATGGCCAGCAGCGGGGCAAGCAGGGAAACCGCGATCGCCAGGCGTGTCCGGATCACTCCGGGCAGGGCGTTGGGCGCAAACGTCATGAAAGCTCCAGGTTGCCGGGCGCGGGCCGCGGCTACAGTCGATTCTTCTTGGTGTTGCTGTGCTGGACTGCCGCTTCAGTACTTCGGCATGGCCGGGTCGACATCGCTGGCCCAGGCGTCGACGCCGCCGGTCAGGTTGTAGACCTTGCCGTAGCCCTGGCGCTCCAGGTAGGCCGCCACCTGCATGCTGCGTGCGCCGTGGTGGCAGATGCAGACGATGTCGGCGTCTTCGTCGAGTTCGGCCGCGCGCGCGGGGATGTCCCGCATCGGGATGTGGGTGATGCCGGGCATGGCGCAGGTCTGCACCTCCCAGCCTTCACGCACGTCGAGCAGGACCGGCTTGGCGCGGCTGGCATCGGCCAGCCACTGGGCCAGTTCGGTCGCTTTGATGACCTGCATGGTGGATCTGTCCTCAGAACTGGAATTGCGACGGCCGGGCCGCGCCCTGCAGGGGCTTGACCGCGGTTTCGAACAGGTTGACGACCTGGTATTCGGTCTCGGACACGCGTGTGACCAGGCGCGCTTCCATTACCGGCAGTTCGCCGATGAAGGCGGCGATGCGGCCGCCCACCTTGACCTGCGACAGGATCGACTGCGGAATCGCCGGCAGCGAGCCCGAGATGCAGATCACGTCGTAGGGCGCGGCGGCGCTCCAGCCGTCGGCGGCGTTGCCTTCGGCCACGTCGACGTTGGTGACGCCCGCGTTGGCCAGGTTGGTGCGGGCCAGCTCGACCAGCTCGGGCACGATGTCCACGGTCAGCACGTGGCGCGCGCGGTTGGCCAGCAGGGCGGCCATGTAGCCGGAGCCGGCGCCGATTTCCAGCACGTTCTCATGCTTGCGCACGGCCAGGTCCTGCAGGATGCGGGCTTCCACGCGCGGCGCCAGCATGTTCTGCCCGGCGGGCAGCGGAATCTCCATGTCGACGAACGCCAGCGAGGCGTACGCGGCCGGGACGAACTGCTCCCGCTTGACTACCGCCAGCAGGTCCAGGATTTCCTGGTCCAGCACGTCCCACGGGCGGATTTGCTGTTCGATCATGTTGAATCGGGCTTTTTCGAGATCCATCTTGCCATTCCTTACCAATGCCAACCGCTGTCGGTCTGTGCGCCGGCCGCGCGGTGCCACGGCCGGACAGTCTTATCAAACCCTTTATTTTAACCTTGCAGACGCCGCCAGGCTCATTCCGCGCTGGCCTCCGCCGGGGCCGGGCGATCCGGTGCCGCTTGCCGGCCGGGCGCGGGCTGCGCGTGCGCTGCGGGCTCGCTGGCGGGCTTGCCTTGCCACAGCCGGCGCAGCCAGGCGCCGAAATCATCAAGATACGTATAGATCACCGGCACCACCACCAGCGTCAGGATCGACGAGGTAATGATCCCGCCGATCACGGTCTGGCCCATCGGCGCGCGCTGCTCGGCGCCTTCGCCCAGGCTGAAGGCCAGCGGCACCATGCCGAAGATCATCGCCAGCGTGGTCATCAGGATGGGGCGCAGCCGCACGCGCGCGGCCTCCACCAGCGCCGCCTCGCGCGACAGCGGCTGGCGGCCGTCGCCAACTCCACCCTGGTCCACATGGCCCTGGCGCGCCTGGTTGGCGAAGTCCACCAGCAGGATCGCGTTCTTGGTCACCAGCCCCATCAGCATGATGAAGCCGATGATCGAGAACATGTTCAGCGTCGAGCGGAACAGCAGCAGCGCCGCGAACACGCCGACCAGCGTCAGCGGCAGCGAGGTCATGATGGCGATCGGCTGGAAGAAGCTGGCGAACTGCGAGGCCAGGATCATGTAGATGAAGATCACCGCCAGCGCCAGCGCGGACACGGCGTAGCCGAAGGACTCGTTCATCGACTTGGTCGACCCGCCAAAGCGGTACTTGTAGCCGGCCGGCCAGTTCATGCCGTCCAGCGCGGCCTTGACGTCGCGCGCGACTTCGCCGGCCGAGCGCCCGGCCACGTTGGCGGTCAGCTCGACCTCGCGGTTCAGGTCGCGCCGGCTGATCTGGTTGGCGCCGGTGGTCGGCACCAGCTCGGCGATCTGGCGCAGCGGCACCATCCTGGGCGAGCCGTCGGCGTTGGTCTGGCTGCTGGCGATCATCAGCGCGCTCAGGTCGGCCATGCCGGTGCGCGCGTCCCTGGGCAGGCGCACGCGCACGTCGTAGTTCTCGTCATCGGGCGCGCGCCATGAGCTGATGGCGTCGCCGGCCAGCAGCGGGCGCAGGGCATTGCCGATCTGCGCCACGCCCACGCCCAGGTCAGAGGCCAGCTCGCGCCGGATGCGCACCTCGATGGTGGGGCGGTCGTCCTTCATGCTCGAATCCAGGTCGGCCAGGCCGCGGATCGCCTTCATGCGCGTGCCGGCTTCCCTGGACAGGCGCCGCAGTTCGTCCAGGTCATCGCCCTGGATCGATACCTGGATCGCCTTCTGGCCGCCGGCGCCGTCGGGCATGCCCACCAGCGTCAGCGTGATGCCGGCAATGCCCGCCAGGCGCTGCCGGATCAGCGGGTTGAGCTGCGCGGTGGACAGCTGGCGCGAGCGCCGCTCGGTCAGGCGCACCGACACCAGCGCATTGTTGCGGCCCGAGGCATTGCCCGAGTTGATGGTGGCGTAGGTGTAGGCCACTTCGGGGAACGATTTGAGCGCGGCTTCCACCTGCCGCACCTTGGCTTCGGTGACTTCGATCGAGGTGCCGACCGGCGTGGTGAATCCCACCTGGGTCTCGCCCAGGTCGGCATTGGGCACGAATTCCGTGCCGATCAGCGGCACCAGCGCAAAGCTGCCGAAGAAGGTTACCGCGGCGATGATGGCGGTGGCCAGCCGGTGCTTCAGCGCCCAGCCCAGCATGCCGGCGTAGCCGTTGCCAAGCTTGTCCATCTTTGCCGAGAACCAGTCCAGCAACCGCCCCACCGTGCGCCCGTACCAGCTCTTCTTGTTGCCGGTGCCGTGCAGGTCCGGGTCATGCCAGACCGACGACAGCATCGGGTCCAGCGTGAACGAGACGAACATCGAGATCAGCACCGCCGCCACCACGGTGATGCCGAACTGGTGGAAGAAGCGCCCGATGATGCCGCCCATGAAGCCCACCGGCAGGAACACCGCCACGATCGAGAAGGTGGTGGCCAGCACCGCCAGCCCAATCTCGTTGGTGCCGTCCAGCGCCGCGCTGCGGTGGTCCTTGCCCATCAGGTTGTGGCGCACGATGTTCTCGCGCACCACGATGGCATCGTCGATCAGCAGGCCCACGCACAGCGACAGCGCCATCAGCGTGATCACGTTGAGCGTGAAGCCGCACATATACATCACGCCGAAGGTGCCGATCAGCGCGATCGGCAGCGTCAGGCCGGTGATCACCGTGCTGCGCCAGGAGCCCAGGAACAGGAATACGATCGCCACCGTCAGGAAGGCGCCTTCCAGCAGCGTCGAGCGCACCTCCTTGACGCTGCTGCGGATGCCGCGCGCGGTGTCGTTGACCACGTTCAGCTGCACCCCGGCCGGCACCAGCTTGCGTGTTTCCTCGGTCATGCGCACCAGGCCGTCGACGGTATCGACCGTGTTCTGTCCCTGCGCCTTCACCACCGACAGGAACAGGGCGCGCTTGCCGTCCAGCAGCGCCAGGCTTTCCTGCTCTTCCTGGCCGTCGCGCACATCGGCAATCTCGCCCAGCGTGACCGGCTGTCCGGCGCGGCGCGCGACGATGATCTGGCGGAACGCGTCGGGGGTGGGCACGCGGCCCTTGATCTGCACCACCGTTTCCGTGGCCGAGGAACGCAGCTCGCCCGCGGGCAGTTCCTGGTTCTCGTTGCGGATGGCGTTCATGACCTGGTCCACGCCAATCCCCAGCGCCTCGAGCTGCGCCGGCCGGATGCGGATCTCGACCTCGCGCTTGGTGCCGCCCACGATATTGATGGCGCCCACGCCGCGCACCGTCTCCAGCCGCTTGCGCACGATCTGGTCGGCGATGGTGGTCAGCTCGCGCTGGCTGTGGGTGGCGCCCGGTGCGTTGGAGACCGAGAGATAGAAGATCGGCGCATCGGACGGGTCATAGCGCAGCACGCGCGGCTCTTTCACCTCGTCGCGGAACTGCGGGCGGATCAGCGCGATCTTGTCGCGCACGTCCTGCGCGGCCTGGCCGACGTCGACGCTCAGGTCGAACTTGATGACGACGACCGAAGTGCCCTGGTACGAATGCGAGAAGATCTCGTCGATGCCGGAGATGGTGTTGACGATCTCCTCGACCTTGCGCGTGACGTCGGACTCCACCGACTCCGGCGCGGCGCCGGGATATTCCGTCTGCACCACCACCACCGGGAAGGTGATGTCGGGGAACTGGTCGACCGGCAGCCGCTGGTAAGAGAACAGCCCCACCACGATGAAGGCCATCATCATCATGGTGGCCAGCACCGGGTTGCGGATCGACAGGCGCGTGAACCACATGGCGCGGGCCCTTATGCCTTGACGCGCTTGACCTGGCTGCCGCTGCGCAGCGTGCCGAGGTTGTTGCGGACGATCTCGGTGCCCGCGTCCAGCCCCGAGACGATCTCCACCATGCCGCTGGCCTCGTCGCGGATGCCAAGCTGCACCGGGCGCTCGGCCAGCGTGTCCTTGTCGATGGCATAGACAAAGGCGCGCTCGCCTTCGGTGCGCACCGCCGAGGACGGCACCGCCACTACGCCGGCACGCTCGCCCAGCACCAGCGCGCCGCGCGCGAACATGCCGGCGCGCAGCGTCTGGTCTGCATTCTCGATGCGGATATAGACCATGATGCTGCGCGTGCCCTGGCTGACTGCCGGGTTGATGCGCACCAGCTTGCCGGTGAAGCGGCCGGCGCCTTCCACGTCCAGCGCCACCGGCTGGCCGACCGCGGCGCGCGCCACGTCCGCCATCGGGATCGGCGCTTCCAGTTCCAGCACGCGCAGGTCGACTACGTCGACCAGGCGCGTATCCGGCGAGACCTTCTCGCCCGGCTGCACCGCGCGCGCGGCCACCATGCCGTCGAGCGGGGCCTTGACCACGGTGTCGGCCAGCGCCTTCTGCGCCACCGCCAGGCCGCCCTGGGCCGCGTCTAGGTTGGCGTGGGCGACGTCCAGGTCGGCCTGGTACTTGTCGAACGCGGTCCTGGAGATAAAGCCCTTGCCGACCAGCTCGCGGTTGCGCTCCCAGGTCTGGCGCGAGTTCTCGAACTGCCCGCGCGTGGCCAGCATCTGGCCGCGCGCCTGCGCTACCCTGGCCTCGTACTCGGTGGGATCGATGCGCACGATCACCTGGCCGGCGCGCACCGGCTCGCCCTCACGTACCAGCACCGCCTTGACCTCGCCGGAGACCTTGGCCTTGACCGAGGCCTGGTTCAGCGCACGCAGGCTGCCCGACAGCGGCAGCGACACCCGCAGGTCCTGGCGCGCCACGCTGACCAGGTCGGTCTGCAGGAATTCCACCACGTTGACGGCGGCCTGGGCCGGCGCCTGCGGCTGGCGCGCGCTGACGGCCTTGCGCACGGCGACCGTGGCGGTCAGCGCGATGGCGATGCAGGCGGCGGTGATCAGCAGGGGCTTGCGCTTCATGTTCAGGGGCCGGGTCGCGGCGCAGGGGGATCGGGCTCGGCGTCGGCTTCCATGGCGGCGGCGCGTTGCGCCAGCATGTCGTCGCGGATGCGTTCCCAGATGTAGGGGCCGGTCTGCGGCGGCAGCGGGCGATTGCGGGCATCGCCGGTGGTGAGCCCGAACAGCAGCGTGTCCAGCAGGCCGTCCAGGAAGGCCTCGGGGTCGATGTCCTTCTCGGCGGTGGCGCGCAGCGCGCGCTGCCACAGCATCAGGAACACCAGCGGCGCACAGACCAGCGTCGTGGTGGGGTTGGCCGGCATCGCGCGGAATTCGCCGCGCGCCACGCCGCGGGCCAGCACCTTGGCGAACAACTCGTCGCCCGGCATCATCACTTCCTGGTTATAGAAACGGGCGATGTCCGGGAAGTTGGCCGACTCGGCCATGATCAGCTTGGTCAGCCCCGCCACCGGCGTGGCGCCGATCAGGCCCCACCAGCCGCGCAGCAGCTCGCGCAACAGCTCGGGCGTGCTGCCGTCGTAGGCGTCGACCAGGTCCGACCCGCGCGCCAGTGCCGGCACCAGGTTCTCGCGCACCACCGACTTGAACAGCTCTTCCTTGTTGGCAAAGTAAAGATAGACCGTGCCCTTGGACACGCCGGCCGCCGCGGCCACGTCTTCCAGCCGGGTGGCCGCATACCCGCGCTCAACGAAGAGGTCGAGCGCGGCGGCCACCAGCTCTTGCGGGCGGGCGGCCTTGCGCCGGCTCCAGCGCGGGGTGTCGGCGTCCTTGTGCGCATCGGCGGGCGTTTTCACGGGTGTCTTGCGGGTACTGCGGGGCACGTGGGGGCGGCTCGGAAAGTTAATAACTTGTGGGTCAGTAATGTAGATGAGCGCCATGAGGGGGTCAAGCGCAGGCCGGCGACCCTCGGGAACACACCGGGATTGCACTGAGGCGGATTTACGACGTGTGGCTTGTTGTGCGCTTTTCCCGGCGATGCCCGGGCGCGGCTTACCGCGTTTTCCTTTTCTTACAGGACGGCAGCGGCCCTTCGGGCACAATGTCCCCTTTATGCTGGCCGCCTGGCGGCCGCCCATCCTGAACCATCGTCATGAGCTGCCGGTCAGACCTTTCCTGCCGCGCGGGCTGCGGCGCCTGCTGCATCGCCCCGTCGATTGCCTCGCCGCTACCCGGCATGCCCGCCGGCAAGCCGGCGGGCATGCCGTGCGCGCAGCTGCTGCCGGATATGCGCTGCGCGGTATTCGGCAGCCCGGACCGGCCTGCGTTCTGCGGCGGCCTGAAGCCGTCGGCCGAGATGTGCGGCGATTCGCGCGAAGCCGCGCTGCACTGGCTGACCCGGCTGGAAATCCTGACCGCGCCGCAGGCCGGGCCCGGGCGGCCCGGTCCGCTCGCATGACGCCTGGTACGCCACCTGACTATCCCGCAATCGGAGGCAATATGATCCGGACTTCCCGACGGCGCTGGCTTGCCGCGGCAGCCGCGGCCACGCTGGCCGTGGGCCTGGCCGCCTGCGGCGCCTTCCGCAACGAATACACCTTCTCGCAAAGCCAGCTGCAGGCGGCGCTGGAGCGCAAGTTTCCGTTCAACAAGCGCTATATGGAGTTGTTCGACATCCAGCTGACCAACCCGCAGCTGACGCTGGACCCGGCGCGCAACCGCGTCAACGTGCAGTTTGACGCCATGATCGACAACAAGCTGTTCTTCAGCCGGGCCCTGTCAGGGCGTTTTGCGCTGGACAGCGGCCTGCGCTATGACGAACCCACGCGCTCGGTGGTGCTGCAGGACCCCGAGGTGCAGCGCTTCGACGTGCAGGGCATGCCCGCGCAGTTTTCGCGCCAGCTCAACGCGCTGGGCGGCATCCTGGCCGAGCAGCTGCTGCAGGACTATCCGCTCTATACCTTCCGCGAAGACCAGCTGCGGGTTGCCGGCACGAATGTGGCACCCGGTACAATCACCGTTTTGCCAGACGGCATCAACGTCAAGATCAACCGCCCGTGACCGGGGCGCTCATACAACAATCCAGGCGGTCCGGCGCGCATGCCGGGCAACGCCCATGACCACGTTTCTCCGTTCCGCATGGAAATCGCACTTGCCCTGAAAGCCGTGATACTCGGCATCGTCGAAGGACTGACCGAGTTTCTCCCCATCTCCAGCACCGGCCACCTGATCCTGGCCGGCCAGCTGCTCGACTTCAACGACGAGAAGGGCAAGATCTTCGAAATCGTGATCCAGTTCGGCGCGATCCTGGCGGTCTGCTGGGAATTCCGCGCGCGCATCGGCAACGTGGTGCGCGGCCTGCGCGCCGAGCCGCTCGCGCAACGCTTTGCCGCCAACGTGGTGATCGCCTCGGTGCCGGCCATCGTGCTGGCCTTTATCTTCGGCAAATGGATCAAGGCCCACTTGTTCAACCCGATCTCGGTGGCGCTGGCCTTTATTGTTGGCGGCGTGGTGATCCTGCTGGCCGAATGGCGCGACGCGCGCCGCGGCACGGTCTCGCATCCGCAGGGCAATGCGCTGCTGGAGGCCGCCAAGGCCGGCGCGCCGCGGATTGAATCGGTCGATGACCTGAACTGGCGCGATGCCCTCAAGGTCGGCCTGGCGCAATGCTTCGCGCTGGTGCCGGGCACCTCGCGCTCGGGCGCCACCATCATTGGCGGCATGCTGTTCGGGCTGTCGCGGCAGGTGGCCACCGAATTCTCGTTCTTCCTGGCGATCCCGGTGATCTTCGGCGCCACCGTGTACGAGCTGTACAAGGCGCGCGCGCTGCTGAACGGGGACGACCTCGGCATCTTCGCGGTGGGCTTCGTCTTTGCCTTCCTGTCCGCCTTCCTGTGCGTGCGCTGGCTGCTGCGTTTCGTCGCCACGCATGATTTCAAGCCGTTTGCCTGGTACCGTATCGCCTTCGGCATCGTGGTGCTGTTGACCGCGTACTCCGGCCTGGTGTCCTGGCACGCCTGAGCGGGATTGCAGCAGGCAACAAAAAAGCGTGGCGGGTGCCACGCTTTTTTGTTTCTCCGTCGCCAGCGCTCAGGCGGCGCGCTTGCGAAAGACCACGTCCCACACGCCATGCCCGAGGCGCACGCCGCGCCGCTCGAACTTGGTCACGGGCCGGTAATCGGGCCGCTCGGCAAATCCGTCCGCAGCGGTCGAGGTGTTCTCCAGCAACGGCTCGCCCGACAGCACTTCCAGCATCTGATGCGCGTACTCTTCCCAGTCGGTCGCGCAGTGGATATAGCCGCCCGGCTTCAGCCGCGCGGCCAGCACCTTCACCAGCGGCGGCTGCACCAGCCGGCGCTTGTTGTGGCGCTTCTTGTGCCAGGGGTCCGGGAAGTAGATATGCACGCCGTCCAGGCAGTCATCGGTCAGCATATGCGCGATCACCTCCACCGCATCGTGCTGGAGGATCCGCACATTGGCCAGGCCGCGCTCGTCGATCAGCTTGAGCAGCGCGCCCACGCCGGGCTCATGCACCTCGCAGCCCAGGAAGTTGTCTTGCGGCCGCAGGCCGGCGATATGCGCGGTGGTCTCACCCATGCCGAAGCCGATCTCAAGGATCGACGGCGCCTTGCGGCCAAATGTTGCCTCCCAGTCCAGTGGCTGCGGTGCGTACGGCACCATCATGCGCGGCCCGACTTCGTCGATGGCACGCTGCTGCCCGGTCGAGGTCCGCCCCGCGCGGCGCACGAACGAACGGATCCGGCGCGGATGCGCAACGCCTTCAGGATCGGCAGGAGAGGGGGCGGACGCTTGTCCGGCGCTGTCTACCGGCGCGGCGTCGTCAGCCGGCGTCGGTTCGGTGCTGGGGTCTTGGGGAAGCATGGCAACAAAAAAGCCGCCGGGCAGATCACCGTAATGGTGGCAAAGGCGGCTTGTCTCGACTGGAAGTGGAGCGGGCGATGGGAATCGAACCCACGTCTTTAGCTTGGGAAGCTAAGGTAATAGCCATTATACGACGCCCGCGAACCCGCGATTCTATGCGGATTTCTGGCGAGGACGCAAGCTGCCAGCTGCGGTACGGGCAAAATAAGTGCCTGTGCGAGCACTAACGTCCGGATCCGCTACCACGTAGAAATCGCCTGCGGCGTAAACACCGGCATCCCGATGCCAGCCGCCGCATCCGTCAACGGCTCGATTTCCACCGCGGGCCGCTCCGACCTTACCTGGCCGAAGATGGCCGCAAACGGTATGTCCGCGGCATCCCGGCCGGTGCCGATGCGAAGCAGGCCGGTGGGGATCGAGATGCCCGAAGGATCCAGCAGGTACCAGCGGTGCGACAGGTAGACCTCCACCACCGCGTGGAAATCCGGCCCGCCCATGTCTGCGTCCGCGCCGTAGTCGAGGCTGCTGGACATGCGTGCCGGGATGCTCAGCGCGCGGCACAGGGCGATCATCAGGTGGGCGAAATCCCTGCAGACGCCGGTGCGTTCCACGATTGTGTCGGCAGCCGAGGTGCGTTCGTTGGTGGACCGCGACAGGAAGCGCACATGATTGCGCACCCACTCGCGGATGGCGTAGACGCGCACATAGCCCCGCAGCATGCCGCCGAACTCGCGGCTGGCGAATTCCATCAGGCGGTCGGATTCGCAGTAGCGGCTTGGTGCCAGGTAGGGCAGGACATCGAAGGGCAGCTCGGCAACGGGCACTTCTGACAACCTGTCGCCGTCTTCCAGGTAGTGATCGATGTCGATGATCGCCTCATAGCGGATGCCGAGGGGGCCCTGGGGTGCGCGCAGCCTGAGCAGCCGGTTGGCCAGCACGGGATCGGTGTAGCGGGCGGTCTCGAGGCCGGGCGGCAGCGTCAGCTGCTCCGAGACGACGGACTGCCGGGGCGTGCGGGCGGCTTCGATATTGAGCAGGAAGTCCGCCATGGGATCCATGACTTCATAGGACAGGCTTACTGCGTACCTGAGGCGGTTCATCGGGTGGTCAGCACTGGCTGGGGCCGTGGAAAGGCGGCCGGTTCCCTGGGGCCGGAAATGGCGGTGCATCCATTGCCAGTGTAGTGCGGCAGCCAGACCGTGACCTGTCAGCGGCGCCGCGCGCGTGCCGGCGGTGCGCCGGTGTCCTGCCTTGTCACCGCTTCGAGGGCTTCGCGCAACCGGATCACGGCGGGCGGCGCCTCGATCTGCGCCGGGGTGATGAAGACCAGCCGGCCCGATGCAAACGGGGTGCGCAGCCGCACTTCCCGCACCATCGACATGGCCTGGTAGTGGGCCAGCGCCGTGGCCGGCGCCACCGTCAGGAAGCCGCCCGCGGCGGTCATGGCCAGGTTGCTGTGGAACGAGGCCGATTCGATATGCGGAACGGGCGGCAGCTGGCCGGCGTCGAGGAATGGCTGCTCGAACACGTCGCGCGTGTGGGTGCCGCGCGGCGGCAGGATCCAGGGACCTTCATGCAGGTCCGCCAGCGCGACCTCGCGGCGCCGCGCCAGCGCGTGGGCGGGGGCGCAGACCACGGCCAGGTATTCATCGCGCAGCGGGGTGATGTGGACCCTGGCCTTGAGCTGGTCGGTGTCGTCTTTCTGCAGCCGGCCCACGATGCAGTCGAGTTCGCCTTCGCAGAGCATTGCGGTCAGGCCGCCGACGCTATGTTCGCGCACTGCCAGCCGCGGCAGCGCGTCCTGGGCCCGCAGCAGCGCGACCGCCTGCGGCAGCACGTCCACGCCCACCAGCGGCAGCATGCCCAGCCGGACCAGCGGCACTTCCGGGCGCGCCTGCAGCGCCTCGCCGGCGGCGTCGATCACGCCCAGCACCACGCGCAGCCGCTCCAGCGCGCGTTCGCCCGCGGCACTCAGCCGTCCGCCGCGCGTGGTGCGTTCGATCAGCCTGCAGCCGAAGGCGTACTCCAGTTCCTGCAGCATCTTGGTGACGGCGGGCTGGCTGATATGCAGCGCTTCGCCGGCCGCGGTCAGCGAGCCGCTGCGCGCCACCAGGTCGAGCAGGCGCAGGTGCCGGATGCGCAGCCGGTCAATCCGGTTGGGAGACGGCGTGGCGGCGCTGGCGCGCGTAGGGGAGGCGGGACTCATAACAAAACGTGATGGTTCCATCAAGACTGGATAATTGTTTCGAATGGCCCGGCGCCGGACAATCGGGGCAAACCATGGAGGAGACATGCGATGCATGCCAACGTCGGGCGCCGCCTGCTGCTGAAGTCCCTGCTGGCGCTGCCGGCCGCTGCCGCGCTGGGCAGGGCCGGTGCGGCCAGTCCCTATCCCAACCGCCCGATCCGGCTGGTGGTGCCCTACGCCGCCGGCGGCGGTCCGGATATCCAGACCCGCAAGCTGGCTGAGTTGCTGGCGCGAGAGCTTGGCCAGCCGGTGGTGGTCGAGAACAAGGTCGGTGCAGGCGGCATCCTGGCCGCGGAGTTTGTCGCGCAGCAGCCGGCGGATGGCTACACGCTGATGCTGGGTGCCTCGACCCATGTCACGCAGAAGCTGCTGCAGCCCGGCGCGAAGTTCGACCCGATGGCGTTCACCCACATCATCCGCGTCGGCGTCAGTCCGGCGGTGCTGGTGGTCAGCGCCGGCTCGCCGTACCGGAACGTGGCCGACCTGGTCGCCGCGGCGCGGCGCGCGCCGGGCACGCTGAACTACGCCTCGGGCGGGATCGGCTCGGCCGCGCATGTGTCGGGCGCGGCGTTTGCGTCGGCCACCGGCATCGACGTGGTGCATGTGCCGTACAAGGGCTCGGTCGAGATCGTGCCATCGCTGATAAAGGGCGACACGCAGTTCGGCTTCCCGGTGGCGGCGACGGCGATTCCGCAGATCGCCAGCGGCAAGGTGCGGGCCCTGGCGGTGACCTCGGCCAGCCGCGCCGCGGTGCTGCCGCAGGTGCCCACGCTGAATGAGGCGCTGGGCCGCAAGGATCTCGATCTCGACGCATGGAGCGGCATCTGGGCGCCGCCGCATCTGCCCGCGCCGATCGTGGCGCGGCTGCATGCCGCGGTGCTGCAGGCGCTGGGCGATCCCGGCCTGCGCCGGCGCTATGCCGAGATGGGCGCGGTGCTTGCGCCGACGCCCACGCCTGAAGCCTTCTCGCGGCTGGTGGCCGATGAGACCACCCGCATCCGCCAGGTTATCGACAAGAACCGCATCACCATCGAATAGGCTATCCCATGACCCTCACTCCACAACCGGATTTTGCCCCGCTGGCCGGCATCACCGTGCTGGATTTCTCGCACGTGATCGCCGGGCCGTTTGCCACCTTCCTGCTGGCGCAGTTGGGGGCGCGGATCACCAAGGTCGAGAGCGCCGGCGGTGGCGACGTGATGCGCCGCGCGGGCAAGGGGCATGCCGCCTTTGTCGCGCTCAATGCGGGCAAGTCGTCGCTGGCGCTCGACCTGTCGGATGAGGCAGGGCGCGAACACGCGCTGGAACTGGCCGGCCGCTGCGATGTCTTCGTCGACAACCTGCGGCCGGGCGTGCTCGAGCGCTTCGGGCTGGGCTATGAAGCCGTGCGCGCGCGCAATCCGCGCGTGGTCTATTGCAGCATCTCGGGCTTTGGCCGCGGCGCGGCGCAGTGGCATGGCCGGCCTGCCTACGACCACGTGGTGCAGGCCGCCACCGGCATGGCCTGGATGGGCGGCACCGAGGGCGATCCGCCGATGAAGACCGGCTTCCCGGTGATCGACTCGGCCACCGGCATGCTGGCCGCCTTTGCCATCCTGGCCGGCGTGCGCGAGAGCGAACGCACGGGGCGGGGCATGCTGCTCGATGTCTCGATGGCCACCGCCGGCCTGCAACTGATGTATCCGATGACGTGCGATGCCATGACCACCGGCGGCGTGCCGGCGCGGCAGGGCAACCAGGGCTATTCGGGCAGCCCGTCGGCCGATTTCTTCCGCACGCAGGATGGCTGGCTGGCGATCGGCGCGAATACGCCGAAGCAGTTGCTGGCGCTGCTTGACGCACTCGGGCTGGGCGGGCTTGCGCAAGATCCGGCCTTGTTCGAGACGCCGCTGGATGCGGGCGCCTTGCCTGCCTTCGTGCGCTCGCTCGATCCGGCCGCGCTCAAGCGGGCGATTGCGGGCGCAGTGGCGGCGGGCACCGCGGAGGATCTGGAATTGCGCCTCAGCGCGCTGGGGATCCCGGCGGCCCGCCTGCGCAATATCGCTGAGTTTGCGGGGGAGTCGATGGCCAATGGCAGCCTGCGGCCGGTGGCGCTGCAGGAAGGGGAGACCGAGGTGCTGTCGCCGGGGCTGGGCTTCCAGGTCTACCGCCCGGTATGACACCCGGCGGCGTATAGTTGCTGGCACGATGGCGCACGGCTGTGTGCCGCCATCGCTCCAACTCGCAACGTCAGGACGCCGCCACCTTGACCACCGATTTCTTCGCCCGCTTTGAAGCGGAATGCCTGCCGCGCATCGCCGCCGCGATTGGCCAGCATGACCGGCGCGTGCAACTCCACACCCTGCCCGCCGAAGCCCCCGGCTGGCCGCCGCGCCTGCGCGTAACCGGGGATGGCCCGCCGGACCTGCGGCGCCACCCTTATGCGCTGGATATCACGCTGGCGTGGGACGGGCTGGAGGTGCAACGGCTGTTTGCGGCAGGGGGCGAGACGCGCTTTGCCGGTTACCTGGCGGCGCTGCCGGCAAAGCTGCGCGCCTGGCAGGAGCCGCGCGGGATCGATTTCCGCTCGCTGTCGCAGGCTGACCCGGCGATCCTGATCGGCGGACTGGATTTCGAGCGCTGAGCCGGGTGCACTGACTCAGCCAGCCACCCGCAGCCGGCATATCGCGCTTTCCGTTTGCCCCGGCTCGATCCAGCGCAGCCCCTGACCGTGGTGGATCGCGTCGGGCAGGCCTGCCCACGGTTCCACGCAATAGAAGTCGGAGGTTTCGTTTTCGGACCAGGTCGTCACGGCATGCCATGGCGCGCTGCCGGCAAGGTCGAGTTCGAACGTGACGCGGCGGTCCGGCATCGCCAGCGCGGCGGACGGGCTGTCGCGAAAGACGTGGAACGTGTCCTGCAGGCGTGCGTCGTCCAGCCAGTAAGTCGTCTCGCCCCGCTCTGCGGGCCCGGGGCTGCCATCGGGTAGCTGGCGCATGCGGTCCGTGCCCGGCAATGCCAGCGACGCGGCGCCACGTTGCGCGTGCGGCAGCGCGAAATAGAAATGGTGGCCGGGATAGCAGGGCAGGCGTTGCGCGCCGGTATTGATGGTGCGCAGCGTGACTTCGAGGCCGTCGGGCAGCAAGCGGTAGATGGCGTCGAAGACAAAGGCAAAGGGGTAGCCGGCCCGCGTTGCATCGCTGTCGCGCAGCGTCATCGTGATCGCGGCTTGCGCGTCGATGGCGCTGACGTCGAAGGGCAGGTCGCGCGCAAAGCCGTGCTGCGCCAGCGTGCGCATGGTCCCTTGTCCGTCGCGCCACTGGCCCGGATTGCCATCGGCAAAATGCCGGCCGATAAACGGAAACAGCAGCGGGTTGCCGCCGCGGACCTTGGCCGGGCGGGACCAGTCGGCAGCGTCCGGCCAGTAGAGGATGTCCTGTCCGCGGTGCACCCAGCGGACCAGCCGCCCGCCGTGTTGCGGGGCGAGCAGCAGGAACGTGTCGGCATCGCCGATCCGGACCAGCGGCTGGCCCTGGAAGTCTTGTGTCGGTAGCAATGGCATGTTGATCGTTGGTGCCGCGCCGTTCGCGTGCCGCCCGGCGCAGCTGCCATGATAAGCGAGGCCAGCGCGCTGGCGGCTGCCGGGTTAGCTGCTGGTGTAGATGGTGTTGCGCACCAGCGGGTACACCTGCGTCTCCCACCGCCTGCCGTTGAACACGCCATAGTGCCCGACCCCGGTCTGCACATGATGCATGCGCATGTAGGGGCGCAGGCTGGAGCACAGGTCCTGCGCCGCCACGGTCTGGCCGATGGCGCAGATATCGTCGCGTTCACCCTCCACGGTGAGCAGGGCGGTGCGGTGGATGGCGCGCGTGCGGACACGGCGTCCGCTCACGTCAAGCAGGCCCTGGGCCAGCAGGAAGCGCTGGAATACCAGGCTGACGGTTTCCAGGTAGAACTCCGCGGTCAGGTCCATGGTGGCGAAGTACTCGATGTAGAAGTCGCGGATGGCATCGGCCTTGTCGTGCTCGCCGCGCTCGCGCAGGGCGTAGAGCTCGCGCAGCGCCTGTTCGTGCCGCTCCGGGTTCATGCTCATGAAGGCCAGCAGCTGCACGTGGCCCGGGTAGACGCGCCGCATCGCGCCGGCAAAGCGCAGCGGCACCATGCCGATCAAGGTGCGCTCGAACCATTCGAGGGGTTGGCTCATGGCCAGCGCGTTGACCTTGGTCGGATTGACGCGCGCGTCGATGGGGCCGGCCATCAGCGTCAGGCTGGGCGGCTGGGCGGGATCCCCGTCCTCGGCCATGAGTGCCGCTGCCGCCAGCGCTGCCACGGCAGGCTGGCAAATCGCCACCAGATGCGTGCCTCCGCCCAGCGTCTGCAGGAAGCCGATCAGGTGCTGCACGAATTCATCGAAGCCGAAGCGCCCGGCCAGCAACGGAATGTCGCGGGGGTTGTGCCAGTCGGTGAGATAGACGTCGTGGTCGGCCAGCATGGTCTGGACCGTGCCGCGCAGCAGCGTGGCGAAGTGGCCGGACATCGGCGCCACCAGCAGCACGCGCGGCTGGCCGACGATGCCGTGGCGGCGGAAGTGCAGCAGCGAGCAGAACGGCGTGCGCGCGACGACTTCCTCGGTGACCGGCACCGGCTGGCCGCCGACGGTTGCGTGGTCGATGCCGAAGGCCGGCCGGTGGTGCGTGAGCCGCACCAGTGCGATGAGCTCGCAGGCGGCACGCAGGCGGGGCACCGCGTCGAAACCACCGGACCTGGGATTTGCCGCCAGCGTCGCGGCAGCCAGCTCCGCCAGCGTGCAGGCCGGCAGTATCATGTCCGCGTAGATCTGGTAGGCGTGGTACAGCATGGCTCGGTCCCCGCTATTCTGGTTCTTGCGAGCCGCAATATGCATGCCATCAGTTTATGCCTGGCACGCGCCTTGCGCATTGTGCTGTGAGCGGGCGGACAATGCCGCGCAAGTAGCGAGGCATGCGCCTGGCGCATGGGCATGGCGCCGCTTCGCGGCGCGTTGCGCGCAGCGGCTTCAGACTGGTGCCTGCCGGATGCACTGCATAGGTGCGCGGCCATTAGCGGCAACAAGCAGTAAAGGAGGCGCGATGTCCAAGACCACACTCACCATTAGCAGCAAGACCTATTCCTCATGGTCGCTGCGCGGCTGGCTGCTGGCGCGCTTTGCCGGCCTGGAATTCGAAGAAGTGCTGGTGCCGCCGGACGACGCCGCGGCGCGTGCGGAAATCCTGCTGCTGTCCCCGTCGATCCTGGTGCCGTGCCTGCGCCACCACGGCGTGACGGTGTGGGACACGCTGGCAATCGCCGAATACCTGAATGAAATCCACCCCAAGGCTGGCCTGCTGCCGGAAGACCGCGCCGCGCGTGCCCACTGCCGTGCCATCTGCGGCGAGATGCATTCCGGGTTCGCCGCGATGCGTTCGGCGCTGCCGATGAACCTGAAGGGGCATTTCCCCGGGATGAAGGTGTGGTCGCGTGCGCAGGCGGACATCGATCGCGTCACGGCGATCTGGACCGAATGCCTGACGCGCTACGGCGGGCCATACCTGTTCGGCACGCGCACCATGGCCGACGCCATGTACGCGCCGGTGGTGACGCGCTTTGTCACCTATGGCGTGATGCTCGATCCCGTGCCGGTTGCCTACTGCAAGCAGATCCTGTCGATGCCGGAACTGCAGGAGTGGATCGCGGCGGCGCGCGAGGAACCCGACGAAATCAGCGAGCTGGATGTGGAGTTCTAGCGGCCGCCGCCGGCGCTGACGCTACGCCGTGGCCGATTCGGCTTGCCGCGCAGCCAGGAAGCGTGCGGCGTAGTCGAAGTACCAGTCGAGCGTGTCCGGGTTGGCCATCGCATCGCGGTTGGCGATGCCCTGCGGCGCATGGCCGAGCAGCAGCTTCTTGATCGGCACCTCCATCTTCTTGCCCGACAGCGTGCGCGGCACGCCGGGCACCTGCACGATCTCGTTGGGCACGTGGCGCGAGGACAGCGCGTCGCGGATGCGCGCGCGCAGGGTGTCGCGCAGCGCATCATCCAGCACCAGGCCTTCGCGCAGCACTACGAACAGCGGCATATAGGATTCGCGGCCCAGGTATTCCAGGTCGACCACCATGCTGTCGAGCACCTCCGGCAGGTCTTCCACCACGCGGTACAGCTCGCTGGTGCCCATGCGGATGCCGTGGCGGTTGATGGTGGCGTCCGAGCGCCCGTAGATCACAGCGCCGCCGCGCCTTGTGATCTTGATCCAGTCGCCATGCCGCCAGACGCCGGGATAGGTGTCGAAATAGCTGTCGCGATAGCGCTTGCCGTCGGTGTCGCCCCACAGGTAGAGCGGCATCGACGGCATCGGCTCGGTGCAGACCAGTTCGCCCACCGCGTCGAGCAGCGGCTGGCCGTGGTCGTCGAAGGCCTCCACCCTGGCGCCCAGGCAGCGGCACTGCATCTCGCCGGAATAGACCGGCAGCAGCGGGCAGCCGGCGACGAACGAGCCGGCAAAGTCGGTGCCGCCCGACATCGGCACCAGCCAGATGTCTTCGCGCACATGGCGGTAGATCCAGTCGTAGGCCTCGACCGGCAGCGGCGAGCCGGTCGAGCCGAGCCCGCGCAGGCGCGACACGTCGGCGATGCGCGCCGGCTCGATGCCCGCCTTCATGCAGTTGGTGAAGAAGGCCGCGCCGGCGCCGAACATGGTCACGCCGGCATCGTCGACGAAGCGCCACAGCACGCCGGCATCCGGATAAGCCGGGTTGCCGTCATACAGTGCGATGGTGGTGCCCAGCAGCAGCCCGGCCACCTGCGCGTTCCACATGATCCAGCCGCTGCTGCTGTACCAGTGGAAGACATCGTCCGGGCCCAGGTTGTTATGGAAGGCCATCAGCTTGAGCTGCTCGATGACGATGCCGCCATGGCCATGCACGATCGGCTTGGGCATGCCGGTGGTGCCGGACGAATAGACGATCCACAGCGGGTGGTCGAACGGCACCGGCTCGATCGCCAGCGGCACGTCGTGCGCCAGCACCTCCTGCCAGGCATGGGTGCGCACGCCGGCGGGCGGCGCCGCATTGCTGCCGACCTGTGGCACGAGCACGAGATCGGTCAGCGAGGACAGGGTGGCGACCAGGTCTGCCACCACCGGGGCGCGGTCGTAGACCTTGCCGCCATAGCGGTAGCCATCGACTGCTATCAGCACCTTGGGCTCGATCTGGCGGAAGCGGTCGATCACTGCCACCTGGCCCATGTCGGGCGCGCAGCCCGACCACACCGCGCCGAGGCTGGCGGTGGCGAGGAAGGCGACGATGGTGGCGGGGATATTGGGCAGGTAGCCGGCGACACGGTCGCCGCGCTGCACACCCATCTGGCGCAGCGCATGCGCCAGCGACGCGACCTGGGCTTCGAGGGTGTCCCAGCTCACTTCGGCCAGCAGCTGCGCTTCGCCGGCGTAACGGATCGCGGCGCGCTGGCGGGCGGTGCCGGTGCTGGTGCCGGCATGGCGGAATACCTGCTGCACGTAGTTCAGCGTCGCGCCTTCGAACCAGCGCGCGCCCGGCATGGTGTGGCGGTCCAGCACCTGCGTGGCGGGCGTGTCGAAATGCACGTCGAAATACGCGCGCACGGCATCCCAGAAGGCTTCCAGCTCGGTGACCGACCACTGCCACAGGCTGTCGTAGTCGTCAAAGGCCAGGCTGCGCTCGGCGCGCAGCCAGCGCATGAAGGCGGCGATCTGGCTGCTGTCGCGGAACGCCGCGGACGGCGTCCACATCAGATTCCCTTCGGTCAGAGGGGCGGGGGTGCTCATGTCTCCTCCTCGGGCCCGTCTGTCGCGGGCATCGGATGGTGGCGATGGGTATGCCGGGCTCGTGTGGCGGCAGCCGGCATCAGCCTGCAATGATAACGGCCCTTAGATTCAGTTGCCGGCCGGACGCTCGAACAGGCTTTCCCACATGGTGTCGACCTTCGCCTTGACCGCGGCATCCATGGAGATCGGCGTGCCCCATTCGCGCGTGGTCTCGCCCGGCCACTTGTCGGTCGCGTCGATGCCCATCTTGGAGCCCAGGCCCGACACCGGCGAGGCGAAGTCCAGGTAATCGATCGGCGTGTTGTCGACCAGCACCGTGTCGCGGCTGGGGTCGACCCGTGTGGTGATGGCCCAGATCACTTCCTTCCAGTCGCGCACGTCGACATCGTCATCGACCACCACGATGAACTTCGTATACATGAACTGCCGCAGGAAGCTCCACACGCCGAACATCACGCGCTTGGCATGGCCGGCGTACTGCTTCTTCATGCGCACCAGCGCCATGCGGTAGCTGCAGCCCTCGGGCGGCAGGTAGAAGTCGGTGATCTCCGGGAACTGCTTCTGCAGCAGCGGCACGAACACCTCGTTCAGCGCCACGCCCAGCACCGCCGGCTCATCGGGCGGCTTGCCGGTGTAGGTGGAGTGGTAGATCGGGTCGCGCCGCATGGTGATGCGGTCGATGGTGAACACCGGGAACCAGTCCTGCTCGTTGTAATAGCCGGTGTGGTCGCCGAACGGGCCTTCCAGCGCATGCTGGTAGCCGGACGGGTGGTTCGGGTCGGGCTGGATATGGCCTTCGAGCACGATCTCGGCCGACGCGGGCACGCTCAGCTCGGACAGCGTCGGCGTGAGGCAGCCGGCCAGCGCGGTGCGGCTGCCGCGCAGCAGGCCGGCGAACTGGTACTCGGACAGCGTATCGGGCACCGGCGTCACCGCGCCCAGGATGGTGGCGGGGTCCGCGCCCAGCGCCACCGCGATCGGGAAGGGCTTGCCGGGATTGGCCAGCGCATGCTCGCGGAAATCCAGCGCGCCGCCGCGGTGCGCCAGCCAGCGCATGATGACCTGGTTGCGGCCGATCACCTGCTGGCGGTAGATGCCAAGGTTCTGGCGCTTCTTGTGCGGGCCCTTGGTCACCACCAGGCCCCAGGTGATCAGCGGCGCGGCGTCGCCGGGCCAGCAGGTCTGGATCGGCAGGCGCGCCAGGTCGACGTCGTTGCCTTCCCACACCACCTCCTGGCAGGCCGGGCTGCTGACGCGCTTTGGTGCCATATCCCACACAGATTTGGCCAGCGTGAACAGCTTGCCGGCCTCGCGCAGGCCGCGCGGCGGTTCCGGTTCCTTCAATGCTGACAAGACCCGGCCGATGTCGCGCAGGTCCTCCATCGATTCGGCGCCCATGCCAAGTGCGACTCTGTGTGTCGTGCCGAACAGATTGGCCAGTACGGGGACGCTATAGATACCTCCATCGGTGCTGGCTCCGGAAGGTTTCTCAAAAAGGACCGCGGGGCCTCCAGCGCGCAGCAGCCGGTCGCAGACTTCGGTCATTTCCAGGTTGGGCGCAACCGGCCGGGCGATGCGCCGCAGCTCGCCCATGCCTTCGAGTTGGCCGATGAAATCGCGCAAGTCTTTGTATTGCATAGTGAATTCTGTTGTGGTGCGGGGCTGGGGGAAAGCCTCTGCAAGGCGGCGTCGAAGTCGGTGACGATACACATTCACCGGCGCCGCGGCAAAAAAATCATCAAAGCCAAGCCGCGCAAATTGTAAGTTTTTTGTCGCTGACAGCGTACTTTTCCGAGCGACCAGCCAAGGCCAGGCCTGCGTTTGCGGGCAATCGGGTGATCCGGTGGCGACATGGCAATCATTGTTACAAATAACTGTAAGTAGTAGAAACCGAAGTTATTATTCTTGACGGGATATAACACCGTTCCTACAATCCGGTCTTGCTCCTGGAGTGTTGCGTCGCAACATGGATTTTCCCCCTGTGTCAAGGGGTGCACATAAAGAAAATGTGCCAGAAAGTCCCTCCAGCAAGGACCGATGTATGGACCCGAAGCAAGGCGGGCCGACCGGTCGCCTCCGGCGACTTGCCGGAGCGTAGTGAGTTTAGTCGTGGCAGGGTGCGCTCCCCCAGAGCGTAGCCTGTTTCCAGTTGGGCGCACGGGGAGCGCCTGCCAACAGATGCTTGGTCGTCACTGCTGGACGGCGCGGCATCCTTACTTGAGTACGTTGAGATCGGGCGCGTGCCGCAGTCGGGCGCGCGAAGCGGGCAACGGATGGAGGTAAGCATGAGCGGTTGGAAAACCCTTCATCTTCCCGGCATCGGGCGGGCCTTGCAGGTCCGTCTCCGACAGCCGGTACCCGGAGTGAGTCGGGCATTGCAGGTCCGTCTTGCGCATCCGGTCGCGGGCCGCGCGTTGCGCGGTGGCCGCACAACGCTGAAGTACGCGCTGAACAGCCTGGGCGTGGTCGCGGTCGTTTCGGCCGTGTCGCTGTCGCTGAGCCAGGAATGGCGCACCACGCTGGCCGCGCTGCTGGCGGGTGACGAGGCACCCGCGGTGCTGGTTGGCGCCGCCATGCCGGCCGCGCCTGCCGTGGCCAGCACTGCCGTGCCGCCGCATTCGGCGGACGTCGCCGCGGCCAAGCTTGCCTTTGGCAAGGCCGGCCTGCCGACGGTGTCGGGCGTGGACGAATGGACCCTGGCGGCATCCGCCAAGGTGCCGTCGGTCGCGCACCTCGCCGCGCGGATCCCGGTCACGCGCGTGGCGCAAGACGCCCGCAGCACCGCCACGCTGGGCAGCGCGCGCGAGCAGGCGGCCGTCGCCGACTATATCGCCCGCAAGTACCGCGTGGCGGCGCAGGCCACCGCGCAGCTGGTGAAGGCGGCCTACCTGACCGGCCGCGAGGTCGGCATCGACCCGCTGCTGATCCTGGGCGTGATCGCGATCGAGTCCAGCTTCAACCCGTACGCCGAAAGCGGCGTGGGCGCGCAGGGCCTGATGCAGGTCATGACCAAGGTCCACCAGGACAAGTACGAGGCCGTCGGCGGCGTTGCCGCGGCACTGAACCCGTATGCCAATATCAAGATCGGCGCGCTGGTGCTCAAGGACTGCATCGCCCGCGCCGGCTCGATCGAAGGCGGCCTGAAGTACTACGTCGGTGCCACCACGGCTACCGATGGCGGCTACGGCGCCAAGGTGCTGGCCGAGCGTGCCCGCCTGCGCCAGCTGCTGGGCGTGCGCAACGCGCCCGCCAACGCCGACAAGCCGGTCGAGGTCAAGGCCCCGGCCGAGCAGCTGGCCCCGACCGAGAAACTGGAAGCGAACAACGGTCCGCACAACGCCTGAGCGCGCAACGGTACCGCCAATCAGAAAAGCACCCCGCGGGGTGCTTTTCTTTTGCCTGCTTCAGCCGCGGCAGAGGACGGTCAGCGGAACAGCTTGCCGAGGCGCGCCATCGCCTCCTCGATATTCTCGCGCGAGGTCGCGTACGAGATCCGGATGTAGTCCTTCGCCGTATGCGGGCCGAAATCCTGCCCCGGCACCATGACCACGCCCGCATCGTGCAGCATCGCCTGCGTCAGCCGGTCGGCATCGCCGGCGGCGGGGTGGTTGACGCCGCGGCAGTCGGCGTAGACATAGAAGGCGCCGTCGGGGCGCACCGGCACGCGCAGGCCAAGGGACTCCAGTGCCGGCACGATCAGGTCGCGGCGGCGGCGGAACTCGGCCTTGCGTTCGTCGTAGATCGCCAGGGCCTCGGGGGTGAAGCAGGCCAGCGCGGCGTACTGCGCCACGGCCGACGCGCAGATGAACAGGTTCTGCGCGACCTTCTCGAAGGCTTCCACCAGCGCCTCCGGCACCACCAGCCAGCCCAGGCGCCAGCCCGTCATGTTGAAGTACTTGGAGAAGCTGTTCACCGTGACCACGTTCTCGTCCAGGCTCAGTGCCGAGACCGGCGGCGCGTCATAGGACAGGCCCTGGTAGATCTCGTCGAGGATGGCAAAGCCGTTGCGCGCGCGCACGGCCTGCAGGATGCGGGCGAGCTCGTCGGGCAGGATCGAGGTGCCGGTGGGGTTGGAAGGCGATGCCAGCAGCACGCCGCGGGTCTGCTCGCCCCAGTTGGCCTCGACCTGCGCGGCGGTCAGCTGGAAGCGCTCGGCCGGGCCGCTCGGGATCATGCGCGCGGCGCCGTCGAAGGCGGCGACGAAGTGCCGGTTGCAGGGGTAGCTGGGGTCGGGCATCAGCACCTCGGCGCCGATCTCGACCAGCACCGCGCACGCCAGCAGCAGCGCGCCCGAGGCGCCGGCCGTGACGATCACGCGCCGGGCCGGGATATCCAGCCCGTAGGCCGTCTTGTAATAGCCCGCGATGGCCTCGCGCAGCGGATGGATGCCGAGCGCACCGGTGTACTGGGTCACGCCGCGGCGCATGGCGGCTTCGGCCGCGCGCACCACCGGCTCGGCGGCGGTAAAGTCCGGCTCGCCGATACCCATGTGCACGATATGGCGGCCGGCGCGTTCCAGCGCGGCGGCCTGCTTGGCCAGTTCCATCACGTGGAAGGCTTCGATATTGGCGAGGCGGGAGGCGGTGGCCAGGTGCTGCATGTCCATGGTGGTCCGGGACGGGCCCGGGGCCCGTTCAGCAAGAGGATAGGTAGGAATGAAAACACCCGCCGGGGCGGGTGTCGTCTTCATCACTGCCGGCGCAAGCCAGCCGTGATGGCGTGGGCCGGCCCGCGGGCGGCTCAGCTGGCAACTCAGCGGCGCGCCGCGACCTCGGCCGCGCGCACCTGGGCGGCAAGCTTGTCCAGTACGCCGTTGACGTACTTGTAGCCCTCGACGCCGCCAAAGGTCTTGGTCAGCTCGACGGCTTCGTTGATCACGACCTTGTACGGGATGTCGAGGCAGTGCACCAGCTCATAGCTGCCGACCAGCAGGGCGGCGCGCTCGACCGGCGACAGTTCTTCGACCTTGCGGTCCAGGAACGGCTCGAAGGCGGCGGTCAGGCGGGCTTCCTCGCGTACGGCGCCGTTGAGGAGCGCGTCGAAGTGCTCGCGGTCGGCCTTGTTGAAACCTTGCGCATCATGCAGGTGAGCCTGGATCGCCCCGATGTCATTACGGTTCAGCAGCCACTGATACAGCCCTTGCAGAGCCAGCTCGCGCGAGCGGCGGCGCGCGCTCTTGGGCGGTGCCTTGGCCTCGGTGCGGGCCGCGGCGGGCTTGCCGCCGGCTGTCTTGCCGCCGTCGTTGTCGGGGGTGTTCGACGTATCACTCATCGTCGTCCTCGTCTTCATCTTCCTGGCCGCGCAGCGAATCGAGCGCGGCGACCAGGTTGGCCATCTCCACCGCGGCGCGGGCGCAGTCGCGGCCCTTCTCGCGCGTGCGGGCGTGGGCCTGCTCGTCAGTATCCACGGTCAGGATGCCATTGGCGATCGGCACATTGAAGTCCAGGCCGACGCGGGTGATGCCGGCGCCCGACTCGTTCGAGACCAGCTCGAAGTGGTAGGTCTCGCCGCGCACCACGGCGCCCAGGGCGACCAGGGCGTCGAACTGGCCGCTCTCGCACATCTTCTGCAGCGCCAGCGGGATTTCCAGCGCGCCGGGGACGGTCACCACCAGGGTGTCTTCGCCCTCGACGCCGAGCTTTTCCAGCTCGGCCACGCAGGCTTCGAGCAGTTCGGCGCAGACCGGCTCGTTGAAGCGGGCCTGCACGATGCCGATACGCAGGCCTTCACCGTCGAGGTTGCTGGGGTAGAAGCCGTGATCCATTGTTCAGTTCTCCAGTTTTCGGGGCGGCAACGGCGCTGGTGCGCGCTGCCGGGGTGTCCGGGTGGCGCAGGCTCAGTCGGCCTGGCCGTTCATGGGTTGGTAGCCGGTGACCTCGAGGTCGAAGCCGGTCATGCTGGGCATGCGCTGCGGCGACGCCAGCACGCGCATCCTGCCCACGCCAACATCCTTCAGGATCTGCGCGCCCATGCCGTAGGTGCGCAGGTCCGGCTTGCGGCGCGGGCGCGACTGCGGCGCGTCCAGCGCGCTGAACTGCGTGAACAGCTGGTCGGCCGAGTCGCCGCAGTTAAGCAGCACGATCACGCCGCTGTCGGCCTCGGCGATGGCTTTCATTGCCGCCGGAATGCTCCAGGAATGCGTGGTGCACTTCACTTCCAGCAGGTCCAGCACCGAGAAGGGCTCGTGCACGCGCACCAGCGTTTCCTGGTCCGGCGCGGGCGAACCCTTGACCAGCGCCAGGTGCGCCTGGCCGGTGGGCTTGTCGCGGTAGGCGATGCTGTGGAAGGTGCCGTAGGGCGTCTGCATGGCGCGCTCGCCCACACGCTCGATAATGCTCTCGGTGCGGCTGCGGTAGTGGATCAGGTCGGCAATGGTGCCGATCTTCAGGTCATGTTCCTGCGCGAACTCGATCAGGTCCGGCAGGCGCGCCATGGTGCCGTCGTCCTTCATGATCTCGCAGATCACGGCCGCCGGCGTCAGGCCTGCCAGCGCGCCCAGGTCGCAGCCGGCCTCGGTATGGCCGGCGCGGATCAGCACGCCGCCGGGCTGGGCCGTCAGCGGGAAGATATGGCCGGGCTGGACCAGGTCGGCCGGCCTGGCGTCGCGGGCGACGGCGGCCTGCACGGTGCGGGCGCGGTCGGCGGCGGAAATGCCGGTGGTCACGCCCTCGGCAGCCTCGATCGACACGGTGAAGTTGGTGCCGTGCTGGGTGCCGTTGCGGCTGACCATCGGGTGCAGGTCCAGCTGGCGGCAGCGCTCGGCGGTCAGGGTCAGGCAGATCAGCCCGCGGCCGTGCTTGGCCATGAAGTTGATCGCTTCCGGTGTGACGAAATCGGCAGCCAGCACCAGATCGCCTTCATTCTCGCGGTCTTCCTCATCGACGAGGATGACCATGCGGCCGGCGCGGATGTCGGCAATGATGTCTTCGGTACGGGCGATTTTCATGGCGTGCTGAACGGCAAATTGGGGCGAATCGAGCGAAAAACCGGCGAATAGCTGGGGCAGGAAACATGGCCGCGGTTGAAAGCGGCCGGACTGAGGCGGGGCGTCGGGCCGGGCCGGCCAGGCCATATACGCCCGGCAGGTTGCCCAGTCAAGCCGGGTATTGTACGCCAAGGCAGGCAAGGCGTGAGGCGACGGCGCCGGAAAGTGCGGCGCCTGCCTGAAGCGGGTGGGGAGCGCGGTGCTGCATGGGCCGCCCCGTTGCCGGCAGGGTGCCGGCGCCTGGCTCGGCCGGGGCTATGCGGCGGCGGCCAGCGCGGTGCGGTCGTGGCCTGCGGCGCGCAGCCGCGAGGTCCTGGCGATGCGCGCCCTGGCCGCGCGGGTCGCGTCAGCCAGCGCGAGCTCGCGCGTGAGGAAGCCGGCGTTGGGTTTGGTGAACCTGGCATGCGCATCCAGCGCATAGGTCCATTCCCACTTGCCGAAGGTGACCTCGGCCAGTGTCACGACAACGTGGCAATGCTGATAGAAAAAACTCTCGCTCATGCTTGTTTCCTGTGTGGGACAGCGCGCTGGCCATGGCCTGCAAGCCATGCGGGCCAGTGGCGGTCTGTCAGCCAGCCGCGCAGGGGCAGCCGGCCATCCCGTGGGTCGATGGCGGCGGCGCCGGCATCCTGGGCGATCTCGCAGAGCCGCCCCTTTGCGTGCGGGTCGCACGCGCAGATCATCATCAGCTGGCCTGCGGTCATTTGCCGCTTCTGCCGCCTCAGGCCGGCGCGCATGATCCCGGCGCCGATCACGCTGCCCAGCCACCGGCCGATCACGGCGCCCAGCGCCATGCCGCCGAGGTAGGCCATGAAGCCCGTGGCCGCGTTGACCGGCGTGCCGTAGCGGAACACGAGCCAGGCCACCAGCACTGCGCCGGCGGCCATGCCGGCTGCCGCGACTTCATTGCGATAGGTGACCTGTGCCGCGTGGGGCGAGGGCAGGCCTTCGGCCGGCTGGTCGTCGCGCTGGAAGAACCATGGCCCGTCGATGCGTGCGGGAGTCGCGGCCAGCTCGCCAAGCTGCGCGTGCGCGCGCCTTGCCGCGGCAATGTCGTTCAGCCGGAAATACAACAGGGTGAGCATGGTCATGCCTCGCTTGGTGTCAGGTCCATTTGCCGCTGGACCACGGAAAGCCTGCGAAACGCCGGGCGCCTGGGCGCCGGAATGTCTTCGCCAGGGGGGAGGACGGCGGCTGCAGCCGCGGCCATCCGTTGCCCACGGCCTGGTCCCAGTCGATCAGCAGCGTGGCGGCACGGTGCAGGTGGGTCGCGGCCAGGCGCACAAAGCCCAGGCGCGCGCGCATCGGCGCAGTGGGATGCCGGTCACGCAGCAGGCGCGTGGCCGGAAGTCGCTGATACAGGATTCTGGCGGTGGGGTCGGGCACAGTGAGTTCCTTCATGGGCGCCGGGCAACAATCCGGCCGGCAGTTGAAAGAAACGGCGGGAGCGCCAGCTCGCGGACGAGCGCGCGGCGCGGCGGGCAGGGGAGCATGAAGGTCCAGGTGGTCCCCGTGAGTGACTTCAGCAGTCACCGGTGCTAGACGTTGTCGAGGGGGGAGGCCCGGGAACGAGTGGCGAGCGCCTGTGGGCATACATGGACTGCAAGCGCTGCTTAACCATTCTAGGCCTCGGGCGCTGCAGGCACCAGCTGACTTACAACAAAGCTGCCAGGCCCCGCGCGGCGCGCCTCCCAGGGGGCCGGCGGTACAAGCAAATTGCCACAGGAGGGGTTTGTCAGCGTATGCTCGGGACAAAAGGGCACGCCCCGCCCTGAATGCCGCCGCGCTGGCAAGCGGCGGTTCGGACTTCAAATCAGGGCGGCAGCCCGATCGCGCCCGCGGACTTTGTACAACAAAGGGAGACAACCATGTCGAGGCAGATCAAGAACAAGGCTGAACTGCGTGCCCTGGTACGCGCCGAGCAGTCGAAGTTCGCCGCCTGCGAAGGCGCATGCTTTGGCGATGTGGTCTGGCACGCGCCGGACGCCGGCGGCTGCAACTGGAGCCTGTCCACGATGGAGGGCGGCAACAGCAGCGCATGCGTGGAAGCGCTGCGTCCCTTCACCGACAAGCTGCGCGAGACCTATAACGTGCCTGACGAGGGCAGGTAGCCCGCGGGATTACGCGGGGGCCTGCGCGGTCGACAGCATCCGCTCCACATAGCGGGCGATCAGGTCGATCTCCAGGTTCACGCGCGCGCCCGGCTTGAGTTCCTGCAGCGTGGTGACTTCCACGGTGTGGGGGATCAGGTTGATGGAGAACACGCAGCCGTCGGCTTCGTCATTGACGCGGTTGACGGTCAGCGACACCCCGTTGACCACGACCGAGCCCTTGTAGGCCAGGTAGCGTGCCAGCTCGCGCGGAGCGCGGATGCGCAGTTCATGCGATTCGCCCACCGGCGCGAAGTGCACGACTTCGCCCAGGCCGTCGACGTGCCCGGACACCAGGTGGCCGCCCAGGCGGTCGGCCAGGCGCAGTGCCTTTTCCAGGTTGACGCGGCCGGTGCTCTCCAGCCCCACGGTCTTGTCCAGCGACTCGCGCGAGACCTCGACGTCGAAACTGTCGGGCGCCATGGCGATCACGGTCATGCAGGCGCCCTGGATGGCAATGCTGTCGCCGATGATGACGTCCGACAGGTCCAGCCCGCCCGCGGCGATATGCAAGCGCACGCCGGCATCGGCGGCGCCCAGCGGGGTTACGGAATCAATGCGGCCGACTGCCGCGACAATGCCTGTAAACATGGTGGTGTCTTCTGCTTTGGGTATTTGGAATCTGGATACGCGGTGCCGATGGGTGGCGCGCTACGCGTCGTTGCGCCGGGCAATCAGGCGCAGGTCGTCGCCGATCTGCCGGATCTCATGCCAGCGGAACTGTGCGGCGTCCTGCAGCCGCGCCAGCGGCGGCAGGTTGAACATGCCCTGGGCATCGCCCAGCAGCTTGGGTGCGAGGTAGATCAGCAGTTCGTCGGCGCAATGCTCGCGCACCAGCGAACCGTTGAGCTTGAAGCCGGCTTCCACGTGCAGCTCATTGATGCCGCGCCGGCCGAGTTCTTCCAGCATTCGGCGCAACTCGACCTTGCCGTGCGGGTTGGACAGGACCACGACTTCGGCGCCGCGGCCTTCCAGTGCGCGCTGGCGTTCGCGGTCCTCCACCGCGCAGAACACCAGCACCGGCTTGGCGAACTGGCCGGTGTCCGGCGTCAGGATCTGCGCGTCCAGCGGGACCTCCAGCCGCGAATCGACCAGCACCCGCTGGGGCTGGCGCGGCGTGGCGATGGCCCGCACCGTCAGCGCGGGGTTGTCGTCGCGCACGGTGCCGATGCCGGTGAGGATCGCGCACGCACGTGCGCGCCAGGCATGGCCGTCGTCGCGCGCGGCCTGGCCGGTGATCCACTGGCTGGTGCCGTCATGCAGCGCGGTGCCACCATCCATCGATGCCGCCACCTTGATGCGCACCCACGGCAGCCCGCGCGTCATGCGCGAGACGAAGCCGATATTCAGGTCGCGCGCTTCCTTCTCCAGCAGGCCGCAGCGCACGTCCACGCCGGCCTCGCGCAACCGCTGCAGGCCGCGCCCGGATACCGACGGGTTGGGATCCTCCATGGCCGCTACCACGCGCGCTACGCCCGCGCGCACCAGCGCATCGGCGCACGGCGGCGTGCGTCCGAAATGGCTGCACGGCTCCAGCGTGACATAGGCGGTGGAGCCGGCCGGGTCCAGCCCGCGCGCCAGCGCGTCCTTCATCGCCTGGATCTCGGCATGGTCCTGTCCGGCCGGCTGGGTAAACCCCTGGCCGATGACCTGGCCATCCTTGACGAGCACGCAGCCGACGCGCGGGTTGGGCGTGGTGATGAACATGCCCCGCGCGGCGAGCGCGAGGGCCTGTTGCATGGCGGCGTGGTCGGTATCGGAAAACATTCGGCGGTTGCGTTTGCCTTGGCGCAGCGATCTGGAATACAGGGCTGCCGGGTTATGGTGGTCCGGAGGACTCCGTCGCATCGCAGTCAGCGTCGCGGCCGGGGGTGCAGAGTCGGATACGTCCCTGCGCGCCCAGTCTGACTTGCCGCTGCTCGCCACGGCAGCCGAGCGTGAAAGTGGCGGCCTGGAAACCGCCCTGCTCAGAACGAGAGTATCCCACAGGCAGGAATTTCAGCACATTCGTGCCGCGGGCGGTCTGGCGCAGCGTCACCCACAGGCAGGGCATGCCCGGTTCGACCACGGCCAGCACCGCGCGGCGATCCGGGTCGCCGTCTGCCGCGACCAGTTGCCAGCCAGGGCCCAGCGTCGCCTCGCCCGGCAGCGGCTGCAGCGTCACCTCGAGGCGGCGCGCCAGTGCGGTGGCCCGCGCCAGCGCCAGCGATGCCGCCAGCCGGTCGGCCGCCAGTGTGACCTGTTGCCGGGCGAGCAGGCCGCCGAACACCGGATAGGATGCCGCCGCCAGCAGTGCCAGGATGGCCAGGCCGGCGAGCAGCTCGGCCAGAGTCAGGCCATGGTGGCGGCGGGGAGCGTGGCTGTTCATCGCGCCTTCAGCAATGGGACGGAAGCGGCCGCGGCACGGCTTCACCTTCGGGTAGCGTCAGCCACTGTCCGGTGCTGCGCAGGATCAGCACGCCGCACTCCGGGTCGGGCCGCTGCGGGACGGCTCGCAATTCAACACAGGTATCCAGGCCGGCCTGCGGGCATGCCGCGGCTGTCACGACATGACGCACGGTGCCGGTGGCCGGTACGGGTAGTGGCCATTCCCCGGCGGCCACTTCGGCACCGGGTTCGGTGGCAAACGTCATGGCGCCGACGGCGTGGCGCTCCAGTTGCAGCATTCCCTCGGTCAGCGCGGTACGCGCCTGCGCCCGCCATCCCCGCATCAGGTGGCCGTGCCATGCGGGCACGGCGATGGCCGCGAGGATCGCGAGGACGGCCAGCGCAACCGCAAGCTCGACCAGGCTGAACCCGGCCCGGGGCCGGGAGGCAGGCGCCGCGGTAGTCATGGCAAATCCTCCCGTACCGGTCCGGCGATCTCGCGCCAGCGCAGGCGCCCGGTGCGCCGGCTGGCCATGGTTTGCGACACCCGCGTGACCGTGTTGCCATCGACAGCCCATAGCGACAGCTCGTAAGCCTGGCGCGCGGTGCGTCCCGGCTGCGCCGGTGCGGCGGGCAATTCGGCAACGGTCACGAACACGCTGGCGCCTGGAGCCAGCAACTGGCCGGTGGCCATGTGCAGGCGTTCGCCGGTTCCGCTCTGGCTGACCGATTCCCCGGTCGCCGCCAGCACCAGGTAGCTGCGTTGCGCGCCATCGGGCGTGCGCGTCACGAACAGCAGATGGCCGGGGAAGACCGGCTGGACCTCCACCACCTGTTCGCCGGCATGGGGCAGGGTCAGATGCCAGCCGGCATCGCCGGCGCCGGCTGGCTGCGCGCGCAGGATGTGCCCGCCATCTACGGCCTGCGCCACAACTTGCACCAATGGGACTGCAGTGGCGCCGCGCGAGGACGACAGGTCGGGCACCGCTGCAAGTTCGTTGCCCGTGCCATAGACCACGACCGGCGCAGTCGGCGCTCCGAGCAGCACGGGCGCTTCGGGCATGAGCGGCTGCGCCGAC